>JAGQPF010000083.1 GCA_020426845.1 Planctomycetales bacterium
AGCGAGCTGCTGATTGCCGTTCAGTGCCTCGATGGCGACTTCGACGAGGTGGTCGAGCGACTCCGCGCGATCGACGAGCACACGCCTTCGTCCCAGGAGTTCGCGTTCAGCGAGAGGTAGCCGGCTGGAGCTGACCAATGGCTGCGCGAATCTTCGTGGCGCGGTCGCCATCGATGTAGTCAAAGCAGGCCATGCCGTTGCCGACAAGGTCGTACTGGTTGAATTGCCAGACGACCTTTTTTCGTCGATCCAGCTCAAACAACTGTGGATGGTCGGGACCGGCGTGGCAGTTGTCGACGAGCAAGTGACCGTTGGGCAGCTCTTTCAAGCACGCGGTCCACTTCAACTCAATCGGCCGTGGCGATGCCGGAATCGTTTGCTTGGCCTCCCAGACCACCGAGTGGTCGGGCGCGACTTCAACGATCGAGTTGCCCGAGCCCGAGGCGATCAATGTGTTGCCGTTGCGGAGCCGGATGGCGCCGTACACTCGCGTGCCGATGGGATGCTCCCAGACGATCTTGCCGCTCGGCTCGTATTCGGTGACCGTCCCCGGCTGTTCGGCGCATACCAAAAAATTGCCGTTGTTGAGCACCTCGGCTTGCCGAGTCTTGCCACGCCCGTCTTTGCCAAGCGGCGTCTCCTGAATCACCTTGCCCGCGGCATCGACCAGGATGATCCGCTCCTTGCCCGATTCGGCAATCATCGTATTCCCGTTCGGGAGCCGACTGAACGCATGGATGTTGTCGCCCACGAACTGCCAGACGACTTTGCCGTCCAGCTGCATCTCCTTCACTACCTTCCAGTCGTCGTGGTAGAGGATATTGCCGTTGGCCAGCATCTGCACTTCATGGTGACCCGCATGTCCCTGCGCGGGACCGCCTGTCTTGTATTGCCACACCACGGCGCCGTCTCGTTCGCACAACGCGATCACATCCTTCTGATACGAAGCGCTGACCAGCAGCAACGGCTGAGCCTGGCAGAGAGTGCAAAGCGCGGTGAGCATTGCAAAAGCGGGCCAATGTGGGGAAGCAAGCGAGAGCATGTTGGTCGAATTCCGGTGGTGTGTGGTTATCGCTTATCTGGCTGTCGGGAGGACGTTGCCACCGACGAGCGGGTTTGTCGAACTGGCGAGCGATTGCGCAGCCAGGCGAGTGACGGTTGTCGGTTACTTCAGCGACTTGGCCATTTCCAGCAACTCGTTCAGCAGTTTGGTGGAGGCGTCTCGCTCTACACGGTTGGTGCCGAGCCAGGTCTCATAGCCGCCGAGCCGATGCTGTCGAGGCGTGGGCAAATATCCAAAGTAGCCGTGCGCCAGCTCAACCATAAAGCCATTGGGCAGCGGGCAGCGTTTTTTGAACTCCAGCCCGATCTCGCTGAACACTTCAAACGGCATGGTGCCGATGCAGGTGTCGCCGATGCGCAACACATGCAATGGAGCGGTGGTGGTCTCGGGGTACTCCATCATCCGCGTGGCGCGCTCCGCGTAGATGTAGGACAGGTCACGCTCCGACTTGCGTCCGGCGGCGAGTGTCTCCTTGGCCCATTGTGTTTCCTCCTCGGTCAGCTTTCGCCAGGCGATGGTGGGCTCGCGATAGACGGTGGCCAGCGGCGCCTCGGCTGAGTATTTCACCGAAGATAGGGCGGCGTGCACCTTGGCGGCGACATCCTCGCCGACGTGTCGAATCTGCTCGTAGGCGGCCTTCCGAGGTTGGGGATGAAGGAAGTCGATGTTGTTGATGTCGCCGCTGGTGCCGTTGGCGATCATCGCCACAAACGGCGGCAGGTCTTTGTTGGCGGACTCAGCCGTCTGTGCCAGCGTAGCTTCCCGCGAGAGCAGCGACTTGAGTTGCTCGCTGAACACGGCGAAGTAGTCGGCCGACACATGGCCGCGGCCGACACCGCCGACGTAGTGCAACGAGTAGGCGGCATAGACCGCGATAGGCACCCCGTCACGATCGCGAACCGACAGGAACGAAACCGTTGGATCGGTGGGCCCGGCGGGCTCGACCAGGTTCTCGTTGCCGCGCGGCGGGTTCATCTTCACCATGTCGATGCCGCCGAACGGGTTGAGCGGCACTGTTCCCGGTTTCATGTGCCAGCGTCGATTGAAGACATGCTCGGGCGCCTCGGCCGTGCCGAAGCCGATCTCGGCCGGGCGCAGGTTTTGAATGGCGCGCCCCACGCCATCGGCGATCCGCTTGGCGACAAATCGCTGGTAGTCGTCCGCAGGCTGCTCGAGTTTGCGCGGGTGCTTGCCAAGGGCGCTGGTGGCCGAGTGCGTGTGAGTGGCGCTGATCAGCACGTTCTCGCGCGGAAGCTGGTGCTGCTTGGCGATCTGCTCCCGCGCCAGCTCGCTGACCACGCGGTCGATGCCAAGCAAATCGCAAACCACCAACGCGATGCGCGTTTTGCCGTCATCCAACACCAGCGTCCGCGCATGCAGATCGTCGTGAATGTGGACCGAGGGAAACGGCACGAAGCCGCCGATGATTTCCCCGCCAATGTCGGGGGTGATGTTGCTTGTCGCGGCGCCCGCCTGCAACTCGGCATGGGCGGCCGGAGCAAACGCTGCCGCAGCGAGCAGCGTCAAGACGACGGTGGCAATCGAGGCAAACGGCTGGCGGAGCAAACGGTCCATGGTGGCACTGGGGGCTAGGTAGGTGGGAAATCGAGCAGGGCCGCGCGGGGATGTCTGATCACGTCGGCAGGCATGGGGCAGAAACGCCATCCTGCGCTCCGCCCATGTGGCGAACGTAGAGTGAGGCGGCGGCCGTGATTCGGATCGTAATCCAAATCAAAGCGTCTGTCACGTGTTGGCGGAACCCTCGCCATCGCTCGAGTGAAACTTTCCGGTCGCGGCCGCCTCACTTGTTGCTTACACTGCCGATGTTTATCTCGTGGCCACCATCGGCAAGTGGAGCAAATCCATGCAATCAAACGCCACCATCGCGCGTCGTCGGCAACATTCCACGGTCTGGCTCGTGCTGTCGGTACTGACCCTGTGGACTGCCTCTCAGTCCGCCCGGGGGCAAGATGCCAGCGTGAAGCCTGCCGTCAAGGTGCTATTGATCGGCAAGCAGCCCGACCATCCCTTCGGCACGCATATGTATCTCCACACGAGCCGCATGTTGTCGAAGTGTTTGGCACGCAACGGCGTTCAGGCGGTGGTCTCCGATGGCTGGCCGGCGGATGAGGAGAAGCTCAAGGATGTCGCTGCAATCGTCGTCTACTCCAGTCCGGCGGCCGAGTACCTACTGGATGGACCCGGAGCGGGATCGCTGGACAAAATGATGAGGTCGGGCGTTGGCTTGGTGACGATCCACTGGGCGTCTTCCGTTTACGAAAAGAACCTGGACCGGCTCGGCGATCGCTGGATCAGCTATCTCGGCGGCACCTGGGTTTCCAACTACGGGCTCAGCACGGGCACGTCGCCCCTTCGTCAACTGGAGGCTCGCCATCCGATTTGCCGCGGTTGGCAGAGCTACGAGCTGCACGACGAGTACTACCTAAAGCCGGTGATTCGCGGCGCCACTCCCCTGCTCCAGGTGCACACCAAGGGCGAGGACGTCGTGGTCGGTTGGTCTTATGAGCGGCCGGGCAACGGCCGTTCCTACGCGACCACGCTCGGCCACTTCTATCGCAACTTTCAACGCGAGCCATTTCGGCGAATGGTCGTCAACGGCATCCTTTGGACCGCCCATGTCGACGTGCCCGCCGAAGGCGCCGACGTAGCGCTGTCGGAGGACGAATTGCGACTGCCCGAGCAGCCCGAAAAACCCGCGAAACCCGCGAAGAAGTAGTACGCCGTCCTTGATGCCGGTGCAATGATGTTTCAATGGACACAAAGCCTATGATTCACTCACCCGTCACCGCGTAGCGGTAAACTTCGTCGTCGTACACTTCGACTTGGCGTTGGTCGTTGGCGATCAGGGGGAGGCCGGCGTTCTTAAGTTGCTCGACCATGTCGGCGGAGAGAAAGTTCTGGCTCAGGTCGAGTTCCTTGAGCTTTTTGAGGGGCTTTGCGTGGCTGAGCAACAGTTCGGCTTCTTCGTCGATCAACGTACTCATGGAAAGGTCAAGCCGCTGCAGTTTTTTGAGAATCGGCGCAGTTAGAATTGCGGGCAGCAGTTCATATAGCTTCTCTTTGTTGCACAGCGCGAGCCGCTTGACCTTGGGGAAGCAGCCATCCAGAATCGGGGCCAAGTCGTCGGCGGTGGCGTTCCCCCAATATTGTTCGACCCCGAGCCACAGGTCGAGCGATTCGAGGTTCGGCATTTCGCAAGCGACAATCTGCCTGATGATTTCGCTCGGCAATCCGCCTGCCTGAAATGTGAGACGCTTCATGTGCGGGAGTTTGAGCTGCCCTATTTGCAAGCCGCCGACGCCACGCAGTGCGAATTCTTCGAGTTGGTAGGCCGACAGCAGGGGCGAAATGTCGCGGTGCTGAATCCATGAGATTTCGGTGTCGCGATACACGATATCTCCGAAAAACATCGCCTTCACGCTGGCAAGTTTCGGAGCCGCGGCGACCAATAGCTCGATCGTTTCGGCCGACGAGGCGCTGTCGTAGACGATGCCGTCCCACGGGCCGACGACTAGCGTGGAAACTTCGCTGACTTTCGGGGCAGCGATCAACGGGGTCAGGCTTTCGATGAACGGTGTTTCCAATTCGCCGTAGTGGTACTCGGCAGCGACACGCCAGGCTTTGTTCGCGAGCGTGCTGTATCGCTTGCTGATCTCGTAGCGGGCGACGGGCCGCCCGGCGAAGGTTTTCAAATACTGCGAAATCGCCATCGCGTTTCCGACTGATATAATGGTCGTGTTTCGATCTCCCGCATCCTACCAAACGAGTCGACCATGTTTCGACACGGCGATGTATTTCTCGCGCCGGCGAAGACGCTTCCCAGAAAAGCGAAGCTCCTGCCCCACTGCATTTTGGCCGAGGGAGAGAAGACCGGCCACAAACATCGCATTCAAGAGCATGGTGTCGCTGAATTGTACGAACATGGCGACGAACGGTTTCTTCGCGTAACCGCCGAGTCGGCGACGCTTGTTCACCCCGAGCATGCCGACATTCCGCTCACCAAAGGGCTCTATCGGGTTTGGTTTCAACGGGAATACACACCGCGAAGCATCCGCCGCATTCTCGACTGAAACGGGTTCACACTGCGGCCATTCAAGGTTGCTTCTTGTTTGGCGAAACATGACAAGGCGTAGTGCTCCGTCAAAGTTGAAAGCGGGCCCGAAGACACAATCCTCACGATCCGGTAGTTTCATGGTGAAAAAAACGGCTCGTAAAAAGACAGCCCAAACCGGCGGCAAGTCGACCGCGCCAGCCTTTCGTGAATTCGAGTTCACCGACGGCAAGTCGAACAAATTCTGGAAGATCGCTGTTGTGGGCGCCGGCCACATCATCGTGTATGGGCGCATCGGAACCGATGGCCGAGAGGCGAAAAAGTCGTTTAAATCCGCCGCCGCCGCGCAGGCCGCAGCCGATAAGCTAATCGAGCAAAAGGTCGACAAGGGGTACATCGAGACCGCCAAGCCGTCCCCTGTCTCCCGGACGACGGTCGCTGGTTCAGCCCGACCAAAGGGGAAGCCGCGAGTCGTTCCCGCCGATGAAGCGCTCGCTATGATTCTTGACGGCGACTCACCGTCGAACATCCAGGTGAACGGTTCGCTTGACTTTTCGGGCATGAAGAAGAAGTTCATACTGCCTGACCACCTCTCACTTTGGCGACTGAACGTCTCGGACAACCCATGGCTGACGGAATTGCCGAACGGTTTGAAGTGCCTCGACCTCGACGCCCATTCGACCGGAATCGAAGTGCTGCCACCTGATATTCAGGTTGAATTAAGGCTCAACCTTTCGGACTGTGCACGACTCACGTCGTTACCCGTCGGTCTGAAGGTGGGTTCGCTCTCGCTGGAGGGCTGCTCGGCCCTCACCTCGCTGCCCGAAGAATTGGAAGTGAACTACCTGAACATCAACCGGTGCACGAACCTTAGCGCGCTGCCGAAGAAGGGAAGATTGAGGTTTGGGAGTTTGTTGGCACGCGATTGCGCCCGGCTCAAGAGATTGCCCGATTGGATCGAGAGTGTGGCCCAACTCGACCTCTCGGGTTGCAAGCAAATCAAGTCGCTTCCCCAAGGGATCAAGATTACGTCGTGGGTCGACGTCGCCGGCAGCGGTTTGAAGCGGTTTACCAAACAGCTCGACGGGGTCGAGCTGCGGTGGCGCGGTGCGTCCGTGACGAAGCGAGTTGCGTTTCAACCGCATACGCTTGCCAGTCGTGAAGTGCTGGCCGAAGAGAACGCCGAGGTCAGGCGAGCGATGCTCGACGCCATGGGTTTTGAACGCTTTCTCGAAGGCGCCGACGCCGAAGTAGTCGACTGCGATGTCGACGCGCGCGGGGGCAAACGGGAACTGTTCAAGGTTGTTCTGGAAGGCGACGAGAATCTGGTTTGCGTCTCTGTCGTGTGCCCTTCCACTGGACGCAAGTATTTAATTCGCGTGCCGCCGGACATGAAGACTTGCCACCAAGCGGTCGCCTGGACGGCTGGATTCTCGAAGGCGGAGGCCTACGCCCCCGTGATGGAAACGTAACGGCCGGGCTTCGAAACGACGGCCTCGGGGCAAGGCGTTGTGGTGAATAGAATTGGCGCCATCGCCTGCGTCGCGCAAAAAAAGAGACGCGAGCTGTTCCCAAGCTCGCGTCTCCAAGTTGGCTGGAGGGTCAATCGTTCAGCCAAGCAATTTCCGGGGTTTCGTTTCGAGCTCCTTAGCCGAGCAGCGAGAACACTTCGTCCACATCGCTGGCCGAGTGTCCGCGGGCGACGGTGTCGATGCTGTCTTCCAGCGACATCTCGCCTTCGGCCATCGGCGCCTCGCCTTCGGCGGCGGCGAACAGATCGGACACATTGCCTTCGATCCGGATCACATGGCCGCCTGTGCCGTCGCTGCCCATGACGCGGACACGCGTGGAGGTTTCCAGGTTGATCGTCTGCACGCTGTCCGGCGAGCCGTTGCCGTGGTGGAGCGTCAGCTGCAGGGTCCGCATGTCGGTGGAGACCGAAGCGGAGACGCTGGCTTCGGCATCCATGCTGCCCCAGGAGCCGAGCAGCGAGAACCACAAGGCGTCGCCGTCCGCGTTGCAGCCAATCACCGAGCCGCTGCTGGGCAGCGAGGCCCGCAACTCGGCGATGCTGAAGTAAGTGGGGAGCAGTCCGAGTTCGGCAAAGTTGTTGTTCTCGCTGTTGACCCCGCCGGCGGAGCCAACCACGAAGCTGAACACGTCGTTGGCAGCCACCGTCGAGCCTGTGCCGGGAGTCTCGGCGCCGTCATTAAAGAAGGCGGGCTGTGACTGGGTGATGTTGTAGCTGCCCGGCGTCAGGTTGGCGAAGGAGTAGAACCCGTTGGAGTCGGTGGTGACGGTGAGCGGCGAGAGGACCGTCCCGTTGGAGGTCGTGCCGGTCAGCGTGATCTCGACTCCGCCCAACACTTGCTCGACGGCGTTCATCGTGCTGTCGACATTCGTGTCGACATACACAAAGCCGCTGAACGAACTGGGCAGGAAGTCGGCCACATGGATCGTCACCGTGCCGGTGTCCGTGCTGTTCTGCGACTGGCCATCGGAGAGCGTGTAGGTGAAGGTGTCATCGCCGCTGAAGCCGGGGTTCGGCGTGTAGACGAAATTTCCGTTGCCATCGAGCGTCACCGTGCCGTTGCCGGTCGGATTGTTCTGCACGGCAGTTACCGACAGCGGCTGCCCGGCCTCGTCGGTCGCCGTGTCCGGTCCCGGAGCGTCGTTGGTCAACAGCGCGGAAAGTGCAATCGTCAGCGGAGTGTCCTTCACGCCGTCGAACTCGTCATTCAGGCCGTCCTCGTTGGCGATCGGAGCGTCGTTGACCGCCGCGACCGAGATCGTCACGATCCCCGGCACCGAAATGTTGTTTTGGAGTTGTTGATCGTTGATCGTGTAAGTGAAGGTGTCGGTGCCGTTGAAGTCTTGCGGAGGCGAGTAGATCAGGTCGTCGCCGTTTTGGGTGATCGTGCCGCCGGCCGAGGTGGTGCCCGACACCAGTCCGTTGAAGACGACCGTCTGGCCCGCTTCATCGGATGCCGAAGCGGGGCCGGGATCGTCGTTGGTCAACAAGGCCGCGGCGCTGAAGGTGGCGTCGGTGTCCTCGGTGACCGTTTGGCCGTTGCGATCGGTCGTCAACGGCCCATCGTTGGTGGTCTCCGGAGCGTCGTTGACCGCGTTGATGTTGACCGTGACGGTCGCCGTCGCGGGGAGCGGATTGGCAACGCCGTTGGTGGTGCCGTTGTCCGTGACGACATACTGGAACCGGAAGGGGCCGTTGATGTTGTTGTTGTAGTTGGCGTCGAGCGTCAGGGAGGTCAGCGTGACGGTGGCGCCAGCGTTGAGCGCGGTGACAGACGTGACATTGACCGACTGGCCCGCCTCGTCGGCGCCGCCGCCGGGGGTGGTGACCAGCGAGGCCAGCAGATTCGAGAAGTCGGCGGCCGAGATCACTTCATCCTCGTCGAAAGCGACCGTGAGGTCCGCTGCCGTCGGATTGTCATTGATTTCGGTGACGTTGATCGACACCACGCCGGTCGAGGGTATGCCGCCCTGGTTGGGCGTCTCATCGATCACATAGGTGAACGAGTCCAGGCCGGCGAAGTCGTCATTGGGCCGGTAGATCAACAGGTCATCGGTCAGGTCGGCGGGGGTGTTGTTGGGGTCGGAGCGAGTGACCGTGCCGTTGGCGGGCTGAGTGAAGCTCTCCAGGGTGACCGCGCTGATTTGCGGATCAGTGGGCAAGTCATTGAACAGCACATCGATCGTATGGTTGCCCGAGTCCTCGGCCACCGTCAGGGAGTCTCGCCGCGCCCGCGGCAGCACGCCTGCCTCGACCACCACATCAACGCTTTCGGCATCTGTGCCGGACTCGCCATCGTTGGCCGTCACGTCGATCGTGACGGTTCCCAAGAACCCGGAAAGACCATCCGGCACGTAGCTCAGCGAGGCCAGGGCCGCGTTCACGGCGGCCAGCGCTCCCGAGATGGTGACCGACTCGCTGTTATTGCCGGTCACGTTGGCGCCAGAGGCGTTGCCGATACTTAGCACGCCGATCTGACCCGAGGCGCCGGTCAAGCTGCTGAGTCCCAGCGTGATCGTCATTGTCGGCGAGTCGACGTCGGAGACCGAGATCGTGCCGGCAAACGCCAGCTGATCGTCGTCAGCGACGGTCTGGCCGCCCGGCACGGTCAGGACCGGGGCGTCGTTGACGTCGTTGACCGTGATCGAGATCGTGTCCGCTGTGGTTTGGGCGCCGCCGTCGCCGGTGTTGCCGTTGTCGTTGGTCGAGATGTCCAGCAGCTCGAGACCGACGAAGTTGAGATTGCCCGTGAACGTGAAGGTTGCCAGCGAGCTGTTGATCTGGGCGAGTGTGCCGTTGATCGTCACCGTGGACACGCCGGAAACCGGAGTGCCGTTGTTGTTGCCGGCCAAAGTGCCGTTGTGCGCGGTCAGCGTCGTGGTGAGCTGTCCGGTGCCTGCGTCGGTGTCGGAGACCGTGACGCCGGTCAGGGCGATCGGCTGCTCTTCGTTGCCCGACAGTGCGGGAGTGGTGTGGGTCGGGGCATCGTTGTTGGAGCCGACCGAGACCGTCGCGGTGGCCTGAGCATTGCCGCCTTGGCCGTCATTGATGCTGTAGACGATCTCGACGGTGCCCGGCGCGGTGGCGGAAGGAGTGAATCGAATTTGGTCGCCCACCACGATGGCCGTGCCGGCGCCGGCCGTGACGCTGACCACCTGCAGTCCGCCGATGGCCACGTTGTTGACCGGCAGGGTCACCAGTTGGTCGCCGAAAATCTCGTCCGGCGTGATCTGCGACAAGTGATCTTCCTCGACGACGTTGGGCGTGCCGCCGCGGAAGAACGCCGTCTCCGAGCCAAGCGCCTCGGCCGTCCGACGCTCGACAAAAATTTCGCTCGTGACGCGATCGTTGGCCAGCACCGGAATGTCGACTGCCGTCAGTTCGTCGGTCTGAGCGACATCGTCGTTAGCCGTCAGGTCCGTGCCCGTGATCGTAAAATTGATCTCCAGGAAGTTGGTGCGGTTGTCTTGGTTTTGCGCTCGAGCGGCGCCGCCCAGGTCGTTGATTACCGTCTCATCGAGCGTGTAGGTCAACAAAGACGTTCCGGTGGGGACCGGGTTGCTGACGGTCACGGTCGACGCGAGGGTGTTCACCGCAGTCACCTTGGTGCCGGCGGGCACGCCCGCGCCGCGAACGGCGAATCCGGCGGTCAGGTTGGCGGGCACGTTGGCCAGCGTTAGCACTGCGGTGCCGTTGGAGGTCGATTCGATCTCGAACTCAGTGAAGACGTTGACGACGGTCGGCTTCACCGCGTCCTTGTTGAAAGCGCTGAAGGATGTTAGTTGGGCGGCGCCGCCGACCAGCGGCTCGGCGTGGTGATTGTATTGATCGGTGGCAGTTGGCACGCCCGTCAAAAAGTCCGCGTTGGCGAGGAACTGATTCGGGGCGGCGGCGTTGATCAGGTTGCTGCTATGGGCGAAGTCGAAATAAGCCGAGAAGACGCCCATGTTGAGGACCGTCTGATTCAGCCCCGGGAACATGAGGGAGTTGTCCGGGTTTCGGGCTAACGGGTCCCGCGCGTCCTGAAAGTCGACGTCGACGATGATCGTGTCGCCCACGTTCGCCGAGGTGATGATGTTGCCGTTGGTGTCCTTGAAGTCGATGAAGACCTCAAGTTGCATCGACGACTCGGACTCGGCCGGGGGGCTGAGCGTGGCCAGCAACTGCCGCAGGTCGGCCATCGTCAGCATCCCGTCGGCGTTGATGTCGACATATTGGGTGCCGTTGGCGCCTTCGCCCTCACCTCCGGACGGCGCCAACGGCGCCAATGCGTGCGCGCCATTGACCGACAGGTCCGTGTAGAGGATCCGCAAGTCGTTCACCGTGGTTGCCCCGTCGGCATTCACGTCGCACGGCAAAGCTGCGTTATGGAACGGATTGGCCGCCAGCATTTGACGAGATTCCAACATCTCGCTCCGCAAACGACGCTGCATCTCACGCTTCGCTTGACGTTTGCGGCTGGATCGACGGGACTGGTTCATAAGGACCCTCTTCAGTGGGAATCGTCTGATTCCGTGCTGCTTGCTGTTCCGATAAACCCGCAAATCGCGGGGATATCCATCTATGACCGGAAACGAAATGGGAACAAATTGGTGTCGGTTCGCGTTGCGGGAGGGCAGGATTTACCCGGAAAAGACGGCACGAAAGCGACGAAATCCAGACTAATTACGCCTGAAGATTCTTTCAACGAAATTGCTCGTTTGCGAAAGAAAACCGGGCGGACTATGGCTCATTGCTCAGGTGAATCCGCCTGCACTGGCCCTGCGTTCCTTGCGGCTTGAGAAGGTTCTTCCTCCCGATCGTTCTGCGCCGACGACCCCTCGTCGGTGTGGGAACAGAGTAACTCCGCTAACAATTCGTCCAATTCCAACCGTTTGGACGCCAGCGGTTTTGACGAAGTTCCCCGTTTTGCCGAATTTTTTGTTTCGGTCTGCCGAAGGTCAACTGTTTCGAACGGTGGCGGGGTTTGAGGAGCGCGTGGGAGCGTGTTTGCGGCAAACGTCATCGTGGGCCGGGACAGCCAGCGTGGCTGAAACAAGTCGCCCAACGCCGCGTCGTTGCCAAAAACGTCATCAACTGCTGCTTGGCTCGCGTTGGATGCCGCGGTGCGTCGAATCCAGCTCTCTTCCCGAACCGGCTGTTGGGACGGCAGATCCCGAATTGGCGAAGTCGTAGCGTCTTCGGCGACGAACTCCGCGGACGGCGAGGCGAGCGTGACCTCGACGAATTCCGCCTCACCGCTGGCCGGGGCGGACAACGCCGTGACCAGCACTCGCAGATCGCTGATGGTGACGGTCAAGTCGTTGTTGACGTCGACATATCGCGTGGTCGCGTCGGTGATCGGGTCGAGCACCCTCGAGCCGAAAATCGTCAGGTCGTTGAGCAGGTCGCGAAGGTCGATGATCGTCACCAGACCGTCGTTGTTGACATCCAGCGGACGCGCGTCGTTGTACCACGGGTTGGCGTCGAGTGCCGGGATGTCCGCTCCCTGCACGGGCGCGCCGGACGAGGTCACCGAAAGCAGGTCTTCCGGCAATTGGCTGCCGACGTCGGCTTGCACGTAATACTGTCCCGCCGGCACTCCAGCCAGCAGGTATCCGCCGGCGGCGTCGGTCTGTGTTTCCACCTGGGCGCCGAATTGCAGGTTGTCCAGGCGAACGGCGGTTTCGGCAAAACCCGCTGCCTTGGCCCAGGCAATCTCCTCTCCACCGGCCACGATCTCCATCGTCTCGAAGGTGCCGTTGGCCATCGGGGCTGTTGTGTAGCGACCGATCAGCTGATTTTGGCTGTTGTAGATCTCCAAACGCCCGATATCGCCGTCGCTGTTGGCGATGGCGTCAATGGCCACTCGAGTCGTGGGGGATGCGAATGTCATCACCAATTCTCGAGACTCATCCATCCATTCGGCGGCAACGGTCGTCGGGCTGAGCAGGAACGCAAACACCTGCGTGCCCGTGGTGGCATCGCTGCGCTGGCGAGAAAGCACGGCCGAACTGCTCACCGCCCAGCCGCCGGCAGAAAGGTGCACATCGGGCGAGCCATCGCTAATTTCGGCGCCATCGGAATAATCGTCCGGCTCAACCCCTTGGCTCGCGATCGGGGCGCCGTTCTCGTCCGTCAAGTGGACCGCGGCGCCATGGACTCCAATCTCTCCCGGATCGCGGATGCTGTCGGCGTTGGTGTCGCGGAACACGACTCCGGAGATGCCCGGCAACGCCGTCGTGTTGGCGCCATTCACGCCGCCCATGAAGACATTGGAGGTGGTCACCAACTGGTCGGTGAGCGGGTCATAAGTGGCTGTGCGAAATTCAATCGTCGCGCCGCCGCTCATCGAAACCGTCGTGTCGAGCGACGTGGCGTAAGTGGCTTGGAAACTTTCGGCCACCTGCCAAACGCCGCCATCGATGCGGTATTCGAGCGTGTCGATTGTATTGATCGTAATGTCGCTCTGGTTGCCCGAGGGATTGAGATTGGGCAGCGTCCCGACTTCCGCGTCGCCGATCAGCCGGAACGTATCCGATCCCGGGGCATAGTATCCGGTCGCTTCCAGCCGGTGAGGGACATCCAAAACGTCAAAGACGCCATCGCTGTCCGAGTCCCGCCAGCCAATCATTTCCAGCGACGAAACCGAGGAGAAGTTGCCGTTGTAGGCGGTGGTCAGCAATGAGCCCGAAGCCATGATGCTTGCGGTCTGTACGCTGTTGGGGTTGTCGGCCGCGTTCAGGTTTTGCGAGTTGTAGTAGCCACGATGGTCCGTATAGCTGCCGCCGCCGAGGTATTCGTCGCGGGCCCAGAACATGTGCCCGGTCTCATGGGTGAACGTCGAGGCGGGGCGACTGGAGGGCGCCACGATGAATTGTCCGCCAGCGAACGCAAACGCCTGGCTGAACGTGCCTGACGCGAACCGCCCGTCGGCGTCTTCATCCGAGTCCACGACAAAGATCGTGTATGCCCAGTCGGCATCGTAGGCTTGTCGCTGAGCGTTATTGAACGCGCGAACGTCGTCGTGGACGCCGAGGATCGTGTTGTAGCCGGACGCGGTCAGGAAGTCGTTGACCCACAGCGAGTAGCTGTCCGACGAGCCATCAATCGGCTCGTAGCCGGTCGCAACCGGGGTGTCGGCATACGTGTAATCGAAGATGAATTCCAGCGAGTGCACGGCGGTCAGGTTGGCCAGTGTGGCTGACCACCAGGACACGCCTTCCTCAATTTTCGTCTTGGTTTCGGCAATCTGCGTCGTCGTCCAGTTTTGGCTCTGTGGCGCGTGGGAGCCGTCCGATTCGAGAAAAACCGGAGTCACCACGACTTTGCCCAGGAAGAACTCGCCTGTGTCATCCGGCATCGCCCCATACGGCGTCGTCAGCAGCCGTCGCGCCTCAAGCGGCTCAAGGTGCAGACGCCGCAACGCGGAATAGCGTTTGGGGCGTTTTGGCTTTCGGAGTGATGTCGATCGAGATGCCACGGCGACTCGGCGATGCAAAGAAAAGAGGTGACTCCCTTCTTTGATACTAAACACCAGCGAAAGTTCCACAATCGATGTGCAGGGCTGCCCCGGCAAATTGCCCCGCCGCACCGCGGGACAATCCGAAAATTCGGCGCAAGTAGAATTGCGGCAGTGGTTTACCGATGTCGCGCCCTAGGTGGTGTACTTCGCCTACAAGTCCATGAGGAGTGACAGTCTGTCGCATAAGCTGTCAGGTGGAACGGATGCGTGCCGCCGAAATCGCTTCTCCCCAGCGCACGAGCCCCGCAAGGGCGACAGGCGGTTGCCATGGGCGCGAGCCCATGGAACCGCGCTTGTGAGCCCTGGAGCAGTGCGTTTTCGTTACTCCAATTCGAACTGAGCGAAAAAGGCGTCCACGTCCTCGGACTCCTCCAGTTCGCGACGCGAGGCGATTTCACCGGCGACTTGGTCGACGATCGTGTCGATCGGCAAGCTATCCAGCAGCGACTCGGACTCCGCATCGACCTCCGGAGGCGGTGTCAGCAGGAATTCGATTTCGCGGACCGTCCCGGCGCCCAAGGTGGAACCGGAGTTGGTCAGCGGTGCTCCCAAGGCGTTGGCCGAGAGCGTGGTGGTGTCGAACTGCGTGCTGGCCATGGCCAAGCCTTCACCCTCGCCTTCGCCTTCGCCCTCACCGTCTGCCGCCATAAAGTTGAACAGCACGCGGAGATCGTTGATCGTGATCTGTCCGTCGCGAGTCACGTCGTAGTACGACGATGCGGGGGGCAGGTCGAAGACGGTGCTGCCGACCACGATCGGAGCGTTCTTCGGCGCCATCTGCGGTCCCTGGGTCTGCAGGAACACGAGCACCTTGAGCAAGTCGAACGGGGTGATCACGGAGTCGGGCACCACGTCGAATTGATTCGCCGGGTTGGTCCAGCCACTGGCAGTGACTTGGAATCGGTAATCCTCGACTTCGCCGTCGCTGGCGGGGCCACTGACTCCGAGTCCGCCCGTGCTGCTCAGTCGGAACCGCGCCAGCGAGTCGCCAAGCGTGACCGTCGCGGGGATCGGCATCGTGATCTGATTGGCGCCGTTGACCAGCGGCATGCTGTTGGCGATCTTCTCGTTGGGCTCCAGGACGCCATCGTGGTCGAAGTCGACCCAGGCGTCGAGGAAGCCCGGCCGCGTGGCAGTGATGCCGTTGGCCGTGATCGTGAAGGTCGTGGTGAAGCCCGGCACGATGCCGTCGTGGGTGACGCCATCTTCGTCGTCCCGGCTGTTCGTATCGTCGCCGTCGGCGGCGAACGTGGGCTGTCCATCGGGGTCCACGTCCACATCGGCGCCGAGCGAGTAGCCTGGCACCACCGTGTGGCGGGCGCCGTTGACTGCCTCGAGCGTCGGCAGTCCGGCGGCGTCGCCGAAGTCCTGGCCGTCGCCGAACAAGATCGTGAACTGAGTGGTGCCGTCACCCTGGTTGGCCTGCAGCACGTTGCCCGCGTAATCGCGGATGCTTTCGACAAAGGCGTCCACGATGCCGGTGATTGTGCCGACATTCGAGACCAGCACATCGTCGCCACGCTGGGTGCCCACGCTGTTCAGGTCGCTGGCGTTGATCGCGTCGGCCACGGCAGCGGCCATGTCGATGGCGGTGAAGGTCACATCCGGGATGAACGGAATGGCTTCATTGCCCGCGACACCCGGCGTGCCGGTTTGCAGCAGCGGCGAGGTCAACGGGTTGAAGACATGGTTGATCGTGTCGTTGGTCAGCTCGATGAAGCCGCCGCCGACGTTGATCGGGCTCAGTCCGATCCCGACCGCGCTGATTTGCGAGGCGATCTGGTTGGCCAGCTGATCGAGCGTCGTGTTGGCGTTGAAGGTGATCAGCGTGTTGCCGAGCACGAAGTCGCCGTCGTCGTCGAATTCGAACGTCACCGGCAGCGAGATGCCGTTGCCGACCTGGAACGTCATTTGATCGACAATGCCGTTGGGCTGGCCCGCGACCGACGGGATCTGAATCCCGAACTCGGAGAACACGCCGGGCTGACCCGACAGCGTCAGGTTGCTCGCCGATGCGTCGACCACCGTCACGCGTGTGCCGCCGATGTGCACTCGGCCATTGGCAAGCTGCAGTGGCGTGAGCGTGGTGTCCGCCGTCAGGCGGTCGCCGATCAGCTGAGCCAGCTCGATGTGAGTGAGGTTGTAGTTGAAGGCCAGCCGCGTGTTGGCGGTGTCGTTGAGCTGTCCGTCGTTGTCGAACTCGTACTGAGTCAGCACCGTGCCGTCATCGACAATCAGCACATCGCCGTCGACAACTCCGCCCGCGGTCTGGGAGCCCGAGAGCGACAGGCTGGGGGCGAGCGTGATGTCGAAGGTGTGCACCGGCGAGGCGCCCAGGTGCACTTTCCCGTCGCCGATCAGCTTCGGCTGCAGGCCGACGTTGGCCGACTCCAGAGCGTCGACCAGTTGCTGGGCGACTTCGTCGTCGGTCATCACGGGAGTGAAGATCACCGGAATGGTGCCGCCCGAGGTGTTGCCGTTGTTGTCGAATTCGAAGACGAACGTCTGGGCGCCGTCGAAGACCGTGATCTGCTCGCGGTCCGTCACGCCGCCGAGCGTGCCGCCCTCCTCGGGGATCTGCAACGTCAGCGTCTCCTCCACCGTCAGCAGGTAGCCGCTGTCGTACTCGAAGGTGACGACGTTGCCGTCCTGGTCGGTGATGGTGAACGTGTCGCCGTCGTTGGTGGTGGCGCCGTCGGGGGCGGTCAGCACGAACTGGTCGCCGTTGGCCATGATGATCTTGTAGACGTGGTCGGTCTCCCACAAGCCCGCAGTGGGCGTGAGGCGAATCACGTCATTGAGCGAGTCATAGCCGAAGCGGTAGTCGACGCCGACGATCAATTCGACGCCGTCGCGGAGGATCGTGATCTGATCCGGTGACACGGCATTGTCATTCACACCCACGCCGTTGGCCGAGTCGACTGGCGCGACGCCGTCCAGCAGTTGAATGGTGAAGTTGGACAGCGAGTTCTCGTTGGAGAGCTCGACAATCGTCACGGTGGGATCGCGGTCGACGCCCGACGAGTCGTTGTCGCGCGGCACGATCAGAATCGCCGTGGGGCCGGCGCCGTCCGCACGCTCGATGGCGCCGCGGTCGACAAACATGTCCTCGCCGGTGCTGCCGGGCGTGCCGGTGTTCGGGTCGTCCTTGCGGATTTGACCCAGCGCGTCGGTCAGAGGCGCCAGAATCGGCGAGTCGCCCAGGCCCAGCGGCATCTTGACCGTGGTCATCACTCCTCGGTCATCCATTCGCGAGATCGAGCTGTCGATGGCCCGCGAGCCGGCGCCGAGATAGTAGACGCCATTGGCGCGGTCCAGGAACAGCGTCTCGGTGTCGGCCAGCACAATCGCGGACTCGCCCAGCGAGGGCGTCGTGCCCGAGAGGTTGGCGCCGTTGCCTTGGACCAGGTTGCCGCCAAGCACCGTTGTCTGGGAGTCGGCGGAGATGTCAACGCCCGTGGCGAAGTTGGCGATGATGTTGTTGGCGATCGTCGGGCTGGCGTTGTTCTCCACGAGGATGCCCGTGTCGTTGCCGCCCGCACTGTTGGGCAGCGTTCCGCCATTGCCCACCAGCGTGTTGTTGAAAATGCGTCCGAAGGGAACCGCGGCCGCCTGGCCCGGGTTGGCGTCGCCCGCGAACCGAATGCCGCCCAAATCGTTTTCGATCAGGACGTTGTTCATCAACACCGCGCCCGGAACCAGACGCTGCGTGTTCAGCTCGCGCAGGTTGCGGACGGCGCCTTGATGCGGAACATCCGTGTCCGGACCGGTCCGCGGAGCTGCGCCGACATCGATGCCGAAGTTCGCCGAGTTGCGGACGATCGTGCTCTCGATGATCAACTGTCCCTGGTCCCGCACGACGTTCTTGTCGCCGAACTGCACGTCGGTGTAGCGGATCACCTCAATGCCGCCCGACAGGATGTCGATCGTCAGCGAGTAATCTCCGGTGGTCGCGCCGTCGGCCGTGCCGCTCGGCGAAAGCTGCAGGTCGTAGTCCAGGTTGCCGATCAGAATCGGGTTGCCGAACATGTCGAACAGCGGCGTTCCCAGCGAGTCGGTGTCCTGGCTCACGCCGCTGACGCCGATGTAGTAGATGCCGGAGGCCGGCGCCACGAACTGCAGGTAGGAGTCGGTGGTGGCCAGCTCGTCGTCGGGAGCCCGCCCGCTGTAGTTCGCGGCCAGCTCGTTGCCGGTCAGATCGAACACCCGGATGTAGCTGTCCAGCGTGCTGCCCAGCTCCGCCGCATCCACATCGATCGTCACCACATCGCCGGTCGCCAGACGAACCCGGATCAGGTCGACGTCCAGCGGAGCGTCGAACCCGGTCTTGTTCGGGTTGTCGCCGATCGTGCCGGACGTGACGATCGTGGCCGCGATGCCGCCGGCGTTGCCGGAGTCAGTTGCGGTGACGTCGGTGTCGTTGCCCACGTTGACGACGGCGAACTCCGCCGCAATCGACATGTCAGGCGTCAGCAGCACCGGCACCGAGGCGCCGATGTCGACAAAGTCGCCAAACAGGTTGACCTGATTGCTGGTGCTGTTCTGATCCGCCGGAATGAACGGGTCGATGTTGTACACGCCGTCGGACAGCGCGGCCGTGACGTCCAGGATGCCCTGCACGGCGGGGCTGTTGACTGCCTGCACGATTCGCTGGGCAATCACGTAGCCCGGCTCGGGATCGATGATGCCGAGAGCGTTCACTCGCGAGGGGTCGAACGGAATCGGCGTGCGGCCCGGGGCGACGCCGTTGCCGATGTTGACATCCTCGAACTCGAAGATCGCGCTGGAGACCCCGTCGCTGATGACAAAGGTCTGCCCGTCGATCAGCTCGTTGGCGCCGGGCGCTTGCAGCGTGGCCGACTGGCCCTCGAAGCGGTCGTTGGTCTGGAACGTCGTGCCCTCGATCGGGGCGCCCAGGCGAATTTCCGCCTGGTACTCGCCCGTGGGCACGCCGCCGACGGCCAGCGGGTTCGGCACGAAGCTGTCATCCGGCGTGGTCAGCGTGGCCACTTCGCCACGCTCCGCAAAGCCGATGATGATGTCGTCGATGTAGACGCCTTCGATGTTGTTGTTCTGGAACCGCAGCTCGCCCTGCGGGAAGCTGTTCGGACCCGTGTCGAACACCGTCGAGCCGGCGCCGGCGTCGTGGCCGGGCAGCGAGCCGGTGATGCCGGGCATCGGGCCGGCGTCCACCAGCGTGTGGCCGATGATCTTGACGACTTGGTTGTACCGCTTGATCGCGTTGGTCTGGCCGCCGGCGAAGGTGTCGGCAATCGCCTGCTGAATCACGACCGCGACCTCGTCGTCGGTCATGTCGCTGTGAATGTCCACCATCACGTTGCCGGGCGACACGCCCGCCGCTCCGTCCGCCTCGACGGTCGACGTCAGTGGGTCGAACTTGACGCCGCCGTCCAGCTGGATGCGGTTGTCGAACGTTCGCGGCGTGATGCCGTTAAAGCCGTTGACGATCAAAGCCAGCGTGTACGCCCCGGTGTCGCCGTTGGTGGCGGTGGAGGGGCCGGTGATGTCGTAGGTCTCGTTGCCCTCGCCGCTCAAACCAACCACATAGGTGCCAGACACGGCGGCCGTGAAGGTGGCCGTGTTGCCGATCACCGGCACGCCGATCGGCACGCCCGATTGGTCGAAGAAGCGGATCACCGGATTGAGCACGTTCGGGCCGGGGCTGCCGACCTGCACGTCCAGCACGTCGCCGATGTTCAGTTGCAGGCGAACCAGGTCGACGTCGGCGCCGCCCAGGTTGTCGCCAATCGTGCCGGTCGCCTCGAAGCGGTCGCCGCCGCCCAGCAGGCCGGTGTCGACCACGTCGGTCAGCTTGTCGTTGGGCGTCGAGTTGACCTCGGACAGATTGGCTCGATAGACGTAGTCCGCCGAGGCCAGCGCCTGCTCGATCACCAGCGCGACGGCGTCGGGCGAGAGGTCGTTGCTGACGTCGATCTCGACCACATTGTTCGACGGCACGCCGTTGCCGCTCTTGTCGAACTCGAACGTGACGTTGTGGATCTTGAACTGCTGGCCGTCCTGGATATTCGTGCCGGTGGGCGCGACCAGAGTCGGTCCGAACTCCAGCTCGAAGTTCGTGTTGTCGATTGTGAAGACCTCGCCGTCCCGCAGCTGGTCACCCGACAGGGCGCGAATTTCGAAACCGCCGATCCGAGGCGTGCCGAACTCGTAGGTGGCGCCGGTGTGGAACTCGAACCGCAGCGAGAGGTTCTTCATGCCCGCATAGGCGCTCAGGTCGACGCGTGCTTGGCGCCAGGAGTTCGGGGCGCCAGCGTCGCCAATGTCATAGGTGTTCTGCTGGGCGACATTCGTTGCGCTGTTGTTGTCGGCCAGCAGGTCCCAGTTGTCGCCGTCGTAGTTGATGTAGACGTTGAACGCGTCCCGCATTGCGATGGCGCTGTTGGCGTTCTCGGTCTCCAGGAAGTAGTTGAAGTAGAGCACGGGCTGGTCGAGCGACGAGTAGCCCTCGAGGCTGAAGTACTCGCTCTCCACAGCGCCAAAGGCGCCGCCCGGAGTGTTGATGCCGCCGCCGAACCGCATGGTCTGGGTGTTGGGGACACCCAGCCGGTCGGGCACCGGGGCGATGCCGTTGCCAGCGTCACCCGAGCGGATCGTCGTCTCCGACCACAAGTTGCGGTCGAGGCCGGCGAACACCAGGCCGTTGGCGCCGGTTAGGCCCGTCTGAATGCTGGTGGCGCCGTCCATGAACACCGGCTGCAGCACGCCGTTGTAGTCAAAGGCGTAGATCTCGCCCGAGGTGTCGATCGCGAACAACAAGTCGGCATAGCGGCCGCCCTCCACCGACCGCGGCCCAGTTGTCAGGCCCGCGAACTCGATGCCCGTCAGCTGCGTCGACGAGTTGACGTACACCGCCTGCGCGCCCAGCGGCGTGGTGGGGTTGATGATCTGATACAAGCCGCCATTGCTGGAGACCGCGTACACACGCTGCTGACCGCCGGCGGGCGAAGCGATGGTGATGCCGGTGATCGAGCCGCCGGGAGCGTCGCCGGCTGTCTCGAGCGGGTCGTCCGCCGCGGTGAAAACGCCGCCGAGCACCAGCTCCACGTTGCCCGACCCGTCCAGCTGAGCGAACAGCGGGTCGGTCGGATTCAGCACGTAGGTGTCATTCAACACATCCACGATTCGCTGAGCCAACTCCAACGCCGTGTCGTCGACACCGAAGGGAACCGGAATGGCGCCGGCCAGCGACGGCGTGCCGTCGTGCATCAGGTCGACAATCGGAGAATTGACACCCGCCGTGGCGGCGCCGTTGAGAATTCCCGAGAAGTCGCCGGTCATCGCGCCGGGGAAGTTCACCCGGTCGCCCTCGGCCGAGGCCTCCGCGCCTGGAAGCGTCGAGAACACGTTGAGGATGCTGACGACGAAGTCCTGGTTATTGCTCGTCTCCTCGATCGGAATCACGATGTTGCCGGTGACCGAGCCTTGCTGACCTTCCACCACCAAGGCGGCGTTGGACGGCGTCAACTGCGTGGCGCTCACCGAGCGTGTGTCGATAAACGAGATCCGAGTGTTGAAGTTGGGGTTGGCCGTGTTCAGCAGTGCGGCGCTGAAGGTGAAGCCGCCCTGTGCATTGACGGTGTTGACCACTCGCTGCGCAACCTGGAACGCCGACAGCGCGGAGTTGATCGGCACCGCGATGGCGCCCGGGGTCTGCACGTTGTTGTTCTTGTCGAACTCGAACGTCTGCGAGGCGCCGTCCAGGTCGGTCAGCACGAACAGGTCGCCGTCCTCGATGAACCGCGCGTCCCGCTCAATCACCAGCACGCCGCCGGTGTCAATCTCGTAGTCGGTGCCGTCGATGTTGAAGATCCAGCCATCCATGAAGATGCTGGGAACTTCGGTCGTGCTCAAGGGATTCGGCGTGCCCGGCAGCATGGTCAGCTGAATCTCGGGGCCGCTCACCAACTGGAACACGTCGGACGGCGCGAGCGGGCCCGGATCGACCGTGAAGGTGACCTGCTCGTCGGCGATATTGATGATCGTGCCCGGATCCAAAATGGTCGGCTCGGCCGTGATCACCAGCTTGGTGTTGCTGGTGGCGCTGCCCAGCGAGGCGTCCGTGTTCAGGAAGCCACGCTCGACGATCTGCGTGCCGGCGCCCGAGACGAGGTTCGTGCTCGTGCGGTCAGGGGCGGGGGAGCTGAACGCGACGCCCGTCTGTGGGTCGAACTGGTACAGGATGTTGTAGTTGGTCGGAATGCCCGGCGGCCGGCGATAGTCGTCGGTGCTGTTGCACAGCCGGGTGACCGTGTCGATGCTGAAGCAGGGCCGATTGCCGACCGCCAGGCCGATCTCGCCCGCGTTGTTGAACGTGCCCACCTCGATCGCTTCGAAGTGGATGCCGTCGCCGATGCGGGCGTTGTTGAACAGGTTCGAGCGAACCGGGTTGGGCGGGCTGGTGAGATCCAGCTCAAAGGTCTGGATGCCGTCGTCCGCGACCAGCGTGCCCAGCGGATTGGCGGCGCCGGTGTCGTCGATCGTGAGGTAGTTGCCCGCCTCGGCGTCCTCGAAGATGACGTCGGTCAAGTCCTTCGTCAGCGCGACCAGCGTCTGGTCGTTGCGGAAGTCGATGTCCGCGATCTCGCGCCCGACGTTGCCGAGATTTACCAGCGTGGCGCCGGTGAACGGGTTGACCGTCAACACTTCGGCGTTGTCGACCGCCGGTGAAGCCTGGCTGACGTACAACACGACGTCGCCCAGGAAGTAGGGCACGACACCTTGATTGCCGAGGAAGTCGGGGACAATCGGATCGGCGGCTGTTCCCAGCCCGCCGTCAATGTGCTCGTCGACAATCCGGACCACCGAGATGTTCGGCTCGAGCCGCGCGAGCGGATTGTTGGGATTGGCTTGCGTGTATTGGCCATAGTTGGCCGAGGCGATGGTGTCGTTGTGAATGGCGAGGGTGTAAGTGCCTTCGCCCAGCAGGAACGGGCCGAGGAACGCATCGGCATCGCCCACCGAGCCTCGGCTGAGGTCGGTCAGGTCGAGGCCCTTGCCGGCTCGCGGCAGGTCGCCCCCGATGTTGCCGTCGCGGGTCGTGGCGACGAGCGCACCGGCCGCGTCGAAGATCGAGATCGTGGTGTTGGGACGGCCCAAGCCGTCGGCGTAGTCGATGTCGATGACGACCGGCACCAAGCCTCCGGCCGTGCCGGGCTGGACGTCCTCGTAGTTCAACTGGAACTCGTACATGTCCACGTCGGTGGTCGACGCGATGCGGCCGGCGATGCTGACAACCGCGCGGTCGCTGGCCAGCACGTTGCCGACTCGCTGAGCGGTGGCGACCGTGTCGTTGACCGTGTTGTCCTCGGCGATCTCACCCAACAGCGGCGAGTGAATGGGCTGGCCCTGCACCGAGATGCCCGTGCCGGCAAAACGAATGTCGGCGTTGCGAATGGTCGAGCCCGGGAACTCGTCCAGTGTGTCCAGCCGCAGTTGCAATTGATAGGCGCCCTTACCGCCCGCGCTGCTGACGCGAATGAAGTACGGCCCCTGCACTCCGGCGGCGCCGGGCAGGCGAATCGCGAAGCCCGCGTCGCGTGGATTGGTGGTGTAGCGATCGGGATCGGAGAACTCGGAGATCTGCAGCGGATTGACCGTGCCGGGCAAAATGAACGACGCGGTCTGAATCAGCGTCGGGTCGTCGATCTCCGCGGTCGAGTTGTCGGACCGAGCGAGCACGGTGCCGTCGGCCGCGAGCAACTCGACGACCGTGTCCAAAGCGTGCGTCGTGCGATCGATGTCGATCACGACCGGCGTGCCGGCCTCGGCCTCAAACCGATAAATGTCGGCGTCCGCGCTGGAGCTAAGGATGCCGTTGACCTGCAGGCCCAGGCGCAGGTTCTCGTCCGAGGTCGCGAAGCTGGGGGACAGCTGGCCGATGTCCTCGGCCTTGTCGATCGTGCCGTTGGAGCCGGTGATTGCGTCTTGCGGCTCCAGTTCGTTCAGCACATCCACGTTGCGGTCGTGCGAAAACGCCTCGAGCACAACGCCTTGCCAGTCGCCAGGGGCGCCGAAGACCGGGCCGGTGTCGGGATCGCCGGGATCGCTGGGCAGCAGCTCGAGGAAGCTGGTCATGACCGCCGTGTTGGCATTCGGGTCCACCGACCAAGCGAATGCCGTCGTGACGTCGTTGGGGCCCCAAGAGTTGCCAAGCGTCGCGTCAACGAACAGCGGCAGATCGGTGAGATCGATGTTGCCGGGAATCGTATAGGTCGTGCCGGCGCCGCCGATGGCGCTGATCAGGTCGGCAAACCGATCCGCTGCCCAGCCGTCGTAGGTGGCGTTGACCAAGCCGGCCCCGGGCGTGACGATGCCGCCCTGGGCAAATCCGACGCGTTCCGGACCGTCCAGCGTATAGGCCCGGAAATCGTCGGCGCCAGGCGTGCCGGTGGTGGTCAGGAAGTCGTCCGAAACTCCGCCCAAGTCCTCGTCCAGGTAGTTGATGAATTGAATGGTGCCCAGCGGCTGTGCGCTGCTCAGGGTGACCTGATTGGTGAGCCGCGTCTCGCCCGATTGGATGCTGGTGATGACTTCCCAGTTGACGATGTTGCCGTTGTTGCCAACCAGCGTGCCGGTGCTCTGCACCACGTCGGGAGCAATCAGCGTGGGCGCCTGCGTGATCGTCGTGGTGCTGAGGTCGATGGCATTGCCGTTGGCGCCGACGTCGATGTGGTTGGAGAAGTCGAAGATGAAGTTGAAGTTGGTGATCAGGCCGCTGACGGCGCCTTGGAATGTGGCGCGGTCCGAGCCGAAGAAAATGTTGCCGCCGGGGCCGGGCTGGACGCCGAACGAGCCCGGAATGGTGTTGGCCACGTCGTTGTCGATCGCCGTTCCCAGGTTTACCTCGGGGCCCGTCGGCAGCGTCGTTCCACCGCCGCCTCCGCCGCCGCCGGGCGGGTTGGCGAGGTCGATGTTCTCGGTGTTGACCTGCGGCAGGCCCTCGGGCGTGAAGCCGGCGCCGACGGAGTAGTCGGTCAGCGAAGTCAGCACGACTGGCTTGCCGGGTTGACCGAGGATGTGCAGAGCGCCGCCGACGCGGTCGTCGATGTCCAGCTGCTGTCCGGCGGCGACGAAGCCGGCCGTGGCGCCGCTGAGTTTGACAACCAGGCTTTCGGTCGCGGAGCTCTCCAGCCGCAGTCCGCCGTAGGTGTGCAGATCGGGCACGGTGATCTGATCGAAGACGACGTGAACAATGTCCGTGTCGTCCCAGACGCCGTCGCGCGTCAGCGTGCCGCCGCGGACCACGACGCCGTTGATGTCGTTGTTGTTCAGCAGGTTGCCGCGAATCAGCGCGCCTTGGTTGCCCAGCGCGCCGGTGAACGCGTCCGCCTCGCCCACGCTGCCGCCGTAGTCTTCGACGAGCTCGCCCGACATCGAGTTGACGTCGATGGAGATCGCTTGCGCGACGTTGTCGCGGAAGATATTGTTCACGATGATCGGCTCGTTGCCGCGGACAAACACGGCGGCCGGCCCGTTGGCGCCGCGCCCGAACCGATCGTCGGCGATCGCCGCCTCGCCGGGAGCGCTGAGCTCAATCACCGAGTTGGCGAGACGGAACTGGGACTGATGGGCCTCGATCGCGCTGAAGCCGCGGAAGGCGCCCGATTGCCGCGTCGTGCCGCCGCCGTAGGCGACAACCGCGTGCTCCAGGCTCACGGTCGACTCGTGCCAGCCGAAGATGCCGGCCCAGTTGCCCGGCTGCGAGATGTCGTTGACACCGTCATCGTTGGTGTCGAAGGTGCCGCCGGCGCCGTAACGCTGATCGTGGATCGAGGTGAACACCACTTCCTCGCCGTCGCGCCCCTCGGCGATCAGCTGGGCGCCGACGCCAACGTCGATCACCGCATCGGAGATCTTGACGATCACCCGCGGGTCGACGGCCAGGCGGGCGTCCGTACGCGCCCGCAGCTCGGGAGTGAACTCGGCCAGGGCGCCGCCGATGGTCGTGCCGTCGTCGACGAACGTGGTGGTGAAGCTGTTGATCTGTCGGGCGAGCACAAAGGCGCCGCCGTCGATGCTGCGATAGATGCGGCGAGCCACGAAGCCGTTGGCGATCGGCACATTGGTCAGCGTGATCGACTGCGACGAGCCGCCGGCGATGGTGATTGGGGTGGTCGCATTGGACGGCGGACCCTCATTGCCCGCCGCGTCGACGAACACCACGCGATAGCGGTAGTCGCCGGCAGGCAGTGCTGCGCCGGTTGTCACGGGGTTGGCCGTCGAGACGACCAGATTCACCGGCGGGGCCGCGTCGGTGGTGGTCGGCCCGCCGGGGGTCGCCTGAATCATGAGATTCTCGGCGAGCACGTGGGTGATGCTCGCGTCGTCGAAGCGGGCGGCGACGGTCAGCGGCAGGGCGCTGGCGCCGGCTGGCGTCCGAACCTGAATCTCCAGGCCGTTGACTGAGTTTCTCGCCAACCGGTTGTTGACGATGTCGGGACCAATGCGCGTGTAGTCCGAGGTGAACTCGCCGGGCAGCTGGTATTGCGTGCTATGGAAGTTCGTCTCCTCGAACGTGTCGGGCGTCGCCTTAATCGCGCTGCCCGCGTTGTCGTGGATCGAGTTGTAGCTGATCGTCGCGCGGGCCTCGTCCAGTTCGATCGGCGAGACCGCTCGGCTCTGAGCGTCGATCACGACGTCGCCGCCGGCGTACTGAATGTCGGCGTTGTTGATGTAGTTCAGGAAGATGCCCCGCGACTCGTAGTCCTTGCGGCTGGCATCCGCCTTGTCGACCCGGCGTCGGAAGATAATGCCGCCCCAGTCCGCCTCGGCTGGGTCGGGAGGATTGAAGTTGGGGTCGGTGTCGGTGCCGATCAGGTCGTCGTGGATCGAGGTGAAGTAGACGCTGCCCGGCAGCACGTTGCCCGAGCTGTCGCGGCGAACCTGGCCGCTGGCGTCGATCAATCGCGGCACGCCCAGCACCTGCAACGCGGCGCCGCTGCGGTCGACCACGGTGTCCGAACTGCCCACGCCGATGCGGGCGTGGCGGAGCTTGATGATCGCGCTGCTGTCAATCATCACCGTGCGGTCTTTGGGGATCTCCAGCGCCGTGCCGTCAGCCAACGCCACATTCAAGGCGCTGAAGCCGATCTCATACGCCTTGTTGTCGGCGACGGTCGAGAGGTCGCCGTCGGCGCCGCCGTTGCCAACGATGCGGATGATGTCGCCGGCCACCGAGGCGCTGATCGCGTCCTTGATGTTGCGGAACAGCCGCGGAGTGCCATGCGCCGGGCCGGAATTGGCGATTGCGTCATTGGTGGCCGCCTTGTCGACGAACAGCAGATGGTTGTTCGACTGCGTGCGGAACCAGAAGTTGTAGGCGCCACCCGCGACGCCATCGCCGTCGCCATCCAGCGCGGTCGGCGTCAGGTCCGCGTCGACGATGCGATTCGTGTCGCCCAGCCCGCGGAAATTCAGACGCAGCTCGTAGGCGCCCTCGGTGACGCCGCCAAAGCCCGAGTCGTCGACATCGGGATTGAACGCGTCGTTGCCGCTGGCGCTGACGGCCACAAAGTAGGTGCCCGGAGTCAGCTCGACCTGCAGCAGTGAGTCCTCGCTGTTGTAGTCGTCGTTGCGGGCCACCAGCTCGTGAGCGCCGGTCTCGGTCTCGCGGTAGAGCGTCAGCGTCGTGTCCAGCAAGCTGGTGTTGGCCAGCCGCTCGGCAAACGTCTCGGCGGTCAGCACGCCCGTCTCGTTGACGGCGAACTTGTAGACGTCGATGTCCTTGCTTTCCGGACGGTACAGGAACTGCCCGTGGATGATGTCGCTGTCGGCCGGGAAGATCGGCTCGGCCGCCACCGGGTTCAGCGTCGGGTCGCTGCCCATGATCGCCGGATCGGGCAGCTCGTAGTTGTGCCCCAGCCCGAGCAGGTGGCCGATTTCGTGCATGGCGGTTTGGAACCAGGGGCCGCCGAACACGTCGTCGCCCGAGTCGTCGAAGTCCTGGAGATCCATGATCGCCAGGCCTTCGAGCCCGCCGCCCGCGACGCCCAGCACGCCGCCCACTCCGTTGACTTCCATCAGCGGCGCCATGTCGCCCGTGACGATGGTCATGCCCGAGCTCGGCGTCTCGATGAACTGGATGCCGAGCAGGTCGCTGTAGATCTGGAAGATCTCGCGAGCGCGCTGCTTCTGCAAGTCGGTGATCGCGTTATGCAGCACTCCGCCCAGCGTGCCCACGCCGTAGACGTCCTGGAAGTTGTAGAAGGCGGTGGTGATGCCCTCCACCACGTCGGCGCCTTGCAACAGGTGCGTCTCGACGGGAATGTCGCGGTGGCCGATGTCGTCAATGCCGCCGGGCAACGTGAAGCGGTAAGGCTGCCCCGTGTTGTCGATGGTGCCGCTGACGATGATGCCCTGCTTGGCCAGCTGGATGCCGGTCAGGTCGGGCGACAGCGAGATGCTCAGGTCCCCGTCGATCAGCAACGTGTTGCCGTTGGCCACGACATCCACGTCCAGGCCGGGAGCTGACAGAATCACGTCACGGATCTGCGCCACCATCTGGCTTTGCACGATCTGGGGCACAAACTGAATCTGGCGATTGTCGCCGTCGACTCCGTTCGCCTGGCTGCCCTCGAACTCGAACGTCACGCTGGTGCCGTCGAGATCGGTGATGGTGAATCGCTGGCCATCGGCGAACACGTCGCCGCCGCCGAGCACCACCATCGCCGACCCGGTGTCGAATGTGGAGCTCAAGTCGAGCGCGCCCGCGAAGGTGTCGTCGGGGTCGACCGTCGGCGTCAACCGGTTCGGAGCGAGCGGCGTGCCCTCGTCGGTGCCGATCCGCAGCCGCCACGAGCCCGCGCCGCCGCCCGGCACCAGCTCGTCGATCGGGGAGGCAAAGGTCAGCGTGGCCAAGTCCTGGTCGGCGTTGTAGCTGACGCTGGTTGGCAGGAAGGTCAGGTCGTCGGTGTTGGTGACCGTGTCGTTGGAAAGCAGCAGCTTGTAGAAGCTGGGCGTCTCGGCCGAGGTGCGGTCGAGGTCGTCGTCGTTGAAGTACACCAGGATGGTGTCGCGCAACTGATGGAGCCGGCCCTGGCTGTCTCGCTCGATCGGCTGCGGGACCACCGAGATGATCTGCGCGCCCAGATCCAGCTCGAAGGTCAGGCTCTCGTCAATGGCGCCGTTGTTGAGCAACACGCCTGACGGCGTTTGCAGCGGGTTGGCGCCCGTGCCCCGAACGGTCAATTGGTAGGTGTCGTCCGGCAGCGGCTCGGCGAACCGCATCACCACCTCGCTGGGCACGGTTCCCAGGCCGACAAAGCCCGGCACGATCGCCACGTCGTTGGCGCCGGTCAACGTCAGCGGCGCCGGAGGCGCGGTGTTGCCGATCACCGTCAACGGGCTGCCCGAGTTGATCGAGGCCCGGATCAACTGGTTCACGGTGGCATTGTTGTTGACCGCCGTGATCAATCCCAACGCCGTGGTTTGATTGCCCGGGTTGCTGTTGACGACGATGTTGACCACGCGGTTGTTGACCGTGATCTGCGGCGGCGCCGCGCCGCCGAAATTGTTGACCGAGAAATTGACGACAATGCCGCTGCCCGCCGCGCCGGTCGCCACCGAGCGGAATTCGATCTCCAGCCCCACCTTGTTGAAGTCGACCGTGCCTCGCGACGTGTTGGCGCCGGTCAGCGTCAGCGGCGAGTAGTTCACCGCGCGATTGCCGATCGTCGTAAACGCGTTGCCGCCCGTCACCGACGCCTGGACCAAGGAGGCCACCGCCGGATTCGCGTTCATCGTGTCGCGCAGATCAAAGGCCCGCGTCACCGCCGACGGGTTCGAATTGAGCTCGATGAAGATCGTGTTGCCCTGCACCGTCAACGCCGGGTCGCGATTCGTCGAGCTCAAGTCCGCCGTGCTGACGATCAACGTGACGCCGTTGCCGGGATCCCCCGGCACCGCCGCGTCGAAACGCATCTGCACCGCGCCGTTGGTGTTGAAGTCGGAGCTGACGGTCGCCGAGGCAAACGCGCCGTCGCCGCCGGCTCGAATCAACTGGATCGCGTCCAACGTCGAGGGATCGACCGCTTGGTCGAAACGGAGTGTGATGTCCTGCGGCGCGACATTGCGGATGTCGCCGTTCTGCATCAGCACGCCATCATTGGGCAGCACGCCCGCCAATGTCAGTCCCGCCAACAACTGGCGGTCCTCCAACTGCTCCAAACGCATCGCCGGCTTTTCGGGCCGAGCTGCGTGTTGGCGTTGGCGTTGATTGCGGGGGCGTCGAGAACGGATGACCATAGTGTAGCCTTAAACGTCCGAAGAAGGTCTTACGCGTAAGTAGCGATGAGACAAACTCTTGCGACTTCCAGCCGCCCCAAATTCGCCGGCTTGCGGTGATTTGGGGTATTTGGGTATTTTGGGTATCAGTTTTGGATTGTAATCGCACAACCCCTGATTGCAATGAAAAAGCAAATCCCAATGGGCTAATGGGTTAGGTAAATTAACCGGCACCATCGACACAATCGGGGATACCCGTTGGATGCGCGCATCGTCTGCTTAGTTCCGTTCTTACGTTGGCAGATTCGGCAATTCTCCGGTGGCAAAGGAGTGTGGTTAAAGTGGGTGGTTCGCTGCCCCCTCACGTATTCTCGCCTCGACGAGGAAGTCCCGCCTCGACGAGGAAGTCCAGCGGCAACGTCGCCACGATCCCTCGCTTACGCTTCGGGTTTCCTTGTCAGCCCTGACTACTCCGAGTCAGCAGCTTTAACAGGGGGGCTGCCTTTCCTCGATCGAGGTAGATGCGGTGCTGGTCGTCAAAGTCGATGCGCACGCCGTCCTCGTCCGGATGGTCGTGGATCGCTCGAATGAGTTCAATGTTCAGGTACTGGATCCGATCGTTTTCAATCGCGATCGGGATAAACTTGGCCATCGGCGCTGCTCCTCGGGGTTAAGTGCCTGTCTGTTAGCCTATGTGTATATGTGGAAAGGTCTTAGGCTGGCGGCCCGGTCGTGGTGCAGGCTGCCCGACTGCAACCTGCGGCAACCACAATCCTCACAGGCTGGCAGCCTGTGCTACGTTCTCAGTCGCCGTGCTTGCTCCTCAAACGGGGGGATAGCCGCAAAATCCAGTGGACGCGTTCAAATTCCTCCAGCCAGTCCTGAATGACCGCCGCAGTCAGCTCGGCCGGCGGCAAACCGATGCCCGTCGGACAGGTGCCTCCCAGCTGCTCTCGCGACATCTGTCGATATTTGGATAACGTGCGGTCGCCATGTCGCGCCACGAATTCGCCCTCCTCATTGAGAAACAAAACTTGGGGAACGCGGGCGCCGCCGCAGATCGTCAGCGATTCTTTCCACGGCCCGCCGTCCCGATCGACATAGCGAATCCGGAGTCCCGGGCAGCTGGCGGCAAATCGCTCGAAAATCGGGATCTGCTGGATGCAATCGCCGCACCAGGCGCCTGCCATGCAGAGCACGCGAATCTCCCGCGTCCAGCTGCCGAGCAGCTCAAGCTGCGGACCCGTCAGCTCGATGGCCGCCTCCATCTGTCGCCAGAGGCCCATTTCGGCGTCGGAGGCGTACTGTGCCAGGAAGTCGCCATAGCCGATCCCGTGGTTCTCAAAGATCTCATTCCAGTCCATGCGGTCGCTTCTCTTTCTCTCTCGGACTCGTAAAGTGTGTCGTAAAGTGTGCGATTCGGTGGAATCTTAGCTGTCGACGCGCGGGGTGCGCGCCGTGTGCGAGGCGTGCAGGGTCACGCCGATGCCGAGCGACTCGGCGAAGTAGCTCATGAATTCGGTGTACGCACGCCGCACATCGGCGGGGTCGGTGGCCTGCTCGCAATCGCAAAAGCAAACATCCCACTCGCTTCGCCACTGCTCGCCGCGAGCTTCTTTGCGCTTTTCCAGCCGCGTTCGCAGCTGAGCGTCCTTGCCCCAGCCCGCGAAGGTCGAGTAGCAGGATTCCATGAACTGGTTGTAGTAGCGGATGAATTCGGGCGGGAACAGCGGGGCGTTGACATACGCGATCCGGTCGAGCTTCCGTTTAAGCCGCACCGCCTCGGGCGGCTCCAACTCCTTCCAGGCTCCGATGAACGTCATGTAGCAAAGCAGATCATTTAACATCGGCGCAAACGTATCAAACACGTCGAGGCGTTTTTGGACCACCTGTTGGTTCGTCCACTGGCGATGCTCGAGGCTCTGGAGGCGCCGGTTGACGGCGAAGCCGAGAATCAAAATCGTCAGGGGACTCAGGGTGCCGATCACCAACTTGATCACCTCGAGGCTATTCCAGGGCGATTCGGCCAGCAGCAATGAAGCGTGCATCTTGGCTCCGGGACGAAAGGGGCTGCGAAGAAACGACGAGCTGTGCGGCGCCGCGATGGTTCCCACGCGCCGCGCCTCGTACGGGACCAGAACGGCAAAACGCTCATCGTACCGAATCGGGCGCCATTCATTCCTTGGACGATGCGAGTCACGCCCGCCACGGGTCGGTCGAAACCACGCGGCTCGGCCCGCGGCACGGCGTTGGAGCTTTCAGCTGGTGGGCGGGTCGTCGCTTCGACCGGGGCCGCCGGTGCCGCGGGGCTTTCCGTGCGGGCCTTGGGGCTTTTCGTCGGCGACTCCTTCGTCGGCGACTCCTTCGTCGGCGAAGTCGCGATACGATCGCAACATCAGTCCGGCGCCGGCCGCGAACATCACAATGACGCCGAGCAGGAAGGTGGTTTTGACGTTCATGTGGAAGCGAATGCGACTGAGAATCTCGATCACGATGACGGCCAAGCCGACCCACATTAAGACCCACGCCCACTTTTGGCTCGCGTCATAGAACAACGCCATGACGCCGAGAAAAAACGGGACGAACAACAATCCCGTCGAGGTCGTGTCCCACATCCCGCCGCCGCCACGACGGAGCATGCCGCCGAAGACGCCGTGCGCGTCGGTGGTGGCGTTGACGGAGTCAAAAAAGAAGTAGAGAGCCAGCACGGACAGACCAAAGCCCGCCCAAAACTGTCCGGCGCCGCCTTCCGTTCCCCCCGATCCACGCATCGTGTCACTCGCTTTGGCGCGTTGGCCGACTTCGTTTTGCCGACTTCGTTCTTGCCGATCCGATGGCCTCGGTCCGGCCTCAGTCGGTGATGTAGATGGTTTGACGCAGCAGCTCCGGCGCATGGTCTTCGGCGGGGCCCAGGTGGGTGATGAAGTCCAGCTCGCCGAGCGTGACTTCGGTCTCCAGCACACTTTCGGCCACCTCGTCGACACGGCTCGTGATCAGCGACGGCTCCTGGCGGTTGACGGCCATTTCCGCGAGCGTCTTGATCTTGTTCTCCAACCGATCCAGTTCGAGATCGATGTACTCGTGATTGGCCTCGGCCTTGCGGTAGTTATCCAGTCGCGACCGGGAGATCTCGAGATGGTCGACCAACGTGTCGCGGATCTTCTGCAGGTGCTCGACCTCGGACGGATGGGAGATGTCCGCTTGGTCGTGCAGCTCGAGCCGCTGCTCCAACCGGGCGATATCCTGGACGATTCTTTCCTCATCCGTGCGATCGAGGAATTTGGATAGCGAGCTCTGCGTGAATTGCAGCCGCAAGAATACCCACAGCAGTCGGTCGAGCGCCTCGAGCTGATTCTCCTCGAGACCGACGCGTCCTTTGCGCTGGCCATCGTAGCGTTCCAGATCCTCGGCGATCTCGCGCAGATCGAGCAGCCAGGTGCGCAATCGTTTGAAGCGATCCTGTGACTCGGTGGGCAGCGAGTTGAGCAGCCTCGCGGCGAGATCGCGCGAGCTGCGTTTTCGCCGTCCGAGGTTTCGCGGCGCGGGGCTGGATTCGCGGTCGACCAACGCGCGGAAACGGGGATGTCCGGTCGCGAAGCCAAGATACGCCGCTTCGGCGGCCAGCAGCGCGGTCAACGCCCACTGCGCATGTCCGCTGACCGACGCGAGCGCTGCGCCGCCGGCCACCGCCAGCAGGTTCCAGCGATTCAGCAACGCAGCGCGAAAATATTCCCCGAATTTCCAGGCCATCGCGCGAAGCGTCAACCCCGGAACTTGGTCGTGGACGCTGCCATGCGAGCTTCGTGCAACTCGTGCAGCACCTGCATTACGCTAAAGGCCGACAATTCGCAAAGCAGCTCCGTCACCTTGGCGTGCGCGGCGTCGTCCAGCATCGGCTCGACGGCTTGCATCGCTTCGATCACGCGTTTCTCCTGGGCTGCGACCTCTTGGTCATCGACGTGTCCGTCGGCCATCGCTTCGACAAACGAAGCGAGGTTTTTCGCCTTGTCATCAATGATGGTCGACTGCCCGTCTTCGGCAAGCCATGATTCACGTGCCACGGTCAACTCCGGGGAATGAGGAAATCGTTCAAAGGAGACGGAAACCCTAACAGGTTATTCGGTCGTTGTGTGCTTCCACGGCCGTTACTCCTCGGCGTGGAGCATGCGTTTGATGCGCTGAGCTTCGCGCTGCAGCAGTGTGCGGCCGTCTTCGCGCTGCACTTCCTCTCGCCACGCGGGCGGCAGGAAGGACATGTCGGTGCATTCCAGCACGGCGCAAATCTCTTGGCGAGTTTTCTCGAGCCCTTGGGCGGAGGGGATAAAGCTGGCCAGGGCGGTCTCGAGGTGCTCTCGCGTGACGGTCGCGTCGCCGGCGGTCAGTGCGCTGCGTCGGGCGGCGAGCATGATGCTTTCGACGTCGGCGCCGCTCAGTTCGCGTTTGGCGCTCACTGCCGGAATCGCGTCGTCGGCCAGCGGCACCTTGTTCTTGCGCGCCATGACGCGGAACATCTGGGCCAGCTCGTCGTCCTCGTCCGGGTAAAACAGCGGAATGTGGACCTCCGCCCTGCCCTGTCGTTTCAGGTCGATCGGCAGCAGATCCGGTCGGCTCGTGAGCAACATCCAGATGATGCGTCCGCGGTACCGCGTGTTGCCCATCTGGCTGGCGATCATCGAGAACACTCGGCCGGAGGTGCCGGAATCGCCGCCCGATTGGCGATCGCCCAGTGCGGCGTCCGCCTCGTCGATAATCACCACCACGGGTCCCAGCGACCGCAGCACGTTCAGCACATGCTCGAGATTGCCCTCGGTCTCCCCGACGTACTTTGAACGGAAGTTCTTGAGCACCACGCAGGGGATGCCGATCGAGCCGGCGAAGCATTCGGCGAGAAACGTCTTGCCGGTGCCGACGGGTCCGCAGAGCAGGTAGCCCATCGGGGCCGCGTCGAGTCGTCCTTGCTCGATGAACTTTCCGTCTTGCCGCAGCCGCGCTTTCGCGGCCGTATGTCCCACCACCATCTCGAGCGTGTGTTCGGGCTCCACAAACGTGACCAGCCCTCGGCACTGCCGCTCAATCATCGTCTTCTTGAGCTCGCCGAAGCGATCGGGGCCGAGCTTGTCGTCGCCGCCGCCCGAGAGGACCACGTTCAGGCTAACGAGGTTGAGCCCGTTGGAGAGCTGCGTGAGGCCCTCGACATCCAGGCCCTCCAATTTGCTTTCGGCCTGCTCGCCCAGCGATTTGCGGATGAAGACGCGGCGCGACTCGGCCGAAGGCAGCGGCACGTCGATCGTGGCCACGTGCGGGCTTTGCACCAGGCGATCGTTGATTTCGGGCAGGCTGTCGGCGATCAGAAAGAAGGCCGTGTTGATCTTCTTGAAGTACGGGTTTTGGGCCCAGCCAAGCAGGCGGACCAGCCGCGACGCCCGACCGCCGCTCAGCGAGTTGAGGTCGCCGCTGGGCATCAGGAACTGCGCGTAGGGGAAGACAAAGCACATCTGCTTGACCGACGCGTCCATCAGGTTGCGTTCGGCCAGCTGATCGACCACTGACAGAACCTTGTCCGGCTCCCGGGGCCAGTTGATCTGGGGCCCCATCTTCCCGGTCAGGTAGTTCATCATCTCGCGGTGGCGCGGCTGATCGCCACCCGTGATCGGCTTTAATCCTCGAGCCAAGTCGTAGCCGAGCACCAAGTCCCAGCCGCCGAAGAGTTGGGTGGCGAGGAAATCGGTCAGCGTGAGGAACTGGTCGGGCTGCTGGGGCGTGGGGCAATGCAGCAGGTCGTGGACGTTGCCGTGCAAGATGAAGGTGCAGGTCGTCCCGGATAAGTAGAGATCGACCAACTCCTGCGCCCATTCGGGAAAGACGAAGGAGTTGGGTAGTGCTTCGGCCATGCTCTAACCGCGGACTGGGAACGAGGGGAAAAGCCGTTTCCCGTCGCAGCTTATTCCGTTTCGGACTGCTTGGGGCCGAGCTGCTTCGGCGCCTGTTCAACCTCGGCCGTTTCGGGCGTGATCATGCCCGAGTCGATTTCGAATTGTCGCAGCGCGTCGTCCGCCAAGGACGCCTCCATCGCTTCTTCTCGCTCGATGTCGGCGATGCCTTCGGTGGAGAGGTCCGCCGAGACGCGCGCCTTGGCCCGATTCTGGCCGATGCGGTCCTGCAACACCTCTTCGATCTGGCCAAAGTCAGTGGTGATGTCGAAATTGAACGACTCGGCCAACTCGGCCATCTCGGCCTCGGCGCGGCTCATTTTCAGCTCGGCGTCGTACTTCTGGATTTTTTCCTTGATGCGGTTCAGCTTCTCGCCGGCGTGCTTGATTTTGCGGACGTTGTTTTCGTACGCCTTTTCATGCATGTCGAGCTGCGATTGGTTCTCGGCGAGATCGTCCTTCGCCTTTTGCAGCTCCAAGGCAAACTTGGCGGCCGTCTCGCGGTCTCCGGCCTTCAAGTACGCCTTCACCTTGGACTCGAGGCTCTGGCAGTGCTTGGAGGACCGCTCGACCTGTCGAGTGACTCGCTCCACCAACGCGCGATACTGCTCCAGGCCCACGCGGCCTTGCTTCAGCTCCTCGACCGCCGTGTCGTACTCGAGCTGCATCTGGGCGATCGGATCAACCTTCCAGAAGAAGTTGGCCAGCTTATTAAACTGGGCCTTCATCGCCCGCCAGATTTTTCCGAAGATCATGTTTGCCTTTCCGATGATTGAGCAGCCGAACGCTGGCAGGAAATGACGCTTGTTCCTCGTGCGTTTCTACCGAAGGCGTCTCGGACTGTCAATTAGCGATGGCGGAGGTGGCTGACGGAGAGACGCATCGCCGCGCCGGCCCGAGCGATTACGTGGAGCTTGGCAACATCCCGCCTCGCCCGCCGGCATTGGGCACCTATCGCACCTATCGCACCTATCGCTTGTCCGGCGTCGCGGCGGAGAGTCTTGTCAGCGGAATGCGCAGGAAGAATAGACCGGGGCCGCCGGGTTGGTTCTTGTCGATGTCGTAGAAGACGACTCCGATGGTTTCGTCATCGATCTGCACGGTGCGCGGGCAGGCTCGACCGTTGATGGCGCGGCCGGGATGGTAGTACTCGTAGCGGTCTTTCCAGGTCACTCCGTCGTCCCGCGAGATCACGTATCGAATCCGCTCGCCACCGAAGCCCGGGCCGAGAATTTCGGACGCCAATAGCCAGCCATTCGCAAGGCAGACCAGCTCGTGCCTCCAGCCTTGTGACTTGAGATCGGGGAAGGTGTCGATGGACTGCCACGTGCGTCCCTCGTCCGTCGAACGCAGTCCGGCGCCGCTGACGAAGGTCCCTTTGGGAGTGCGAACGATCGGCACCAAGCCGTGCAGGCGGCCGTCGCCGAAGGGGCGTCCTTGGCCTGTGCGAGGATCGAAGACAATCGTGGCGTCGTCCAGCGAACAGAGCCACTGGCCTGTGGTCAATTCGACCAAGGGATGGCGGATGACACTGCGAACCGCCGGGTCGCGGCGCGGCAAAGGCTGGGGCTCGCCCCACGTTTGGCCGGCATCGTCCGAGACCGAATACAACACCGATCGCGGCTCCTTTTCGGTGGTCGGTGTGTCCCATCGATTCCAGGCGTGCACGATGGCGCCGCTTTGCAGTGTCGTCAGCGAACCCGGGTAGTAGGAGCGATCCACCGTGTGCGCGAACGGCGCCGGCTGGCTCCAGGTCCGGCCGCCATCGGTGGAGCGAGTGATCCGCAGATCGCGGTGATTGATGTGGCCGTAGGTCACGACCAAAACGTTGGAGGTGGCGCAGATGGACGGATGGATATGCCCGTTCACCGGCGCCGCAATGCGCAGCGGAGTCAGCCCCCACTCGCCCTTGCCGGCGCCTTCGGCGGCTTGGCCATTTGCCTGCCCCACGGCGCACAGGGTGATAGCGAGGATCATGATCATTGTCAGACGTGCGACGTGTTCGTCTAGCCTCCCGGTGATCGCCTGAAGAGGGAGCCGAGGCGCCATAAGCGGTGCAACTACCAACGGCCGACGCCTGACCGGGACACGGTTCGGGCAGGGGGAAGTCGAGTTTTCGGGGGGCTTCATCACGGGATCTCCGGCGGGGCGGAAAAAAACCTTCTTTTGGGGGTTGAGGTCTGTAGATCCCGGGGCGAATTGGCGTTCCATGGATCATAGGCGGCAAACTTCGGGAGTTGCTGCGCGCATTTCTAACCTTTGACGGCGCAGACACCTCGGGGCGACCGAGCGACTGTTCGTGTTGCCAGATCTTTCTGCATGTTACGCACCGCACACGGGATTCAACATTGGACCGCAACGGCACTGTCGTTGGCGGCGCTGTGTTTTGCGGGGGCTCAGGTGAGCGCGTTTGTACGCGCCAAGAGCCTCACCTACGACGAGACATTCTATCTGAATTGCACGCTGCAGTCGGTGGCTGACGGACACCTTGACCACCGGTTGGTCCAGGCGGGCACCGCTCCGCTCGGCGCCGTCGCCGCCAATTTGCCGGTGGCCCTGATGCGTGGCGGTCACCAGATTGCGGATCCCTGGCTGGGAGAGCCGGAGCATTTGACGCAAAATCCCATCAGCCGCGCGATCAGCGCGCTGGTGGTGCTCACCTCGCTCGCGGTCATGGTGGGCTGGATCGTCGCCCGTCGGCAAGGCGCCGTGGCAGGCGCGCTGGGCGCCTGGCTGCTGCTCGCTTCGCCATCGATGTTGGGGCACGGATCGTTGGCAACCACCGATGCGCCGTTCGTGTTGGCGACGGTGTTGGCGCTGCTCGCCGTGGCGCAGTTCCGACATCGCGGCGGGTTGGCTTGGGGCGCCGCGGTGGCCGTCTCGTTGGCGATCGCCTTCTCGACCAAGTACACCGGGGCGTTTCTCGGCCCCGTGCTCGCTATCGCGTTGGTCTGGGATCAGGTGTCGGCCGCCGGCACGACGAGCGCGAAGTGGGCGGGCGCGGGACGCGCCATCGGCAAGTCGCTGGTGATCGGGATTGGAGTGTTCTTCGTCGCTTGGGCGTTGCACGGATTCCAATGGGTGCCGTATGAGGGGCGGACGTTGGCCGAGACGCCCGCGCTTTGGCAACCGGCGCCGCTGCACGGGCTCGGCGTGCAGCTGGCACACAACCAGCGGGGGCACCAGGCCTACCTGATGGGCAATTTTTCGATGAGCGGCTGGTGGTACTACTATCCGGCGACCATGCTGCTGAAGAGCACGCCCGCCGAGTGGCTGCTGATGGTGCTGGCGGGATTCGGCGTCGCTCAACTCGTGCGCACCAAGACCGACGACCTGACGCTCCACACCTTCGCGATTGCCGGCGTGGTCCTGATGGCGTTGGCGATGCGGTCCCGCATCTGTATTGGGCAACGGTATGTCTTGCCGGTTTATCCGCTGTTGATTGTTCTCGGGTGCTGTTGGAACGGGGGGTTGTCGCGACGAATGCACGCCTTGGCGCTGGGGCTGCTGGTGCTGGTGCAAGTCTTCTCGTCCACGGCGATTGCCCCGCACCAGCTGGCCTACTTTTCGCCGCTGATCGGGACGAGCGACCGTTCGGCCTTCTTGGTCGACTCCAATCTCGACTGGGGACAGGACCTGCCGGCACTGCGACAGCAACTGGAACGCCTCGAAGCGCAGAACACGATTCTGCAATACTTCGGCTCCGCCATTCCGGAACACTATGGGGTGCATGGCACGCCGCTGATGGACATCCACCCGACCGAGTTGTCTCGCTACGACACGATTGCGGTGTCGGCCACCTTCCTGCAAGGCGGCTACAGTTTTGGCCGCGATCCGTTTCACGCGCTGCGTACGTGTCAACCCGCTGCGATGGCGGGGCATTCGATCTATATCTATAGCCTTCGGGATCCGGCGGTGGCCCGAGCGGTGGGAGTTGCCAAACGCCGCGAAGTGCCGATGCGAAATAAATAGCCGCGCCCACCGTAGCCGCGCCATGGGCGTTGCTCAGCGAGATCGGCTTCCTCGCCATTGTCCGTCGCGCAGCTCGGCATGCACCTTGAGTCCACAGCCGGGACAGAGCGACGGTTGGTCTCGCGTGGTTAGCACCTCCTCGTCACAGGCGGGGCAAGGGACCAGCACGGCGCCTTGGTAGAGATCGGACGGGGCGCATCCCACCCGCTGTTGAATCTCGGCGAACTGGCGCCAATATTCGTTGTGGTCGAGCTGGCACTCGAGGTTTTCGACTCCGGCGGCGTCGACCGCGCGGAGGCCCGCCAGGGGCGTCCACAATGGAGCGATCCGCAGCACGAGATCGTGGCTGGAGTGGACGTTGATCAGCCGCTCGGCGCGCTGCTTGGCGGCCGTCCACGCGGCGACGTCTGCTTCGACAGCCGCGCCCATCAGCACGGCTTGCTGCACCGGCGGCGAGGGGATGTCATTCGTCGCGCCGGCGGCCGCCCACCCCGGCGACTGCAGCGCGCTCAGTAGCAGCCGAGCGCCCAGCGAATGGCCCCAGAGCCTGAGGGAGGCTCGTTGGGGCAAGTTGTCCAATAAACGCGGCAGTTCCCTGCCGACTCGCTCCGCCTCGGCCGCATGGGACCAGAATCGCAGCGTCTCGGACGCTGCGGTTCCCAATCCGCGCAGCCAAGCCTGATGGTCGCCCGCATGGATTTGTCGGACGGCCGCATTGGCGGATTCCAGTAGCCGCTGCCAGGCGACTCGGTCATCGGGGCCATCGAGCCAGGCGCCCCAGCACAGCAGGTAGCAATCGCCGGACGGCCGAGCGCGGCCGATCAATCCGGCCAGTCGCCGCAGCTCGGCCGGCGTGCGGGCCGCTTCGTACCCGTGCACGAACACCTGAGTCAGCTCGGCGCCGTCGTCGTGCAGGGGCAGCAGCAGCGATTGCATCTCGCGGCTCCGGAATCCGAGGGACGCCGTTGAAAGCACCAGTTCCAAGGAAATGGTTGCCTCGTTGCGTCGGATGTTTTTCAACCGGCGGTTGGTCTAGAATGCCGCAGGTTGACTTCGCCAATTGTACGGCCCTGCCGGGTCTGGCAGAATCGTACTCCCGCTCGCGAGTCTCCTGTTGTTGTCAAGTTTGCCATGGAACGATTCTCTTCCCGCTTCTCGTTCCTGGCGCCGGCGGCCTTTGCGGCCGCTGCGGGGTTCGCCGTATCGCGATTGATTCGGCACGATGCCTCACTCGATTGGGTCGCTGCGGGCGCCGTCGCGGTGGGCGCGGTTTGCGGCGCGGCGTACTGGATGCGAGGGCTGGTTCGACGCCAGCTGCTTGCCTCGGCCCGTGACGCGTCACATGGCCGGCCGCAATTGACCGAGCGACTGCCGGGCCTCCTGCCCTTGTTGCATCAATTGCGCGACGCCCGCGGCATCGCGGATATGCAGACCGATGCCTTCGCCCATGCCGATAGTCGCCTGAAGTCGGTGCTCGAGGCGATGCAAGACGCGGTGCTGGCAGTGGATGTTCGCGAGGCGATCGTATTTGCCAATCACGCCGCCGAGCGCCTCTTGAATCTTCCCGCAAATGTGTCGGGCAAACATGTGTTGCATGTCGTGCGCGACCATCGGCTGCTCGAATTAGTGCGGCAGTGCCGGGGGGTCTGTGAGCACCGTCAACTCGAGTATCAGGTGGAGGGCCGAGTGATCGAAGTGCGGGCAACGCCGCAGTTCCTCGACGGGAGTGCCATCGGAGTCGTGCTCGTTTTTCGCGACGTGAGCGACCGGCGGCGTCTGGAGTCGATGCGTCGCGATTTTGTCGCCAACGTGTCTCACGAGTTGAAGACGCCACTGAGCAATATCAAGGCCTACACGGACACTTTGATGAATGGCGCCGTGGAAGACCTGAATGTGCGGGACTTGTTTCTCGGGCGGATCACCGAGCAGGCGGACCGTTTGAATGAGCTGATTCTGGACCTCATCAGCCTGGCCAGAATCGAGGGCGGAAAGCAGACGTTTGATATGACGGAGGTGGCGCTGAAGCCGCTGGTGGAGCATTGTGTGCAGCAACGACGGCTGGCGATCGAGGAGCGCGAACTGCAGATGACGGTGGACGTGCCGGTCGATGTCGTGGTGTTTGCTGACGAAGAAGGCATTCGCCAGATCGTCGACAATCTGCTGAGCAACGCGATCAAATATGCGCGCAGCGCCGTTCGTGTCCGCTGTTGTTCCATTGGAGAAGAGGTTGAGTTGAGGGTGGACGACGATGGCCAAGGGATCGCCGAGCCGCATTTGGAGCGGCTGTTTGAACGCTTCTATCGGGTTGACCGGGCGCGGGCGAGAGAACTGGGCGGAACCGGCCTGGGGCTGTCGATCGTCAAGCACCTCGTGTTGGCGTTTCACGGCCATGTGGGCGTGGAGAGCGCTGTTGGGCACGGCGCCTCGTTTTGGGTGACGCTGCCGACCGCGCCAGCAAAAAGGAAACCCGAAGCGTAAGCGAGGGATCGGCAGTTCCATCCCCGCCTGAAGTAATCGACACCACGTTGGGAGCGGAAAGGAAACCCGAAGCGTAAGCGAGGGATCGGCAGCTCCATCCCCGCCTGAACCAATCGACACCACGCATCTCCAGGCATTGTCGTCCGCTACTCCGCCTTCTCGGTCTCCAGGCAGTACACGGCGTTGCGCGTCCGCAAGAGCAACTGCTCGCCGACGGCCACGGGCGAGGCATCGACTCCCGCCGGCAATTCATTCACCGCCAGCACTTCAAGCGAAACGGCGTCGAGCACGACGGTCATGCCATCGCGATCGGCGATATAGAGCCTGCCATCGGCGACCAGCGGCGAGGCGTACACGGTGCCGAGCGACGGCAAACGTCGCGGCTCGTGCTGCACTTCGCCGGTTTCGGCGTTGAGCCCCGTGAGGATCGCGTCGTTCACCTTGGTGAAGAACAATGTCTGGCCAGCGAGCGATGGTGAAGGAACATACGGTGTGTCTTGGTCGTATCGCCACGCCAAACTGCTGCTGTTGGTCAAGTCTCCGCGAGCGTCGAGTGGCACGCAGACGGCGGTCTGGCCGCGATAGCCGCTCATGCAGACCACCGAATTGCCGACCTGCACCGGCGTGGGAATGGCGTTGACCGTTTGGCCGCCGCAGCGCCATAGCTCGGCGCCGGTCTCCAGGTCGTAGGCCCGCGCGGCACCGGTGCCGTTGACGATGATCACATCGCGCGGCTGGTCGCGATCGGCATCTGAGGCCGACGGATTGGCAGCCACGCACAACGGCGTGTTCCACGACGTCACTTCGCCCGGACGGTCCTTGCGCCACAGCGTGGCGCCGGTGGCGGCGTCCAACGCGTACAGGTACGAGTCGTCTTCGTGATCCCAGTTCACCACCACGCGTCCTTTGTGCAACGCGGGCGTGACCGCCTCGCCCCAGCCGCGCCGAGTGCGCAGCGGTCCGAGCCGCCGAGCCCACAGTGGATTGCCGTCGAGATCGAGTGCAAAGATCCCTTGCGATCCGAACGACACGATCAGTTGCTTGCCGTCGGTGCAAGGCGAGCCGCCGGCGTAGGTGTTGGTGGCGTGTCGGCCTTCACTTGGCGCTCGCGTTGCGAGCACTCGCCGCCAGCGCTCCTTGCCCGTGTCGCGGTCGAGACAGATTGCGACGTAGTCATACAACTCGCCGGGCGGCTCGGTCTGTTGGCGAGGGTCGAGGGGAGGACGAGGGACGGCCTGGCCGGTGGGCACTGCCGCGGCCACAAACACACGCTCGCCCCACACAATCGGCGTGGAGGCGCCCTCGCCCGGCAGGTCGACTTTCCACCGCACGTGTCGGCGAGCGTCCCACTTCACCGGCGGCTGCGCGTGCGGCGCAGAGCCATTTTGCAGGGGCCCACGCCAGTTGCCCCATTGTCTGGCCGGATCGAGTTCGGCGGGCTGAGCCGTCGCCGCTCGAGCGCAGGCGATCAACCACAACGTGGCGAACAGGAGCGATCGTGAGTGGGGAGAAGGCGGGGACTTCAACGGGCGAAACCGTGGCCGCGACTGGTGCATGGATCTGGCTTTCGGGGTTGGTGCGTGCCGGTTGGAAAGTTTCCTGTTCCCCGGGCCGCGAATCAACCCGAAACTGACCTCCGCCGTTACTTGGTGAAAGAGGTCGGTAAGGGTGGGTTGTCACCCTTTGTTGTGGTTTTGCGGCGGTTCCGGCGACAACCGCCGACCTTCACGCCAACGAGATCTTGGCCGGCTCGCTTCGTGAACGAGGGGATTCACCGTTTCTTCATCGTTTCTTCACATTTGCTCGGTAAGCTCCCCGCAGGACCACCTCACACCACCTCACACCAGCTCACACTTTCCGTCACGTCACGGTGTGGAACGAGTTGTCGATCCCGGGCGGACTTGGCGAATGCTGCACAACACAAGCGAGATTTTGCAATGCGACAATTGAGTTCTCTGGCACTGGGATTGGCAGCGGCCATGTTGATATTGTCTGGCTGCGGCGGATCGGGCGACTCATCCGGCGGCACGGGCGGGCAGGCCTCCACCGAGTGGCCGGCGGAAGCCATCAAACTGTACGGGCCCGGCACCGACTCGGGCACATTCGACTACTTCACCAAAGAGATTTGCGGCGAAGAAAAGGCGTCCCGCGCCGACTACACGGCGAGCGAGGATGACAATCAATTGGTGACGGGCGTGAAGAATGACAAGCACGCCCTGGCGTACTTCGGCTACGCCTACTACGAGGAGAACAAGGACACGCTGAAATTGTTGGGTGTGAAGACCGCCGATGGCCAGTGCATCAAGCCCTCGTCCGATACGGTTCGTGACGGCTCCTATACGCCGCTGTCCCGTCCGCTCTTCATCTACGTCAGCAAGAATTCGCTCTCCCGACCCGAAGTCGCGAAATTCGTCAAGTTCTATCTCGAGTCCTGTGGCGAATTGGCGGCCGACGTCGGCTACGTGCCCGTTTCGGACGATGTGGCGGCCAACAACACGAAGCTGCTGGACGAAGCGATTGCGGCCAAGGCGGAGGCCAAGGGCGATGCGGGCATTCGCATCGACGGCTCGAGCACCGTGTTCCCGATCAGCGAGGCGGTGGCCGAGGAGTTCCTGAACGACAACCCCAACATTCATCCCACGGTCGGCTATTCCGGCACGGGTGGCGGTTTCAAAAAGTTTGCCGCGGGCGAGATCGACATCTGTGATGCTTCGCGAGCGATCAAGGATAGCGAGAAAAAGGCTTGTGCCGACGCGGGCATTGACTTCATCGAGTTGTCGGTCGCCTTCGACGGGATTGCGATTGTGGTCAATTCAGGCAACACTTGGTGCGATTGCTTGACGGTCGAGCAATTGAAGCAGTTGTGGGAGCCCGAGTCGAAAGTGAAGACCTGGGCCGACTTGAAGCCGACCGCGGAGTGAGCCGGGTCGCTAGCGTCCGTTCGGTATCGGCGCAGGACGGTCTCGTTCTCCTCCGCTCAAATTGGCCGAGGCAATTGTGGCACACGACAGCGCGTCTTCATCCGCCGCCTCGGCGTCCATTGACGCGGCGTTGCGTTGGCGTTCCGGATCGCGAGGCATCCGAAACGTCGTGGAGCAGGCGGTCCACTTTCTCTTGCTGTTGTGCGCCTTTGTGTCGGTGGGCACGACGGTTGGCATTGTGGCGGTGCTGCTGATCGAGTCGCTGCAGTTCTTTCAGGACGTCTCGCTGTGGGAGTTTCTCACCGGGACGCGTTGGACTCCTCTGCTGCGTCCCCAGCACTTCGGCATCTTGCCCCTGCTGTTCGGCACCACCTTGGTGGCGTGCGGTTCGGCGATTGTCGCTGTTCCCTTAGGGCTGTGCACCGCCATCTTTCTCAGCGAGTATGCTCCGGGCTGGGCTCGCGAGTTGATCAAGCCTGCGTTGGAGATCCTCGCGGGCGTGCCCTCGGTGGTATACGGTTATTTGGGCCTGATTATTGTCTCTCCGCTGGTGCGGCAAGTGTTTCCGTCCGCGGGAGTGTTCAATGCGGTCAACGCTTGCGTTGTGGTCGGCATTATGATTCTGCCGATGATCGTCTCGCTCAGCGAGGACGTCTTGCGGAGCGTGCCCCGTGGGCTTCGCGAGGCGGCCTATGCGTTGGGAGCGACCAAGTTTGATGTCGTGGTCCGAGTTGTCCTTCCCGCGGCGATGTCCGGCATCGTGGCGTCCATTTTGCTGGCCATTTCCCGTGCGGTGGGCGAGACCATGGCGGTCAGCATGTGTGGTGGCAACACGCCTCAGCTGACGCTGAATCCATTGGAGAGCGTGCAAACCATGACTGCCTTCATCGTGCAGGTCAGTCAAGGCGACACTCCCGCGGGCTCGCCCGAATATCGCGCCATTTTTGCGGTCGGGTTGTCGTTGTTCATGACGACCATGATGCTAAATCTCGTGTCGCAATTCATTCTGGCTCGGATGCGGGAGCAATACGAATGAACGCCACCGTGACGGCTCACAGTCGCAAGATGAAGCGGTATTCTCGCTTCTTCGCCATCTTTTGCGCAAGCTCTGCGCTGATTTGCGTCGCCACCTTGATCGTGGTGATCGGGTCGGTGTTTTGGATGGGGGCATCCTGGCTCAGTTGGGACTTCCTGGCCCGGCTGCCGTCTCGGTTCCCCGCCAAGGCCGGCATCAAGACAGCATTGGTCGGTTCGCTCTGGCTGATGGTGTTCACGGCGTTGATCGCCGTGCCGGTGGGCGTGGGCTCGGCGTTGTATCTCGAGGAGTATGCGCCGGCCAGTCGGTGGAAGAAGTTGATCCAGTTGAATATCTCCAACTTGGCGGCGGTGCCGTCGGTCGTGTACGGCATCCTCGGGTTGGGCTTGTTTGTCCGCACTCTGTCGCTGGGACGCAGCTTGCTGGCGGGATCGTTGACGTTGTCGCTGGTCGTGCTGCCGATCATCATTCTGGCTTCGCAGGAGGCATTGCGGGCGGTGCCGGGTTCGATTCGACAGGGCTCGTACGCGTTGGGGGCGACGCGTTGGCAGACGGTTCGGCTCCAGGTGCTGCCTGCCGCCCTGCCGGGCATTTTGACGGGCGTCATCCTGGCGGTCTCCCGCGCGTTGGGCGAGGCCGCGCCGCTGTTGGCGATTGGAGCCGCGGCCTACGTGCCGTTCGTGCCGAAGTCGTTGACGGACCAGTTCACGGCCCTGCCGATTCAGATTTACTCGTGGACGGGAAAGCCGAAGGTGGATTTCCACCACGTGGCGGCCGCCGGCATCATTGTGCTGCTGGTCGTGTTGGTGCTAATGAACACGGTGGCGGTGCTCTTGAGAAGAAAGTACAGCCGCCGGATTCGCTGGTGAGCGGTGAAGGACAACGAGATGCAAGATTCTGAGCATGCCGCACCACTTTCCGGGGTTCGTCCCCGGGGGGAATCGCGGGCTCCAACTCCGGAGGTGAACGGGGCCAATCTGCGGTCGGCCGACGAGCTGCATCGCGCCAATGCGAAAGTGCAGGCCACGAGCGTCGACTTCTTCTATGGCGAGACGCAGGCGCTGTTCGACATCACGCTCCGCGTGCCCGAGCACTGTGTCACGGCGTTGATCGGCCCCTCCGGGTGTGGCAAGTCGACCTTCCTGCGATGCCTGAATCGCATGAACGACATGATCGACGACACGCATGTGCACGGCGAGATCCTGGTCGATGGCGAGGATATCTACGCTCCCAAGACCGACGTCGTGGAGCTGCGGAAACGCGTCGGAATGGTCTTCCAGAAGTCGAACCCATTCCCGAAATCGATCTATCAAAACGTTGCCTACGGCCCCCGCGTGTCCGGCATTCGCGACAGCTCGCGGCTGGACGAGATTGTCGAGCGCTCGCTCCGGCAAGCGGCGCTGTTCGACGAGGTGAAGGACCGGCTCGAGAGCTCGGCGCTTGCGCTTTCCGGCGGACAGCAGCAGCGGCTGTGCATCGCCCGGGCTTTGGCCACCAGTCCCGACGTGCTGTTGATGGATGAGCCGGCCTCGGCGCTGGATCCCGCCTCCACCCAGCGCATCGAGGATCTGATCTTTGAGCTCAAGGACCGTTACACGATTGTCATCGTCACTCACAACATGCAGCAGGCGGCGCGCGTCTCCGACCAGACCGCGTTCTTCTTGCGCGGGCGGCTTGAGGAGGTGAACCGCACCCAGGAGCTGTTCACCAACCCGTTGAAGAAGTCGACCGAGGATTACATCACAGGGAGGTTTGGCTAATGTCCAAGCATTTGATGCGCGATCTCGAGGCGCTCGAGCGGATGTTGTTGGAGCTATCCAGCCGCGTCGAGCAGATGGTCCAACAGGCGAGCCGTGCGCTCGTCCACCGGGATCCTGCGGCCATTGCGCCCGTGCTCGAGTCCGAGAATTGGGTCGACGTTCAGGAAGTGGTGATCGAGGAGGAGTGCCTCAAAATTCTCGCCCTGCACCAGCCGGTCGCCTCGGATCTGCGCCGCGTCACGACCTTGCTGAAGATCAACAATGAGCTGGAGCGAATCGCGGACTTGGCCGTGAACATCTGCGAACGCACTCGGCCTCTCGACGAGTGGCCTGACCTGCCGGTGCCTGCGGCGCTGCCACGCATGTTTGACCGGTCGGTGCAGCTGGTGCGAGACGCATTGGATGCGTTCGTTCGCGCGGACGTCGCGGCCGCCCGGCGCGTGATGTCGGCCGACGAGGAAATTGACGCGATGAATCGCGAAGTGATCGCCGAGCTGCAAGAAGTGATGCAGGAGCGGCACGATCTCGTGGCCGCTGCCCTGCACTGCTTCTCGGCCTCCCGGCATGTCGAGCGAATTGCCGACCACGCGACGAACATCGCCGAGGACATCATCTATTTGGTCGACGGCGAGATCGCTCGCCATCAGCATGAACCCGAACACGGACTGAATGCCGCGTCATGAGCAAGGCGAAAGTCTTGGTGGTCGAGGACGACCCCGCGCTGTTGGAGGTGATCGCCTACAACCTGCAGTTAACGGGCTTCCACGTCGTCACCGCTAAGGATGGCCACGAGGCGTTGCGGCAGTCGCGGCTCCAGTCGCCCGATCTCGTGCTGCTGGACATTATGCTGCCGGGCATCGACGGCCACGATGTCTGCCGAGGCATCCGCGCCGACTCCAACACTCGCGACCAGCTGATCATCATGATGAGCGCCCGCGCCGAGGAGTCGGACCAGCTCGTTGGCTTCACCCTGGGCGCTGACGACTACGTCACCAAGCCGTTCAGCATCAAAGTGCTGCTAGAGCGAGTGAAGGCGTTGTTGCGACGTGTCGACGGGGGCGCCGACCGCAATGTGGCCGTCAGCCAAGGAGTGATGATCGACCGCGAGCGGCATCGAGCGACGGCCGGCGACGAGAAGCTCGACCTCACCCCCACCGAGTTCGCGCTGCTGGAGACGATGCTCCGCCAGCCCGGCCGCGTCTTCAGCCGGCTCGATCTGATCGACGTTGCGCTTGGTGGCGAGTCGATGGTGCTGGAACGCACGATCGACGTCCATATCCGCGCGCTGCGGAAGAAGCTGAAGAATCACGCCGCACTGATCGAGACGGTTCGCGGCGTTGGGTATCGCTTTCGCGACCCGCGCGGCTGAGACTACCAGTTGTAGCCGATGCCCGCGGTGATGCCCTGGATCCAGAGGCTGCCGTCCTTCATCTGAGCGGCCGGCCCGCCGGCGCCGAAGATGTCGACGACTTGGTTGATGCTGTCGCCAGCCTGCGCGACGTTGGTCATGTACAGGACCATGTAACCGATGTTGACGTCGACCCGGTCGCTCAAGCGGTGCCCCAGCTGCAGCGACGCCTCGGGGATGAACGTCGTCTTGTCGCGGGCCTGCTGGCCGATCATCGAAGCCTGAGCGTACAGGCCGTTGTTGATGGTCACCGGCGCGATCGCGGGGTTCGGATCGGTGAAGGTCTGCTGGCCCGCAATGTTCAGCTGTTGATGCATGTTGCCGATGCTCATCTTCGCCATGCCATGCACCACCGTGCGGTTCTGCCGCAGCCGCAGCGACAGGCCGAACGAGCCGCCGTGGAACTGGTTCTCGGCGTTGAAGGCGTCGGTGATGTCAATCACCGTGCCGTTGGTGATCAGGTTGGTGTTGTCGATGTCGGTCGTCTGGGCGCGAAGCAGGACGTTGTCGTCGACGCGAATGTAGTGGTAGCCGCCCAGCAGCGAAAACCGAATTCCGCAGCTGTCGGCGATCTTGAAGCGGAACAAGGCCTCGCCCGAGATCGTCTCCAGGTCGTTGCTGATGTCAACGCTGCCGTTGGTGCCGACTTCCGGATGCGAAAGCAAAATCGCATCGTTGACGGCGCCGAGGTCGATGTAGGGCAGGCCAATGATCGGCGAGGTGCCGTTGGACGCGAGCGAGAAGCCGTCGCCCTCGCGTTGCATGTAGAACAAGCGGCCACCGAAACCGACATGTCCGTCACCCAGCCAGCGGCCAAAGTCCAACTGCATGCCGGGCTCGGTCGAATTGCCCGAGCTGCCGGCGCCGTAGAGGATCGTCGCTCCGGGCAGGCGGCCAGCCAAAGCGCGAGCCGTGCCGTCCGGGCTGGTCGTGACCAGCGGTGGCAGCGAGCGAGATTTGGTGAACGTCTGCACATAGTTGCCCGAAAACCACATCCGCTGAGGCAGACACAACGGGCAGGCACAATTCGGCGGGCACTGACGACAGCCCGTCAGGCAGCCCACGACTCCGTCCCCTTGGCATTCGCCTTGGCAGCGGCCAACACACCCGCAGCTCGAGTAAGCGCTGCCACCGGGCATCGGCGTTGGCCCATAGGGCAGTCCCGATGGCTCGGCCGCGGATAACGCTCCGGAGGCCGACTGGTCGACAATGGGCGCCAGCCCTCCATCGGCGGATACCGCCGGGGTGGGAACACCCGGCCCCGCGCCATAGGCGTCAATCGGTACGATCGGTGCCTGACCCCAGACGTTGGTGCTGAGTGCCAAGGTCGCAATGATCGTCAGGAGTCGTTTCATGATCACGATCCGTCGTCTACGGAAATGGAGGTCTAGCTGCTGCGGATGCCGGTCAAGCTGGTGGCGGGGTCTGCACGGCGCGGGAAAATCCAACTAACCCGCTCCACGCATAGAACCAATTCGACCCAATCAATCGGGAAATCCAGACCAAACGGTGTCCGTGGAAAAGTTCGCACAGGGCTCCCTTTCTTCCCGGATTCTCCAGTTTGTCCACAGGTCCCTTGGGCGAGGGGAAATTGAACGTGCTAACCGAACAAATCGTCGTATTCGATAACTAGTTTCGGTTGTGTCGACTTTGCCGGTTGAGAGAAATCTCGGGATTGCGGGAAGAATGACGGTTCTTGAGCACGCCAGCCGCCTCGCTTCGGTTGTCTCACGGCGACTGCGGGAATTGTCGAGCTAGACTTGGAAGCTCGTTGCCCCAACTCGGTGGTGACGTTGGTGGTTCGATCTGTCGCTTACGCTTCGGTTTCCTTCCGAATCGGATTTGGCCGATGGGTTCGGCCCGGCATCAAATCCGAAAGCCCGCCCAAATTTTGGCGAAGCGATATATTAAAAGGACGTCCCGTCGTTCTGACCGCGCTTGTTACTCGCCACTGACCGGAGTTGAAAGTCGAACCATGAGTCAGCCGACGACGACGCGGCCGCCAGCGGGCGGCGCACTGGGAAAGGTGGCGGGGTGGCTGGGCTCGAGCCGTGGCCGGCTGGCCTCCTGGTCGGGAGTGCTCGACCAGGTCAATCAGCTGGAGTCATCGCTGCAGTCGATGACCGAGGCCGAGCTGAGAAAGCACAGTCTGTCCTTGCGATTTCGGGCCAAGAGCGGCGAGCCGCTCGTCCGCTTTCTCCCCGATGCCTACGCGCTGGTTCGCGAGGCCGGGCGACGAACGCTGCAAATGCGCCACTTCGACGTGCAGATCCTGGGCGGCATCGCGCTGTTCCACGGCTCGATCGCCGAGATGGAGACCGGCGAAGGCAAGACGTTGACGGCGACGCTGCCGATGTACATTCATGCCTTGATCGGACGGGGCGCCCATCTCGCCACGGTCAACGACTATCTTGCCGAACGCGACGCGGACATCATGCGTCCCCTGTACGAAATGCTGGGGCTGTCCGTCGGCGTCGTGCAGTCACAGGACACGCAAGACGCCCGCCGCAGGGCCTACGGTTGTGACATCACCTACGGCACGGCCAAGGAGTTCGGTTTCGACTTCTTGCGCGACCGCCTGCTGTTGCGGCGGATGGGCCACCAGCAAACCGACTTCCTCGGCGCAGGCAGCAGCCATCGTTGGGAGCAAGGCGGCGACAAGCCCGTGCAGCGCGGCTCGCACTTCTCGCTGGTCGATGAGGCCGACAGCATCCTGATCGACGAGGCGCGGACGCCGCTGATCATTGGCTCACTGGGAGACACCGTTCGCGACAAGATCGTCGCCGCTTATCGCTGGGCGTCGGAGCATGCTTCGGTGTTCGTGGAAGACGAGCACTATGAAGTGGACTATGAAACCAAGAAGGTGGAGTTGTTGTCGGCGGGCCGCATGAAGGTTCGCGGACTGCCGAGGACGGAGCTGCTGAGCGGCGTCGGACTCGTCGACATGTACGACTTCATCGAGCGGGCGATCAAAGTGCATCGCGACTATCACCGCGACCGCGAGTATGTCGTCCGCGACGGCGAGATCGTGATCGTGGACGAGTTCACGGGCCGTTTGGGCGAGGGCCGCAAGTGGCGAGACGGCATTCACCAGGCCGTCGAGGCGAAGGAGGGCGTCGAGGTGTCGGTGCCGACCGGGCAGGCGGCTCGCATCACGGTGCAGGACATGTTCATGCGGTACAAGCATCTGGCGGGCATGACTGGCACCGCCGTCACCTCGTCCCGCGAGTTCCGCAAAATCTACAAGATGCCCGTCGTGCGGATTCCCACCAACCGCGAAGTCCAGCGTCGCCGGCTGCCGGTCCGGGTGTTCGGCACGGAGACGGAAAAGTGGCGGGCGATTGTCGAGGAGATTCGCGAGATGTGGTCCAAGGGGCGCCCCGTGTTGGTCGGCACCCGGTCGATTTCCAAGTCGACGTTCCTGTCGCGGCTGCTCACGGACGTCGGCATCCCGCACGACGTGCTGAACGCCTACAACATTGCCGAGGAGGCGGAGATCGTCGAGCGGGCGGGGGAGCGTGGACGCGTCACGGTGGCGACCAACATGGCCGGCCGCGGCACCGACATCAAACTGGAGGATGAGGTCCGCGAACTGGGCGGTCTGCACGTGATTTGCACCGAATTTCACGACTCGGCGCGCATCGACCGGCAGCTCGCCGGCCGTTGCGGGCGTCAAGGCGATCCCGGCACGGTCAGCCAATTCCTCTCGTTGGACGACGAGATTCTGTTGACTGGCTATGGCCGCGAACGCGCCGACACGCTGAAGAAATCCGGACAATCGCTACAAGGGGAAGGACCGCAGTGGGTGGCCACGTTCCGCAAGGCCCAGGGCAAGGTGGAGAAGAAGCATTTTCAGGATCGTTCGGTCCTGCTGCACCACGAGAAGCAACGCAAGAAGATGCAGCGTGAAATGGGGCAGGACCCGTACCTGGACACGGCGGATTAGAGAGACGGTCTTGGAAGGACGGGAAAGGCCCTAGGAGCGTTATCTTCGGAACAAAGGCTTCCGATTTGGAACTTGGCCGACCCCAGGGCAGTCGTATGTCGTAGAGTTGCTCCAAGCCCCGCCGATACATCGAAACAGCGCGCCGGGGTCCCAACCTGGAATTGCAGTCTGTTGAAAGCACCCAACCAACCCATCCGGCGCCGCCTGCGGCGTGCAGCAATGGGCTGTGTTGATTTCGGAACCGTTGTTTTTCAACGGCCTCATTGTCGTTAAATCTTGCGTAGGCCTATGTCAGATCACATCGAACAGACCAAGCAGCAGATCCGGGCCCTGGTCAACGAGATTGCGCAGATTTCCAAGTCCGATTTGGGCGCGGATGACTACTATCCCCAGTTCCTCGACCGCGTCGTGCAGGCGCTGGCCGCGCTGGGCGGCGCCGTCTGGATGTTTGCCGACGGCCAGCAGCTGACGCTGAAGTACCAGATCAATGTCAGCGACTCGCTGCTGGACGACAACGACGACAGCCGCAAACACCGCCGGCTCTTGGCCCAAGTGTCCAACGGCAACGAGGGGCACTTGATCCCGCCCCAATCCGGCACGGCCGAGGACGGCTCAGCCGGCAACCCCACCCCCATGCTGTTGGTCCTCGCGCCCGTGCTGAACGACGGCAAGTGCGAGGGCGTGGTGGAGATCTTTCAACGCCCCGACGCGCCTCCCTCGGCCCAACGCGGCTATCGCCGCTTTCTGGTCCAGATGTGCGAGCTGTTCAGCGAGTGGTGCAAGGGACGGAAGCTGAAGCAATTCGGCGATCGACATATCCTCTGGCAGCAAGCGGATCAATTTTCCCGTCAGATCCACACCACGCTCGACCTCCGCGAGACCTGCTACCTGGTGACCAATGAGGGCCGGCGCATGATCGGCTGCGACCGGGTCAGCGTCGCGATCAAACGCGGTCCCCGCTGCCGCATCGAGGCGGTCAGCGGACAGGACACGATCGAAAACCGCTCCAACGTGATTCGCCACCTCAGCGACCTGGCGTCCAAGGTCTGCGCGACCGGCGAGCCGTTGTGGTGGGACGGCGAGATGGACGATCTGCCGCCGCAGATCGAAGAGTCGCTCGACCCGTACGTCGACGAGTCCTACACCAAGATGATGGCGATCCTGCCGATCCGGCGCCCGAAGACCGAGGAGATGCGGGCCAATGACGGCATTCGCAGCGAGGCCAACCTGGAAAACAACGAGGCGAACCAGATCATCGGCGCCCTGATCGTCGAGCAGATCGAGTCCGACGTGAATCGCGACCTGCTCGAGAGCCGCGTCGACCTGGTCTACGAGCATAGCGCTCGGGCGCTGTCGAACTCGATGACGCACAACGAGCTGTTTCTGATGCCGGTCTGGCGCGCCATCGGCAAGTTGTCGGTGGTGACCAAGGCGCGCAACCTGCCCAAGACGCTGGCCGTCGCCGCGGCGCTGCTGCTGGTGATCGGCGCGTTGTTCTTCATGCGGACCGACTTCCGACTCAAGGCTGAAGGCGCGCTGCAGCCGATTGAGCGACGCGACGTGTTCGTGGAAGTGCCGGGCACGGTTGTCGAAGTGCTGGTGAAGGATCAGGATCCCGTTCAGGCCGGCGCTCCGCTGATTCGCTTGAGCAACCCCGAGCAGCAGCGGCTCTATCAGGACCTGTTGGGCAAGATCGAAACCGCGCGAGTCAACCGCGACAGCCTGGCGCGACGTTTGAAAATCGACATCGACAAGCTGGAGCCCGCCGATGTCGGCGCCTTCGAGACGCAGATCAACACGACGCGCGCCGAACTGGAGTCGTACTTGCGGCAGAAGAAGGACATGGAGGACAACATCGAGCGGCTGACGATTCGAGCGCCCATCAACGGCATCGTGCTGCTCTCTTGGAATATCGAAAAGTCGCTGATGGGACGGGTGGTCGAGCCGGGACAGGTGATGATGACCGTCGCCGATCCCACCGGGCCCTGGGAGCTCGACCTGTTCCTGTTGGAGAAGCGAGCCGGCTACGTGAAGCAGGCTCGGCACGAGATCAAGCCCGAGCTGAAGGTCGACTACTTTCTCGCGACCAATGCCGGCGAGGGTTACGAAGGGTGGGTCAAAAACGTCGATCAAGTCACGCGGATGCATGGCGAGGACGCTCAGCACGGTGTTCGCGTGCAGGTCGGCTTTGACGAGTCGAATCACGCCAATCCCCGTGTCGGCGCCCGGGTGACCGCGAAGATCCATTGCGGGCGCAGCTCGCTGGGCTTCGCCTGGTTCCACGAGGCGATCGAATGGGTGCAGGGAATGTTGTTCTAACCTGCGGCCAGCATGGACAGCGCCGGGAGTGCCGGCGCGACACGGGCAACGACGGACGCCGCCACTGAATCCAAATCGAGAATGGAAGAGGAACCGAGATGTCAAATGCAGTGCTGATGGCCGTGCTGGTCATCTCCGGTCCGCAGGACTTGGGCCGGCAGTCGGATTGGATTGAAGTTGAGCAGGCGATCGTCAAGGCGAAGGATGACCGCTGGGTGCCGGCCCTGGACGCGGCCGTGATCTCCGAACTGCTGGTGCGCGAAGGCGTGTATGTCCAACAAGGCCAGCTGCTGGCCCGACAGGACGATCAAGACCTGCTCGCGCAGCGGGCAGCTCGCGTCGGCGAGCTCGACCTGGCGCGAGAACAAGCCAAGTCGGAGGCCGAGGAAAAGGCGGCGTGGGAGACGTACTTGACCTCGAAGATCGAGTACGAGGAGTCACTGACGATCAACAAGCAGGAGCCCGGCGCCGTGCCGGCGACCCAAGTTCGCCGCCAAGAGCTGCAGATGAACCGCGCGAAGTTGCAAGCGGTGGTCGCGCGCGAGCAGCGCCGGATTGCGATCATGCAGACATACGTGAAGGCCCGCGAGGTGGAGATCGCCGATGTGGCGATCAAACACCGCCGCATCGTCTCGCCGATTGCCGGGGAGATCACGCAAATCTTGCTGCGTACGGGCGAGTGGGCGCAGCCGGGTGAGCGGCTGATGCGCGTGTTGCGGATGGATGTGCTGCGAGTCGAGGGCTCGGTGTACGCGGTGGACGCGGCGCCTTACGAAGTCAAGGGGCGACACGTCAAGGTCCTGGTCTCTACGCCCCAGGGCGATGTGGAGACGGAGGGCACGATCGTGTTTGCCGACCCGAACTACACGGGTGTGAAACAGAAGTTCCGCGTTGTCGCCGAGATCAACAACGTGGCTCACGGCTCGATTCCCAACACGTGGCTGATCAACTCGGGCATGCCGGCGACGCTGCGGATCTCCCGCACGCAGGCCGGGGCGCCGATGGATCCCGATCCGCTGCCGGCCGCTCCCGGACTGCCGCCCGTCGACCCGGGTGTGCCCGGTGTGCCGCCCGCTCCGGCCAACCCGTTGCTGGGGCAGCCGCCCTTGGACGTGCTGCCGGGACTCGGCGCACCATAAATGTGCTCGATGGAAAACATTCTCCCTAATTGTGTGGCCGCCGCCCGGAATTCTTGATGGCGACTCTCTCCGAAAGCCTTGTCAGCAGCTCCTCACGCTCCGTGCGGCTGCGCATGCGTCCCGACTTGACGCAGCGACAGCATCGCTACCACGGCCAGACTTACTGGGTGGTCAAGGAGCCGGTGGGGCTGAACTACTTTCGGTTCCACGAGGAGGAGTACGCGATCCTCTGCATGCTGGATGGACAGACCAGCCTGGAGGAGATCAAAGAACGCTTTGAGCAAGAGTTCGCGCCACAGAAGATCACCTTCCCCGATCTCCAGCAATTCGTGGGCATGTTGCACCGCAGCGGCCTGTTGATCGCGGAGAACCCCGGGCAGGGACACGAGCTGAAGCGGCGCCGAGACGAGAAGAAACGCAAGGAGTTGTGGGGGAAGTTCTCCAACGTGTTTGCCGTGCGCTTTCGGGGAATTGATCCCGATCGGCTGCTCAACTGGCTGCATCGCTACACCGGCTGGATGTTCGAGCCGCTGTTCATCTTGATGTTCGTCCTGTTCGGGCTCTCGGCCCTGACGCTGGTGTTTGTGCAGTTCGACGTCTTTCGCTCCAAGCTGCCGTCGTTTCACGAGTTCTTCGGGCCGGCCAACTGGATTTACCTGGGCGTCACGATGGGCGCCGTGAAGGTGATCCACGAGTTCGGGCACGGCCTGAGCTGCAAGCATTACGGCGGCGAGTGCCATGAGATGGGCGCGATGCTGCTGGTGTTCACGCCCTGTCTCTACTGCAACGTCTCCGACTCGTGGATGCTGCCCAACAAGTACCATCGGGCCTTCATCGGCGCGGCCGGGATGTACTTCGAGGTCATCATCGCCAGCGTTGCCACCTACCTGTGGTGGTTCAGCGAGCCCGGCTTGCTCAATCAGCTCGCCCTCAGCGTGATGTTCATCTGCTCGGTGAGCACGGTGCTGTTCAACGGCAATCCGCTCCTGCGGTTTGACGGCTATTACATCTTGATGGACCTCACTGAGATTCCGAACCTCCGCCAGAAGGCGACGGAGGTGCTGAAGCGATTCATGGTCTGGCTCTGCCTCGGCATCGAGCAGCCGGAGAACCCATTTCTGCCCCAGAAGAATCAGGCGGTGTTCGCGCTCTACACGATCGCCGCCGTGGTGTATCGCTGGGTGGTGGTGTTCTCCATCATGTGGTTCCTGAACAAGATTCTGGAGCCCTACGGTCTGAAGGTCATCGGTCAGATGATCGCAATCGCCGGCTTGTTCGGCTTGGTGGTCCAGCCGTTGATCCACCTGGCGAAGTTTTTTTACGTGCCCGGGAGAATGCACAAAGTGAAGAAGTACCGCGTTGTCTTGACGGTGCTGGTCGTCGCGGCCGCGGCCGCCTTCGTGATCTGGGTGCCGTTGCCGTTCCGAGTCAGCAGCGTCTTCACCCTCGAGCCTCGCGATGCCGCGATGGTCTATCCGCCCAACGCAGGAATCGTTGTCCTCGAGCGGCTGGATGTGAAGGCGGGAGACGAAGTGCAGGCCGGACAGTCCTTGGCCCAGCTCCGCAGCGCCGACCTGTTGATGCAGCGTGAGGGGCTGATTGAGCAGCGGGACCGCGTGCAGGCGCGGCTGGCTGGCATGGTCCAAGAGGAGCTGTTGGATCCGAATTTCGACGACAGCGAGATGCCCGGGTTGGAGGAGCAGATCGCGGCGCTAGAGACGCAAATCAAGGAGAAGGATGCCGAGATCGGCCGGCTGCGCCTGACGGCGCCGATGGCGGGAACGATCTTGCCGCCGCCGGCGCGGAGCGAGGACGTGCCCGACGACGGGAGGCTGCCGAACATGACCGGCTCGCCGCTGGATCCCAAAAACGGCAGCGCCGTGCTCAGCCCCACCGAGCCGCTCTGTCGAATCGGCGATCCCCGGCGCCTCGAGGCGATCTTGATCATTGACCAATCCGACATCGACTTGGTACGGGAAGGCGCCGAAGTCGAGCTGCAGTTCGACGCGGAACGCGGGCGGATCTACACGGGAGTCATCAAACAGAAGTCCTACGAGCCGCTCAAAGGAGCGCCGCCCGCGCTGGCTGCGCAGGCGGGCGGCGGACTCGAGACCAAAACCGACGCCTCCGGCATGCCGGTGCCGATCAGCACTTCGTATCCGGCAAAGGTCGACCTGGACGATCCCGATCAGTTGCTGGTGATCGGGATGCGCGGCAAGGCTCGCATCAAGGCGGAGCCGCGGTCGCTGGGCAGTCGTTGCTTCCGCTTCCTGTCACGCACCTTCCGTTTTGAGTTTTAAAAACTTGCCGTGGTGTATGTGGCCAAAACGGGAATGACCAATCGTCACGGGCCTCACAAGGGTCGCCTGCGATGGTGGTCCGATCTCCCCACAGGCTGGCAGCGCTGGCAGCCTGTGCCACGTTGAGAAGAGCCGAATTGGCTTGCCTGTTTTCGCTAACCGTCAAAGTTTATTCGCAATGGCGCCAAGTTCACCGGCGCGGGCAAAAAGGCGATAGAAATTGGCCCGGCAACGTCGACGAAACGGTCGTGCACGTTGCCGTTGATTGCTATAGTTCATTTCTTCGACGACGTGCCCCAGCGTGTGGCACACAATGTTTTTTGGATTGGGAGATGCATCATGGCAGATAATGAGAATAAAGAGGCGGAGGCCCCGGCAGAGAAGCCCGCAGCTCCGGCTCAACAGGCCCCGCCCCAAGTGCAAGTCAACGACGACGGGGTGAGCGCCCTGTACGCGAACTTCTGTCGCGTCACCGGCTCCCCCGAGGAGTTGATCATCGACTTCGGGCTCAATCCGCAGCCGCACATGATGCCGAAGGACCCGATTCAAGTCTCGCAGCGCGTGATCGTCAACTTCTACACCGCCAAACGCCTCCTGGCTGCGCTGCAACTGTCCGTGGCTCGCCACGAGCAGATCTTCGGCGTGCTGGAGACCGATGTGCAGAAGCGACTCAAGCATCAGGCGCCCGGCGGCAAGTAATCAGGCGCCGCGGCCTCGCATGCAATCGCGTGTTAATCGCAAGTTGAAATGCGATCGCCCCATCATTGCAGCACCAACTTTGCAGCCGTGGATGGCGCGACGCGGCGATGCGAGATGCTCCGCCAGACGATTAGGGAGAGCCGGCGTCAAGTGACGTCGGCTCTCGTATTTTCGTCGTCGGTGTTCCGTTGGCCGTTGAGCTCAGAGCATCAGAGCGTCAGAGCGTTAGCGGGCTTGGTTGATGAATCGCCAGCCCGACAAGTACCATTCGGCGAACGGCACGCACCAACGTAGTTCGGCCATGAAGATCGGCCCGTCTCCACGCAACGAGCTGATCCGGAGCCTCGTCGTCAAACCTTCCGCCAACGCCTTCGGCGTGAGCAGCCCAACACCTTCGGGTGAGATGTTGCGCGTGCACCCGACGATCTCTTCTCCATCGGGCATCGTGATCACCGAGGGCCGCACGAGCGGAGTGCGGTGAGTCGATCGGCGATTCTGTGTGAACGCTTGATCTTCCTTGATCAATTGATCGATCAGTGGCTTGAGTGAGAGATTCTGCGGACTTGGCGTTCGTAGCATGGCGATGACTCCTGCAGCGGCTCGCCACTCGGCACGTCGCCGACGTGCTCAACGACGACAGGGCTCGGGGTCTATCGAGCACCTTGGAGGGTCGTCGGAGGTCGTCGGCGTTTGTCGATTCGGGTGGTGGTCCGCCATGGGTCGACGGCGTTGCACCTTCCGCTCGCGGCGCGGTCGGTGCAAGCTGGTAAATTGCCCAACGAAAATGTAGCTTACTGCTGTGGGCAGGCCGGATATTTCCCCGAATTCCCCCACTTTTTTCTCGACGCAGCGGGGTGAATTGGCGACCAACGGGTGTGTTGACCTGCGTCCCCCACGCCTCGCCCACAATCGCGTTAGACTAGTGGACCGTCAAGCCTTCGTTTTGGGGTTGGAGAACTCGCGAAGTCGTGTCGAGCCACGAGCTTGGTGCGGCGGCCGACCCGACGTTTGAGTGTTGACGGGGCAGCGACCTAATCAACGGAACAGCTCCGAGTGCTTTACTTGGACCTGATCCACCGCCACCCGAGGAACTCGCATGCCAGCTCGCTTGAACCGTCGCCGTTTCGTCCAGCACTCCACGATCTGCGCAGCGGGCGCGGGTGGCGCGGCAGCGGGCGCCTGCGCCAACGCGGCCCAGCCATCGTTGAACCGCGACGAAGCCAAGATCGAATGCCCCTGGACCAAACAGGCGGATCGAGACTGGCTGGGGCCCGACGTGTGGGCCAACCCGATGCCCGATTGGCGCGTGTCCGGGCAAGAGGCCGAATGCATCAATGCGGCGCCGAATCGCAACGTGCAATGGCTGAGCTGCGACCTGTCAGATCGCAACGAGCCGTTCGCCATGCAAGTTGATATCCGTCGCGTGAGCAAACAGCGATTGCCGGGGCCCGGGTCGGCGGGATTCACGATCGGCATCGCCGGTCCGCTCGACGACTTCCGTAACCGCTTGGTGTTTGGCAAAGGCTTGGCGGCCGGTTTGGCCATGAGCGGTCCGCAGCGAGGCGGCGCCCGCTTGTTCATCGGCGGACCGGCGGACGAGAGCGCCGTTGACGTGCCGCTAGGCGACCTGGCTGCTGTTCAACTGCAGCTGACCGGTGCGCCGGTTCCCGGCAGCCCGCAGCGCACGGCGCTGACATTGCGGGCGGTCAATCCGCTCAACCAGCGCCTGCTGGCCGAAACCACTCGGCAAGTGGACTCCCGGCAACTGCGGGGCAATATTGCCGTCACCGCCAACTACGGCGCCACCGGTCGGCGGGGCCGGGCCATCGCCGGCGTCGGGCAGTTCGCGTTTCGCAACTGGACCTTGACGGGCGCTCGGCTCGACCGCCATCCCGATCGCCAATTCGGTCCCGTGTTTTTCACGCAGTACACGGTCCACCGGGGCGTGCTCAAGCTGACGGCGCAATTGCCGCCACTTGGCCCGACCGACTCGGCCCAGGCGACTCTCGAGTTGAAACAGGGTGACACATGGAAGTCAGTCGCTACGGCGACGATCGACGCGCGAGCCCGCGTCGCCACATTTCGCGTCTCCGATTGGGATGCGACCCGCGCGGCGCCTTATCGCGTCGGCTACGACTGGGGCGGCGCACCGCGGTATTGGGAAGGGAGCATCCGCCAGGATCCGGTTGACGCGCCCGAGCTGGTGGTCGCGGACATCTCGTGCAACATCCACTCCGCGTTTCCCAACGCGGAGTACGCGGCCCGGTTGCTCAAAGTGGACCCTGACTTGATGGCATTCACGGGTGACCAGTTCTACGAATCGACGGGCGGATATGGCGTGGTCCGCGCACCGCTGGATCGAGCGGTGCTCGACTATCTCCACAAGTGGCTGATTCACGGTTGGACGTGGCGGGAGTTGACGAAGAATCGCCCCAGTGTCGCGCTGCCCGACGATCACGACGTGTATCAAGGGAACATTTGGGGCGAGGGCGGCGCCGCCAGGCAGGCCACTCAAGAGGCAGGTGGGTACACGATGCCGGCCGAATGGGTGAACGTCGTGCATCGCACGCAGACGTCCCACCACCCCGACTGTCCGGATCCTGCGCTGGTCCAACAAGGCATTGTCGCCTACTACGGGCCGTTGACGTATGGCGGCGTCAGCTTCGCCATTCTCGCCGATCGTATGTTCAAGACCGGTCCCGATGGCGTGGCGCCGCAAACCGGCGGACGCGCCGATCACGTCACGGATCCTGCTTTCAATCCGGTCACGGCCGATGTGCCCGGCGCCGAGCTGCTGGGAACGCGGCAAATGAAGTTTCTCGCCGAGTGGGCCGAGGATTGGGACGGCGCCACACTCAAGGCGGTGCTCTCCCAGACGGTCTTCACTTCGATCGCGACCACCCATGGGGCCAATCGCCAGCGTCTGCGCGCCGACTACGACACCAATGCGTGGCCGCAAACGGCGAGGAATGAGGCGGTGAAACTGATTCGCAAGACGGGCGCCGTGCATCTGGCCGGCGATCAGCATCTGCCGGCCGTCGTGCGCTACGGAGTCGAGCAATGCAATGACGCAACCGTCGCCTTTGCCGGACCCGCCGTGAATGTTGGCTACCCGCGCTGGTGGGAACCCGAGGTGGCAGGCCGCAATCGTCTCGAGTCACAAGCGGAACGCAAAGAGTTGGGGGAATTCGAGGACGCGTTCGGGCATCCCATGACCATGTTGGCGGTGTTCAACCCCGCCGTTCAGCCCCGCGCCGACAACGTGCTCCAGCAAATGCAGGAGAAGGGATCGGGATTTGGGATTGTTCGATTTCAAAAGCCGGCGCGGAAGGCGGTGATTGAGTGCTGGCCCTACCTGTCGGAACCCGCGACCGACCCGACCGGCCGACAGTTTCCGGGCTGGCCGATCGAAGTCAAGTTGGGCGTGCAGCAGGGAATGCCGATCGGCTTCCTGCCCACGCTGCGTTGGCAGCCCCACGAGGCCCCGCTCGTGAAAGTCTTCCGCCGCGACGTGAGCTCGCCACATGAGGAGCTGATATACGCGCTGCGGCCCGCCGGCGTGGAGTTCGAACCGCCGGTCTTCACCGCAGGGATCTATCGCGTTCAATTCGAGCTGCCGGGACGCGTCGTCGAGTTGCGGGAGCTCAGCGCCGGCGAGCGTCAGCCGTTGCGAGTTGCCGTGTTGCGGCGCGAACAAGACTGACGGAGCAACTGACGCAAGCCATTGAGACAACTTCACGGATGGGAAAGGAAACCCGAAGCGTCAGCGAGGGATCGGCAGCTCGGTCCTGCTCGGATGTTCGGAGACTCAAGAAAAAAAAACGCCGCTCGTCTCCGAGCGGCGTAGGTTGTTGGGATTGAGTGCGAGCTGATTGAACACTCCGGTTGGGTGTTCAACGCTCGTTGTTAGGCGTCTCCCCAGACGTCGCCGATGTCGTTGAAGAAGGCGGCGTCGAGTTCGGCCAGCAGCTGGTCGGCGCGACGGCGGGCGGTGCTCGAATCACTGAGCGATGCGTCGCTGTCGTCGGTGGCCAGCAAGGCGTCGATTTCGTCGGCGTCGACATCAACCAGCGCGGCGGCGGTGTCCATGGCGGGATCCCCCTCGCCCTCGGCCCCCATCGTGCTGGCTTCTCCCTCTCCGGACGGCAGCTGGGAGGCCGACGTCAGGCGATTGAGCACCAGTCGCAAGTCGTTCAAGGAGGCGTGCCCGTCGTTATTGACGTCCACCATCAGGCGATGGCGGATTGTGGCGCCGACGCTCTCCCCTTCGCCATTTTGCGTGTTCAGGTAGGCGACCATCTGGCGAAGGTCTGCAAGTGACGTGATCCGGTCACCGTTGACATCGGTCGGCGTGAACGGGTTGTGAGCCTCGCCCTCGCCTGCGGCGCCTGCAGTGATAGTGATCTGCTGCGTGTCGAATCGCATCTGATTCAGCTCGACGTCCGACGCCGGATCGAAGGTCAGAGTGTCGTGAATGCCGCTGATCTCGTTGATCTCGTCCGTCAAGTCGACGCCCAACAGGTTGGCCGGGTCGGTCGAGACAATAGCGTTCTGCCCCGCGGTGCCCGCCAGTGCGCGGACGGGGATTCTAGCCACTAGCAGCGGATCGAATCCGTTGGGCAGCGGGTTCTGGTTGCCGACGGTTGAGGCGATGCCGCCAAGTTCGTCGACCAACCCGGGCACAAACGTCGTGCCGTCGAGCTCGCTGACAAACGGGCTGTCTTCGATCACGCCGGGCACGCCCAGACGGGTCGGAGTGCCTGTCACCACGAGCTGTTGGCTGTTGTAAATCACGTCGACATAGGCGGCGAACACGCCGGGCCGAGTTGTGTCGGCCAGCGTTCGCAGGTCCTTGACATAGATGTCGACAAAGAACGGCGTGTTCTCAGGCACCGAGGACAGCAGCTGTCCATTCGCATCGGTGAAGCGGATCGAGTACTCGACGATGTCGTCAAGCGTCGTCTGCAGCGGGACCGCGTTTTCGTCGGGCGTGACTTGCAGCGTGACCGTCGCCTGTGAGGTCAGGCCGTTGCTGTCGATCAACTCGTAGGTGAGTTGGTCCGTGCCGATGAAACCCTGGGCCGGCGTGTATTGAACGACGTCATCCGTCGGGTCGGCGGTGCCGTTGTTGAACACGATCGCCGAGCCGTGGTCGGGGGCGTCGACAATGCGGAACAGAGTCGTGGTCAACGGGGCGCCGCCGCTGTCGGTGGACGGCAGATCGTTGGCCTGGACCTCGAGGTTGTAAGAGATGATCGGCGAGCCGACGAAATTCGACTCGACGACGAACATGTCGTCCACCGCAATCGGGCCGTCGAAGTTGGGCGTCACAAACAACGTCACCACAGCCTGGCTGGTGGCGCCGGTGCTGTCGACGATGGTGTAGCGGAAGCTGTCAGCGCCGAAGTAGCCGAACTGCGGTTGGTACTGCAGTATGTTGGGATTGAGCGGCGAGCGGCGAACCGAGCCGCTCGCGTCGCTGACGGTGTCGAAGGTCAAGATGGTCAAGGCCCCGCCTGCGGCGCTGACCACGTCGTTGGACAGCACATCGAGCGTGTTGTCATTGAACACCGAGTTTTGGGCGATGTTCGGATAGCTGTCGTTGACGGCCACCGGCTCATTGCCGAACACCGTCACCATCATGTCCTCGACTTCGCCGGCGAACGCCTCGTCATTCGGACCGAGATTGTGTTCCCAGCCGTAACGGAAACGCGCCCAGGTCGTGCCGGTGTCCACTCCCGCCGGAACCGTGAAGGACGGCAAGGTATGCGTGCCCTCGCCGAGCCGGGCGTTCGTGATCACCTGCTCGTAGTCATCGAATGCGCCGTTGCGGTCGAAGTCGATCCAGGCTTGCAAGTAGCCGCGCGTCTGGCCGGAGGTTCGCACGTCGGCCGTGGTGACAATCGCGGCCCCTTCGGTCAGGGCCGAGCCGAATCGCACGCCATCGGCGTCCGCGGAGGTGGCCGACGCGGCATCCGCCTCGCCGATCAACAGCGGGCCGAGCTGGAAGCCCTGGAGAATGCCGTGCGGCGCGTCGCCGTAACTGACCGGCGCCGTGCCGTGGCTCATCATCTTGCCGTTGAGTACGAAGTCGAGGCCGGTGGTGGCCACGCCGGGATCGATCGAAATGCTATGGCCGGCGTTGTTCAGCGGCTGCTGCTGAGTCCAGCCCGGCGGCAGCTGGACGCGAATCTCGTAGTTGCCGCCGCCCGGCAATGGCATCGAGTAGTTGCCGTTGCTGTCGGTCAAGTCACGCGGCTCGTTGATGTCGGCGCGGCCGTTGAGATTCAGGTCCGCATAGACGTAGATGTTCGGAACCGGCTGGTTCACCGTGTTCGGATTGCCATCGTCCTGGGTCACTCGGCCGGCGACCGACAAAGCCTCCTGGCGGTTGCCGAAGTTGACGCCGCTGACGATCTGGTCGTACGAGGTGATGTTGACGGTTCGCTTGCCGTTGGTCGGCACGGTGTACTGGAATCCCGCTTCCAACTCCTCGACGACCGTGTAGCTGCCCGGGCCACGGTAATGAGGCAAGCTGTAGGTGCCGTCGAATTTGCTGATTGCGATCGGCTCGGCAGTGTCGCGGACGCCGTTATTGTTCAAGTCGGTGAACACGGTCCAGCCGCCCAGCGGCAGCTCGCCGAGGTCGCGGCTGCCGTTGCCGTTGGTGTCCTGGAAGATCTGGCCACGGATCTCGCCCGAGGGAACCATGTCCAGCAGACGGCCGACGTTCAAACGCCCGCCCGTCTCCACGACTCCGTCCAACTCGGGGATCAAGTCGACCGAGTCCTTAACCAACTGCTCGAGTTCGAACACCGACAATGTTGGGTTCAGACCGGCGGCCAGCACGACGGCGCCAGTCACCATCGGAGCGGCCATCGAGGTGCCGTCAAACGAGTCGTAGCCGATCGGGAAGGTGGAGGGGTTGGCCAGCGAGTAGGCCGCCGGCACGGTGCTGAGGATGCCCTCGCCCGGCGCGGCCAAGTCGACCGTGATGTCGCCGTAGTTGGAGAAGGAAGCCAGCTGGTCGTCCTGATTGGTGGCTGCAACCGAGATCAGGCCCGGCAGGTCATAGTTGGCCGGGAAGCTCGGCAGCAAGTCGTTGTCTTGAGTGCTATTGCCGGCCGATGCGACGAACACGATGCCCGCGTCGATCACTGCGGACACGCCGGCAAACTCCATCGGGTCAAACGGCGTGTTGCCGCCGTAGCTATTGTTGGCGGCGACGATGTTCACGCCGGCGCCCTTCATGGTGATGATGTAGTCGTAGGCCGCGAGGATGTCCGCCACGGCAAAGGCCGCGTCGCCCATCCGGACTGCCAGGATTTGAGTATGCCAGGCCACACCGGTCGTGCCGACGTTGTCGTTGCCGGCGGCGCCAAGAATGCCGGACACGTGCGTGCCGTGACCGTCGTTGTCCATCGGGTCGCCGTCAAGCGCCTGTGTGTCGGCGCCGTGGATATCGTCGATGTAACCGTTGCCGTCATCGTCGATGCCGTTGCCCTGAATCTCGAACGGGTTCACCCAGAGATTGGGGATCAGGGCTTCGTGCGTCCAGTCGATGCCGCTGTCCAGGACCGCGACGACTGCGTCCGAACTGCCCTGGAACTTGTCCCAGGCCTCGGGAGCGTCAATGTCCGCATCCACCGTCCCGGCAAACGGGTTCTGTCCAGTGTTATGCAAACCATATTGAAGGTCGAACAGCGGATCGTTCGGGAACGTCTGCTCGGTGTACCGAAAATAGTTGGGGCCCGCGTACGAGACCGCACCCATCGCCTCAAGTTGATCGGCAATGAACGCCTCGTCCTGCGCCGCAGTGGAGACCATCGCGCCGTTGACCGACTTGAACGACCTCTCGACGGTCACTCCCAAGGAGTCGAAGATCGCCTGTTTCTGGGCGTTGGTGGTGCCGTCGACGAACTGCACCATCACCTCCCCGGCGTTATAGGAGATGCCGCTGGTGAACAGATTCCCCGCCAGCAGACGACGGTCTTCCAGTCGCTCGACATGAGTCAGTCGGTTGCGGCGACGCTTGAGGGCCGCTGCCAATTTGCGGCGTTGCTGTTGGGACCGAGACTTCACGGCAAAAACCCTCTTTTGGGGTGGGAGCATGTGATCCGTTTTGGGCTAACCAACCGTCGCTGGGGAGACTCCGCAGGCTGCCGGCAAGGTCGATACAGACCTCCCGTGCGCCAGATTATGGAGTTAAGTTGGCTAAACTGCGCAAGATAGGAAGAATTATTCCCCGATTATAAGTGGGATTGGGACCCTGTCAACAAAACGCAAGAGGCCAACAGGACGCAAACCCCGCCAGTCGTCATCGATTGGTTGGATTATGACGCTCCCGAGGAAAATCAGGTTCCCAATCCTCGATTTTTATCCCACATTTCCCGAAACGAAGCCGGCACCCCCACGAAACAGGGCCAAGCAAGTTTGCTTGGCCCTGGTTCTGACTCAGTTAGGATGAAGCGTGTTTTCGGCCGTGGCCTACCACATCCACTCCAGACCCACCGTGAAACCGTGCATAAAGATGCTGCCGTCGTCCACGAGCAGCGGCACGCGGGCGGCCGTGAACGGCTCGTTGGTGTTGAAGTTCTCGGGGGCGAGGGCCAAGCCGTCGACAAACATCAGCGTGTAGCCCTTGCGAATCGACCAGTTCTCGTTCAGCCGCCAGACGGACTGAATGTTCAGCTCCAGCAGGAAGGAGACCACGTCCGAGTTGGCTTCTTCGATGACGGGCACCGCTAGTTGACCGGCGTTGATGACGGTTCTTTGCGAGGCCCGGTTGCCGTAGATTCCGCCCTTGAACTCCGAGCCGACTCGGAAGCCGGGCAGCAGGGTGATCCACAGGTCGCCGCCGAGTTGGGCACCGGTCATGCTGTTGCTGGTGCCGACGTGAGCATCCAGGAAGCCCGTGATATCCGGGGCGCCGCCGCCGTTGGGGTCGGGATAGTCGACCACCATCGTGTGCACCAGCTGTTCATCCAGCTTGGCGTAGCGGGCGCCGATCAACCAGGAGCCGTGGAAGCGGCAGTTGGGGGCGACCCAGCGGCGGCGATAGTCCAGCTCCAGGGTGTCAAAGTTTGACGAGTATTCCAGGGTTGCCAGTTGAGCGGAATCGGTGTCGGTGAAGCCGCCCCGGATAATCGGCACCGCTTGGGGCGGCGGGTTGTTGCCGAAGTCGCTAAACACGTGGTAGAGCTCGTCCAGAGGGCTTTCGACCCGAGCGGCGCCGGCCCAGTTGAGTGCTCCGAAGTAGGAGAACTCCACCGCACCCGAGGCGCCGGCGTGCAGGGCGAAACCGGCCTTGAAGCCACCGGCCGAATCCAGGTCGGCGCTGTCGGAGCTGAGCACGATCAGCGGGGCGCCGAGTCCGGCGGGGCCATCGGAGACCAGTCCGCCGCCTCGATTGCCTTCATCGCGAGTCATATAGATGAACTCGGCGTGGGCGTCATACCAGCGGGGAGCACACCAGCCACCTTCGCCGTAGGGCTTGAAGATCTTCAGCACTCGGGACAAGGCGTCCAGGCCGCGATCCACACCGTGTCCTCGGCCCGTGCCGCCGCAGGCGTTGCAGCCTTGGCCGCCGCAATTGCCGCAAGCCAGCTCGGCGCCGGATTGACCCGGCAGTGGCCCGCAATTTTGGCAGCCGTCGTACCCGACCGGCATGACTCCGTAAGGATAGGGAGATCCTCCCGGCACCGCCATGGCGCCGGCCTGGGCCCCCATCTGCATCGCCTCGTAGGCGGCCGGCGAAATCCCGCCCGGCATTCCACCGCCGGGGGCCATCATGCCGGCTGGCATCGGGCCCATCATGGCGCCCGGTGGCATCATGCCCGGAGGCATCGCGCCCGGAGGCATCATGGCGCCCGGAGGCATCATGTTCGGGGGCATCGCGCCGGGTGGCATGACGCCGGGTCCCGGAATGGCGTATCGCCCCGGTGACATGGCCATGGCGCCCGTGGGCATGCCGGGTCCCATCGATCCCCCGTAGGGCGATGGGGAGGGCATGTTGTAATAGGGGCTGCCAGGCGGCAACTGGCTCGGACCCAACGCTGGGTTCAGAGCTCCTGGGGGCGGCGTCTGGCCATAAGCCAAGCCGCCCGAGGTCACGAGGCTCATCAGTAGCAAAAGTAGCCTGGCCCGTTGGATCTTCATCAGTTCCTCTCCGCGGCACAGTAATCACGCCGGTACAGCCCGGACATGGCTCCGTGAGGACCCCAATTCGTTGGTGATCCCGTCGACAATATCTATCGGTTCCACATAACGCGTAGAACCATCACTTCCCGAATTCTCGGAATAGTTGTCTTGATCGGCAGAGTACGTGGCAGACTGTTGTCTTTCCCGAAATTTCTCATTTTGAAGCCCCGCCAGCAGCCGGCCGGGATATTGGGGTAACCAGCCAATACGACGACGAGCTCAACGGCCACCAAAACTCCGCGGCCTCGGGCGCCGGCGAGAGGTCGACCTACAGGGCGTCACCGGATGGGGAAACTGCTTGCCAAGTGCCGTGTTTTTAGGGAGAATCAAGAGGTTCGACGATGACGGCCCTCGCCCCACCGGGCGGCTGCCGCATTTTCTCTGCCACTCTCCTCCCCATTTCCATTTGCCACGCTTCTTGCGCATCTTTTGCTCCTTCGTTAGTCCCTTTCGCAACTCGGCGAACGCACCGAACCGCTTGGGACGGTTGCCCGAGGCTCGAGTTGTCGGCTCCCAACACGCTCCACGGTCCCGTCGGGACTCAGTGGGAAATGCGGGGCCGGCATGTCAGCGGGGGGCGGTTGGGATCCCGGCGATGCACAACACTCGGCAAGGAAGGTGAACCCACGATGGGCAAGACCACCTCGACGGTCGATGCGGACGCTGTGCTGCAGGCGATGCAGAAGAGTGGATTGTTGGACGACGCGACGCTCGCCGCAGTCGGCAGCCGGCTGAATGCCGGCGAAGATCCCGCAGCGGTGCTCAAGGGTCTGATCCTGGCCGGGCAACTTACCACCTGGCAAGCAAAGCAACTGGTGCGCGGGTTCTTTGCGTTGCGTCTGGGGAACTACCAATTGGAGGACTTGCTGGCCAAGACCTCCCACCGCCGCACTTTTCTCGCCAAACACGGCAATCTGGACCGCCGCGTCTGGGTCACGATGCTTTCGACCGAAGGGGCCTCCCGAGCCGACTTGGTCAAGAATTTTCTGGATGACGCGCGGGCGGCGGCCAGTCTGGACCATCGCAACCTGGCGCATGTGTTTGACGTGGATCAGGACGGCGAGCGGATTTTTGTCGCAACCGAGAACATTCGCGGGCATTCCTTGGCCGATTTGGTCGGCAATGACAGTCCGCTTTCTCCCCTGGAGGCAGCCGGGCTTATTCGGCAGGCGGCCGCCGGCTTGGATTACGCCCACCAGCACGGTGTTGTGCACGCGAATCTGCACCCGAGCAATCTCATCGTGGACGATGAGGGGGTGTTGAAGATCGTCGACATCGGATTCAACAGCGTGGCCATCGCCGATGGCGAATCCGCCGACTTTGTCGAGGCGGGTGGGTCGCGCGGCACTGCGCCGGGCGACGTGTTCTCCCTGGGATGTCTGTTGCACTATGCCTTGTCGGGTTGCTCACCGGTCACGGCGGGAAAGCCGCATTCGGCGCTTGACCCCGCCGTCACCGACGAAATGGAGAAGGTCTGCAAGGCGCTGCTGTCGGAGAAGTCCCGTCCTTCCGCCGGTCGGCTCGCCGCGCACCTGGGCAAATGGCTCGACCGTCAGGTCAGCGCCGTCCCCGCGCCACCAACTCGCGTCGCACCTGACGCGGGCGCCAATGAGGTGGTCGTCAACGTCGCGCTGGATACGCCCGCCCCCCAAGCCGTCCAGGAGCCGGTTGTCGTCAACCCCATGGGCGGCGCCGCAGTGTCCGCGCCTGTTGTCTCCGGCGCGCCGCAAATTCGCACGGCCGGCAAACGCAAGAAGTCGACAGCGGTCGCGGAAACGCCGGCCCAGCCCGCATCGCCGGTCGCCCAGACTCCGGCCAGCTCACCGGACGTTGGCGGGCCGGAGCCCGCACCGACGCAAGTGCCCGTCAAGCCGACCGGGCGTAAATCCAAACTGGTTTGGATTATCGTCGCCGCCGTGCTCTTACTGCTTGTGGGCGGCGCCGCCGCGGCCATGATCTGGATGGGCAAGGGCAACGATCGGGATGTGGCCCAAACCGATCCGGCGCCTTCGGATCCCTCGAGCGAGCCGGGCACGGCCCCTTCAACCAAGTCCGATTCGGAAGCCAACCCCGAAGCGAACCCGAGCACCGAAGCCAATCCGGAGGCGAATCCGAATCCGGAGGCGAACCCCGCGCCGGTCGAGCCCCCCACAACGTCCAACCAGACGCCCGATTCCGGCCCGCCCGCGTCGGATCCGGCTGCCACCACGCCGACGCCGGACCCCGCCACGACGCCGCCTGACGCGCCGAATCCAACTCCGACACCCGCTCCAACACCCGCTCCAACCCCCGCTACGACTCCCGCTCCCAATCCAACCCCCAATCCAACCCCCGATCCTGCCGGCAATCCTCCCGACTCGCCGGCGCCCACGCCCGATCCCAATGCGCCTCCCAAACCTCCCGAGAAGTCGCCGCCGAAGTCGCCGCCGAAAAAGGCACCCACGCCGCCGGCGAACCGGTTCGCCCAATTCCCCACGGCCATTTCGTTGCCGGAACTCGGCGGCGGTCCCAAGGTCATTGGAAAGCTGGTGTTGGAAGAGAAAGAGCTTTGCCTCGTGAAGATTCGTGGCGGTGACGGCACCTCGCCCAAGTCGAAGGCCGAATTCAAAATTGCCTCCGGCACGGAGCCCCGCGATTGGAAGATTGTCGTCTCCAATCCCAATGCCAGCGCGACCGTCGTGGCCGAGCTCAAGCACGCTAACAACGAGCTGTCGTTTCAGTGGGCCGAGGGCGCCCAGGCCGATCCGGAGCTTGCCGCCGGCCTCAGCAACTGCATGCTGTCGATCAGTGTCGCCAGCATCGCGTCCCACCTGTGTGCGTTTCGTGAGCCGCTGCAAGCCGAGCCGTTTCCGCTCAGTTTGACCGGCCCCAGCTCGCTCAAGTGGACCATTGATCAAGTGCCCGATTACGCGCGGCTTTCGCTGCACATCGTGAACGTCGACGGGTTGCCCAAGTTTGTCCTCGACCCGGAGGGCGCCATGGTGCTCGATCGCGGCAGCGCCGTGCTGAAGATCGGCGCAACCGAGGACGAACAACTGTTGCGGCTCACTCTGACCACCACGATTCGCGGCAACATTCTCGAGCTGAAAGCAGTCCCGATGCTCTACCTGCAAAAGGGCAAGCCGCAGCGTGTCACGGCAAAGACATTGACCGAGCGGGTCAAGTTTTTCGAGCAAGGCCTGGCCGTGGGGACTCAGCGAATTGCCTTTCTTGAACAGCAGCAGAAGCAGCTTGCCGGCAAGCGTGGCAATGACGCAGTGGCGCTGGCGCAACAGATCAGCGGCGGCAAGGTGGAGCTCGAGCGGGCTCAGAAAATGTTCGAACAACTCAAGTCGCTCGAGGCGCTGGCCACCGGCGCGGAGAGCATGCCCGCGCATCTGCGCATCGTCGCCTCGGCCGGCTTGAGCGAGTTTGAAGTGATGCGTTGCGGCAATCCAGCCGCGCCCCCGGCGCCTGCTCCCGCCAAAAAATGAGCATCGCCGCTCGTGCGTATCCCTCGCGACGATCATGGTCCCAGCGAGGCCGAAGGCCTTCTTCAGCGTCACCCAGGCATCGCGTGTCGATCATTGTCGAAGGCCAAAGGCCTTCTTCAACGTAGCCCGGGGCATCGCCCCGGGTTTTCCGTCCAACTCGTTCCATTGAAGGCTGAAGGCCTTCTTCAACGTAAGGGCAGAGCGAAGCGCCGCCCCAGGGCCGTGTGGGTTGCTTGACGGTTCGTCGCGGCCGCTTTGCGGGGCGACGCGACACGCCACAACGTCGGATGCGCGTTCGCAGCACCCAGGGCGATGCCGGGCGATGCCCCTACGGTGAAGAAGGCCTTCGGCCTTCAAGGAGAGAAGCTGGCGGCATTCCCGGGGGGATGCCCCGGGGTTGGGTGGGGAAAGAGTGTAGCCTTCGAGGGAAGAAGCAGGATGGCATTCACGGGGC
>JAGQPF010000707.1 GCA_020426845.1 Planctomycetales bacterium
ACTTTCTCCAGGTCGGCATCGGGCATCACGATCAGCGGGCTGTTGGAGCCCAGTTCCATCGTCACGCGTTTGATCCCCGCAATCGAACAGATACGTTCACCGACGTCGCGGCTGCCGGTGAAGCTGATCTTGCGCACGCGGGGATCTCGGCAAAGCGTCTCGCCGATCTCTCGGCCCCCGCCCGTGATGCAGGAGATGGCCAGCGACGGCAGCCCGGCCTCCAGGAGGATCTCCACCAGCTTCATGGCGACCAGCGGCGTGTCACTGGCCGGCTTCAAGATGACAGCATTGCCGGCGGCAATCGCGGGGCCCACTTTGTGGCAGACTAGATTGAGCGGAAAGTTGAACGGCGTGATCGCCGCGACCACGCCGCAAGGCACTCGCAAGGTGAAACCAAGTTTGTTGACCACGCCCTCGCCGCCTTCCAACGGCAGCACCTCGCCGCTCAGCCGCTTGGCCTCTTCGCCGCTGAGCTCCAGGGTCTGGGCGGAGCGACTCACCTCGCCGCGCGCCTCGGCCAACGTCTTGCCTTCCTCGCGACTGATCGTCTGCGCGAGGTCCTCCGTCCGCGCCCGCATCAGGTCGGTCGCCTGTCGCAGAATTTTGAACCGCTCATACGCCGGCAGCTGAGCCATCACCTTGGCGCCCGCGGTCGCAGCCACCAACGCCGACTCGACATCGTCCGCAGTCGCGCGAGGGACGGTGTCCACCACTTGGCCATCGTAGGGATTGACCACCTCAATCACGTCGGAGCGGTCTTGCCACTGGCCAGCGAGATAGAATTTCATGTTTTGTTTTGTGCAAAGTGCTAACGGAAGGGAGTGGAGAGCGTCAACAGCCAGGTCCGCATCAGCGGACGTTCGCCCACTTCATTAAGGTAACCCGAAGCGTAAGCGAGGGATAGGATTCGAAGGACCGCCAGGGTCGCCTGCGCTGGATGCCGGGGAGAAACGTGGGGTGTCCCGTGTGTCAGCCGACTTTGTGCCGACCGCCCGAGATCGGAAGCGTTTGCAGCGACTCAGCGACTTGCCGGACACGAATCGAGATTGCCACGACGGGGGCGATTTTGGCACAATCCCCGGCATGACTGCAAAGGCCGAAGACCCCTGGTTTGTGTACATCCTGCGCTGCGCCGACGGTTCCCTCTACACGGGCGTCACCAAGGACCTCGAGAGGCGGCTCAAACAACACAACGCGGGCACCGCGTCCCGCTACACGCGCACGCGCACGCCCGTGACAATGTTGTGGCACGAGTCAGCGCCAAGCCACGGAGCCGCGCTGCGCCGCGAACTCGAGATCAAATCCCTGACTCGCGGGCAGAAGGAATCTCTGGTGGCCGGAAGGAACCCCGAAGCGTAAGAGCGTACGCGGGGGATCGAGGCGCCGAACCCCATTGCCCATCGAGCTTAGCCCCCCCGTGCGTCGACGCTCATGAGTCATCAATGAGACGCTCAGGGCGGCAGTTTCCCGACAAGAACTGGCTGCCATTCCACTCACTGCTTCGGCAAGTCGTTGGTGCGAACTTCGGCGAGTTTCGCATCGAGCTTTGCGCGGAGACGCGTCACTTGCTCACGGTGCTCGGGGCTTTCCGCCAAGTTGGTGTACTGCCGAGGGTCGGCGCGCATGTCAAACAACTCGATGCCGCCCTTGGCGTCCTCTCCATATTGAATGTACGCCCAGTCCTGCTCGCGGATCAAAAAGCCCTTCCGGCTTGGCGCCACCGAGAACGCCGCGTCGCGAACCTCGAGTGTCGGATCGTCCAGCAGCTTGGAGATGTCCTTGCCCTGCAGCCTGGCCGGCGCAGCCAGCCCGCACAGCCGAGCAACCGTCGGATAGAGGTCAATCAACTCCACCAGCGAGTGACAGACAGCGGGCTGCTTGCCGGGCACGCGAATGATCAGCGGCACGCCCGCCGACTCGTCACGCAGACTCACCTTCGCCCAAAAGTCATGCTCGCCGAGGTGATAGCCGTGGTCGCTGGTGAAAATCACGATCGTCTTCTCATCCAACCCGGCGTCGCGGAGCGCCTGCATCACCTTGCCCACCTGCGCATCCATGAACGACACCGAAGCGTAATAGCCGCCGACAGCTTTCTTTTGGCGACGGATGTCCATCTTCATGTTGGCGCTGGTCTTGTAGTTGATCCCTGCGCGGGGAATGTCGTCCCAGTCGCCCGGCACTTTGGGCGGCAGCGTCATCTTGTCGTAGGGCAGGAACGATCGGTAGTACGCCCGCGGCGCCACGAACGGCACGTGAGGCCGCACGAATCCGACGCCAAGCCAAAACGGCTGGTCGCGCCGCTGTTTCAGCAGCTCCACCGCCTTCGCGGATGTCTTGCCATCGGAATGCACCGAGTCGTCGCCATCGGCCTCGACCACAACGAACGTGTTGCCGCCCACAACGGGCTTCTTTCCGTCCGGATTTCCTTCGAGCGTCTCGCCGTCGCCCGCCGCGCGCCATTCGGGGCCGGGGCTGTTGAATCGCTCTACCCACGATGCCGGGTCATCGGCGCCGTCGCCGCCCGATTCGATGCCCCCCGGCACGCCCATGTGGTAAATCTTGCTGACGCGAGCCGTGTAGTACCCCGCCTCGCGAAACAGTTGCGGCCACGTCGCCCGGTCGCCGATGTTGGGACGAGGACTCGTGTATCCCAACACGCCCGTGGCATGCGGATAGTATCCAGACATGAACGACGCGCGGGACGGCCCGCAATAGGTGCCTTGACAATACGCGCGCGTAAACCGCACGCCCTCGGCGGCCAAGGCGTCGATGTGCGGAGTCTTGCAAACCGAATTGCCGTAGCAAGACAACGCGTTCGCCGTGAGGTCATCGGAAATGATGAACAACACGTTGTACGGCTCGGCGCCGCTTAATGACGGTCGCGCAGCCGCTAGGCAAACGAGGAGCGGGACGAGCAGGCGCAGCATCGGATGGGGGCAAGACATGAGGAGCTCGCTGGGGATGACGATCGAACGGTGAGACTACGATCGTGCCCTGTCCGAACTCGCTTGTCCAGCCTCGGCAAGCCGTCGCCAGAGACGCAACTCGCGCTGCAGGATGCCCGGTATCGGTGGCCAGCTGGGTCTTCGAACGTTGGACCGTCTGGCATCCGCCAAACGGATTAGCGGCGCTTAGTCACCAACCCGTACAGCAACAGGCCACTGCCGATGCAAACCCCGCCTGCAGGGAAGACAACGGACCAAACATCGCCAAGCAACAACAGAGAACTCATTGGAGTCGTGAGGGAAACCAGGGAAAGAAGCCGACCGCGAACCTGGTTGCTCGACAGTCGGTGTGGTGGGTCTCAACCAGCAAGCTCGACAATCTATCTACCGCACCGCGTATCCGCCAGGAGGGCTGGCAAAGTAATTTTACGCAGTAGGGTCCTGGAAGACTTGCGGGCCCGAACAAACGCCCACCCTCGGAAGGGCGACGCAAACCGTTCCTTTGAAACGACTTACCAACAAAGCAAGTGACCGCCAACTCCCGGCAGCACACAGGTAGGGCCAACCAACGTTGACTAACCGGTAGCTAACGGAACCTGCCACGCCCTTAGGTCGAGTCCGGCGACCGCCTTGCTATCACCTCCAGCGCTCCCAAGATGGCTGAATTATCCAGCTCGCCCCAACCTTGTGACTCGGCGAGCGTCAGCAGTTGCTCGTGGAGGTGAGTCAACGGCAGTGACAGCCCCAGCGCGGCGGCCTCTTCCTGAATCAACCGCACATCCTTGTGGTGCTGGCGAAGTCGAGCTTGGGGAGTGAAGTCCCGCTGGGCCATTTTCTCGCCCTTCGTCTCCATCACTCGCGACGCCGCCGGAGTCTGTTGCAGCACCTCCAGCGTCGTCGCCGAGGAGAAACCGAACGCCTCGGCGAACACAAGACCCTCGGCGAGCACGAGCCGATGCAATCCCAACACCAGATTGTGTACGAGCTTGAAACGCGAGCCTGCGCCGACTTCGCCCAAGTGCCAATGCAAATCGGCCAGATCCTTCAGCAAGGGCGTCTGCCTCTCAACAGCACGCGTCTCTCCGCCAATCAACAAGGCTGCTTTGCCACGTCTCGCTTGCTCGCTCGAGCCGGCGACACTGGCTTCGATATACGCAGCGCCTTGGCGAGCCAACTGCCGGGCAAACTCGGACATAGCGCTCGGTCGACCGGTCGTGGTGTCGATCACGACTTGACCTTCGCGAATCCATCGCCGGGCATCGTCCAGCACTTCGGCAACCACGTCGCTGTGGGGCAAGCTCAACAGCACGCAATCGCAGGTCTGCCACACGTCGGAGGCGCTGGGCGCCCAACGCATCTCCACGACGCGCAGCTGCGCGCGCTGATTCGCGTTGGCATCAAAGGCAAGCACATCGTGTCCGCGTTCGGCCAACCGCGCGGCCAAGGCGCCTCCCAACAGTCCAACGCCGATCAGGCCGAGCGGCTCCGGCATGGCTACCCCCTGGTTATTTCGACTCGCGTTCGAGCTCTCGCCATTGGGCGAGCATCGACTCGGCCAGCTGTGGTCGCTGCTCGGCGAGATTGTTCTGCTCGCCGAGATCACGGGACAGGTCGTAGAGCTGCAGGGCGTTCGCACCACCCTTCCCGTCCGTCGGCGATTTGCTAAAGCCGCCCGATCCCGCGCCGACAATCAACTTCCACTGCTGCCTTCGCAACACGGGAAAACCTCGCGACGACTTCATGGCCAGTTGCGTGCGTGCTGGCTGAGTCGATTTGCCCTCATTGCGAAGAGCCGAGGCGAACGAGACGCTGTCGGGCGCGGCATCCGACGGCAAGTTCACACCGCAGATTTCGGCAAACGTGCGAAACAGGTCCGTTTGGCAAACGAGCTGCTCGGAGGTGGCGCCCGCGGCGACGTGTCCCGGCCAGCGCACGATCAACGGCACACGATGTCCGCCTTCCCAAGCGTCGCCCTTCATTCCACGCAGCGGCCCGGCGGCGGCGTGCTTCCATTTGTCCGTGTCTGCCGGGTACCACACAGGGCCGTTGTCGCTGCTGAAGACGACCAATGTCTCACCGGCCACACCGCTCCGCTCCAACTGCCCCAACACATCGCCGACCGTGGCGTCAACTTGCTGGACGAAGTCGCCATACATGCCGACCGCGCTGCTTCCTCGAAACGGCTCCAGCGGCAGCCACGGGGTATGCGGGGCCGGCAAGGCAAAGTACAGAAAGAACGGTTTCGACTCGCCGGCCAACCTCGCGATCGCTTGTTTCGCCCGCTCGGCGAGTTGGGGGAGCACTTCATCGTGCCGAAACCCGGGCGCCAATCCGCCCGCGCGCCAGAACTCGCCCTGAATTGGGCTCCAATCGTCGCTCGAGCTCGCCGCCACACGCTCTGTTGGCGCAGCCACGGCTGTCCGGTCTTCGATGTAGTAATACGGCTCGATATCGAGCGAGTGGGGGAGTCCGAAGTAATGATTGAAGCCACGGTCGAGCGGACCGCCCGACATGCGCGAGTAGTCCGGCGGACTCGTGTGATTGAATCCCAGATGCCACTTCCCCACGCACTCGGTCCGATACCCGGCCTGCTGCAGCATGGCGCCGATCGTCATTCGGCTCTCGTCAATCACCGACTCGCGCTGCCACGGCATCCGTGGCCGGCGAAACGGATATCGACCGGTGATAATCCCGTAACGAGTCGGCACACACACGGCCCCCGGCGAATGCGCGTCGGTAAAACGCATGCCAGCCGCCGCCAGCCGATCCAGCTGCGGAGTGCGGATCTTGCCCCCCGAGTTGAAGCAGCCGGGATCGCCGTAGCCCATGTCGTCGGCCAGCACGAACACGATATTGGGCAGGCGCGCTGAGTCGGCCGCGCGACTCGAGTTCGCCACACCGAGCGTCACGGCGCAGAGGCAACCGACAAGCGGCATCCATCGCCAGGATTCGCGGCGGAGAGCATGAGGGGGAATAGATGGACGAGTACACATTGGCGCACGCAGCCGTAGGGTGAGCAGGAGAAGGAAGAGTTGGCCAAGGTCCTTGCACTTGTCCGCGCACGTGTCGCTGGGTTGGTGGGCGCTGACGTGGGCGCTGACGTGGGCGCTGACAAGGCCTCATTGGTCGATAACAGGCAATCCGGAAATTCTAGAGAGTTCAGCCACCGGGCGCCAACGCGGCCGGCGACGGGTACCCTCTCGTGCTGGTGCGCCGACGGCGCGCATCGCGGCGGCACAACCTTCGAGGTATCTCGCTAACGCTTCGGGGTTCCTTCCCGGTGGTGGAGGGATGAAGCGACTCAATCCCTCGCTTACGCTTCGGGTTTCCTTCCCGGTGGTGGAGGGATGAAGCGACTCGATCCCTCGCTTACGATTCGGGTTTCCTTTCGATGGCGGTGGGATGCGCGATTCGATCCCTCGCTTCGCTTCGGGTTTCCTTTCGATGGCGGAGCGATGAACGACTCGATCCCTCGCTAACACTTCGGGGTTCCTTCCCGGTGGCGGTGGGATGCGCGATTCGATCCCTCGCTTACGCTTCGGGTTTCCTTTCGATGGCGATGCGTCTCCCGCTGACAAGGGTTGGTCCGACGCGCCGTATTCTTCCGGCCGGCGGTGTCAACTGCCTGTCATACCGGATGCACTTTGGCTTTGGCCGATGGCACTATAAAAAGCGTTCCGTTTCAGATCGATGTAACGCTGCGAGCCGACGCGCTGACCGCAATCATGCTGTGCATGGTGACTTTCATTTCGACGCTCGTTGCGATTTATGGCTCGGGCTACATGCATGGCGACCGAGGATATTGGCGATTCTTCACGTACGTTTCGTTGTTTGTGTTTTCGATGACGATGCTAGTTTCGGTCAGCAACTTTTTGCTGTTGTTCGTCTTTTGGGAAGCAGTTGGCGTTTGCAGCTATCTACTGATCGGGTTCTGGTACGAAAAAGGCGAAGCGTCGGCGGCGGGAATGAAGGCGTTTCTGGTAAACCGAGTCGGTGACTTTGGATTCGCGCTTGCGATTTTCCTGATTTGGGTCACCTACGGCACGGTCAGTTTTCACGATGTTATGGCCGACGATGGTTCAGTGCTCATACACGGCTTGTTTGGCAATGCGAGACTGACAGGCGTCATTCCGTACGCGACTGGCGGAACGGCAACAGCAATATGCTTGCTGCTTCTGTTGGGAGCGTGTGGCAAGAGCGCACAGTTTCCTCTGCACATTTGGCTTCCCGATGCCATGGAAGGCCCGACGCCGGTGAGTGCTCTGATTCACGCAGCGACCATGGTGACGGCTGGCGTCTACATGGTTGTGCGATGCACGCCTCTGTTCATGGCGTCGCCGGATGCCCAACTCGCTGTCGCGTGGATCGGCGGAGGCACCGCCCTACTCGCTGGGCTCATCGCGTTGACACAAACCGATCTGAAACGAGTCCTTGCCTATTCGACGATCAGTCAGCTGGGCTACATGTTCTTGGCATTGGGGACTGGAACACTCGCTGGAATCACAGCGGGAATGTTCCATTTGTTTACTCACGCGTTTTTCAAAGCTTTGCTGTTTCTCGGATCAGGCAGCGTGATGCACGCGATGGGCAACGTCATCGACATGCGTCGCTTTAGCGGACTCCGACATCGAATGCCGTGGACGTATCGCACGTTTGCGGTCGGTTGCTTGGCACTTGCGGGCGTGTTTCCGTTTGCCGGTTTTTGGAGCAAGGATGCAGTCGTGGCGTCGGTTCACGATAAAGCGTTTGGCGTCCACGAGCACGTGGATGACGCGGAGGTTCACGCTGCAAGCATTGCCGGCGAAAGAATCATTCACTCTCCCTCGGGAGGGTCAAAAATGAGCTTGCGAGTTTTTGGAGAGGGGGTGAACAGTGATTCAGGCATGACTGCCCCTGTCAGCATCCCCTCCCCGAAGCTTCGTCCCTCAGCTTCGACCCTCCCAAGGGAGGGTGAAGATGTTAATGTGACGAAGTACGGCTCGCATTACGCGTTGCTTTACCGTATTTCGCTATTCACTGCGTTTCTGACCGCGTTCTACACGTTCCGAGCGTTCTACATGACGTTTTACGGAGACGAGGTAATTCCTGATGAAGCTGGACACCACGCTCACGAGTCACCGCCGATCATGTGGGTGCCGTTGGCGATTCTCGCGATCATGGCGTTCTTGGCCGGATTCTATTTCGAATCGGGTCACAAGTTCGCTCACTTTTTGGAGTCCACTCCGTCGCTTGCCCTGGGCGCCGTGCAAGACACCATTCGGCCGGCGTTCCACATCAACATCGCGGCCACCAGCACGGCGATCGCGTTATTAGGAATCGGTCTTGCGTCCTACTTCTACCTTGGCAGCCAAAAAGAGATCGAAGCGATCGCCAACCTTCCTGGCGCACGTACGTTCTGCAAGTTATCGCAAAACAAATTCTACTTTGACGAGTTATATGCGACCGTCCTGCTAATCCCTGCTCAATTTTTTGCCGCGTTGAACTATGCGGTCGACCGCTGGGTTGTGGACGGCATTGTTAACACGATCGGCAAGCTGCCGGGCGGAATCGGATCGCTCGTGAGAAAACTACAAACGGGGCTGATCCCGTTTTACACTCTGGCCATGGTCGCCAGCACGTTAGTTGTTCTCTTCCTGAGTCAGCTCTTTTGGGGACAGGGGTAAATTCGATGAGCGAATCAGCTCTACTATTGATCTCGATCCTGTTGCCATTGTTTGGTGCGGTAGCTGTTGCCACGGTTCTTAGTCGGACCGACGTTCGCCAAATCGCGTTGGGCATCGCCATCGTAACGATGCTGTGCTCGTTGCTAGTGGTGAATCGATTTGATCCACAAAGCGAGGCAGTCGCTGCAGGCGAATTTGCAGCACTTCAGTCACGCTGGCTTCCTGAGTCGACGGGCGTCGATCTACAGTTCAGCCTCGCCATCGACGGCCTCGGGATTTGGCTGTACGGTTTGTCGACGATTCTGATGCTGACCGCCATCTTGGTCAGCTGGGAAGCGATAACGGAACGCCGACCACTTTTCTACGCAATGTTGCTGCTACTGGAATCAGGTTGCTTGGGCGTCTTCGCTGCTCGTGATCTGCTGCTGTTTTACGTGTTCTTCGAATTCACGCTGATTCCGCTTTTCTTTCTGATCGGGATTTGGGGCAGTGAAGATCGACGCTACGCAGCAACCAAATTCTTCGTGTTCACATTGGCGGGTAGCCTGGTCACGTTCATCGGATTGCTCGCGATTGTTGCTCACGCGGCCAGCGTATCGAACGGTGCGATAACGTTTTCGATTCCGCATCTGACGAACGTTTTGCAAGCCAACCCGATGCCGGTGAGCACGCAAAAGTTAATCTTCATCGCATTGTTCGCCGGCTTTGCGATCAAAGTTCCGCTGTTTCCCTTGCACACTTGGCTACCGCTGGCACACGTACAGGCACCTACAGCAGGCAGCGTGTTTTTGGCGGGAATCCTGCTGAAGATCGGCACGTACGGATTTTTGCGATTCAGTATTCCGATGCTACCGGACGCGTCTGTGGCGTTGGCTCCCGTTTTGCTGTGGCTGTCGGTAATCGGAATCATTTACGGAGCATTCGTCGCGCTCGCTCAGACCGACATGAAGCGTTTGATCGCCTATTCCAGCGTCAGCCACCTTGGCTTCGTTGTGCTTGGATTGTTTGCGTTGAATGCGATTGCGATTCAGGGCGCGACGTTGCAGATGATCAATCATGGCATCTCAACCGGAGCACTTTTTGCGATCATCGGGATGCTCTACGAACGTTATCACACACGTTCCATCGATAGCTACAGCGGCCTGTCGAAAAAGATGCCGATCATGGCGTTTTTCATGTTGTTGTTTACGTTCTCCAGCATCGGCCTGCCCGGTTTGAACGGCTTTGCGGGCGAGATCATGATATTGCTCGGCACATTTCAACGAGCATTTGGCTCGCAGGCTGGTTTGATCGGCGGCCAGCGGATTGTCGCAGTGCTCGCAGTGTCCGGCGTCGTTTTAGGAGCGTGGTACATGCTGTGGCTCGTAAAGCGAGTCTTCTTCGGTACGTTCCGCGAGCCTTGTCAAAAAGCAGCCCACGAGTCCCGTGACCTGTGCTTCAGAGAAATCGCCGCTCTAGTTCCTCTCGCAATCTTAGTCTTTTGGATCGGCCTTTATCCGAAATATTTCTTAGACCGAATGGCTCCAACTCTAAACGCGTCAACGAGCCAAGCGGTGGCAAAGTCGACGAAGCGGATCGACGACAATTTGGCATCGTCGATCGTCCACACTCCACCGCGAACTGTTCAGCCGTAGCACAAAGGTAACTCCGTGGAACCCATCACTTCACAAACGTTTTTGCTGCTGTTGCCAGAGATTATGCTGTTCGTCTTGGCAGTTTGCATTTACGTCGGCGGAGCATTCAGCAACGCTCGGTCTGGCTGGGCTTGGCTGGCCATCATGACGCTGGCATTGGCAGGGTTTGCCCTGTCGCAGCAAAATGTGCGGGTCAGTAACGAGCTAATCACATCCGGAGCGCAATTGTCGACCGGTGGAATCTTCGTCGATTCGTTCGGCCACTGTTTTCGTTGGGTCGGAATCCTGTTGGGCATCCTGTTTGTATTGGCCTATTTGCCGATGCAAGAATCGGATCTGTTCACGGAAGGTTTGGGCTCGATCGTTTTCATCGTTATCGGCGTG
>JAGQPF010000708.1 GCA_020426845.1 Planctomycetales bacterium
ACGGCTGTACCTCCGCCTTCCATGTGTGCTCGTCGAACCCGCGCGGCACGAACGCCCCGCCGGCCCACTGCCCGTCCTCATCCTCCAGCGCCAGCAACCGCGCACCCCACCCTTCCGTCTCCACCCGCGCCCGCTCCGCCCGCCACTCCCCCTCCGGCGCACCCAGCAGGTCGCGCATCACCTGCCACCGAATCGCGGGGTCAGAGTCAAGGAGGAAAGGGAAGTGTCATGGTGTTCGAGACGCGCGGATCGCGATCTCCATGTACGACTCGGCCAGATCGGGGCGGTATTGATTCACGAACGAAGCAACTCCCGCTAGCTTGGCTGCCTCGTTCTGGAAGCTGGATGGGTCGACGCTTGCCTGATGGAACATCGCCCTCCACCGCCGCCGCTTCCAACGCGGTGGCTGCGGATGCGATGCCACCGAAAGACCTGCGACCTGATGGCGATAGCCACCGCCGACGATCTGGGTTTTCCGCGGATTCAGTCGAAACCCACCAACTCCCACTATCCCCGAGACCGCATCCACATCTGACACCGAAAAGCGGTGATATGTCGATGAAAACGCTAGGTCATCTGCATAGCGGGAATAGCTCGCCGTGCGACCGTTCGCGAATTCTGCCAGCATGACGTCGATATCGTGGAACACGGCGTTTGCCAGTGCGGGGCTCGTCGGAGCCCCCTGGGGAAGCGATCCGCCCAGTGTCGATAACGATGCCAGTTGTGCCGCCACAACCCACGGGAATCCAAGATCTTCGTATATAGCTGCGACTTGCTCGAAGCGAACGCTTCCGAAGAAATCTGCAAGGTCCACGGCCAACAGGTTGACCTGCCCAACATGGCTCTGCGCATTTGAGAAGATACTACGCGACTTCCGAAATGCGTGAGCGTCCCTGTGGAGATTGGCGTGCGGTAGGATCCAATCATGGATCCATCGTTGGATCGTCTTGAGCACTACGCGAGGGGTCGAAATCGATCTCGGCTCGCCGGTCGCTTTCGGGATGGTGAAGTGCCGGTAGTGCGCTTCAGGAGCGGCGACAATGCTGGCGACAAGGCTAGGTGATACACCAAAGAGGAAGGCGAGCGTGGGGAGAGTGACCAGCGGCGGCAAGCCTCGACGATAAAGAGCCAGGGCGCTCTCCAAGGAGTTGTCATACCACTTCAGTTCGCTCGCCAGGTACTGCAATGGCCCGGATTCCATCAGGGACGACGGCAAGGATGGCAGCAGCGGGAGCGGACGCATGGCTTTTACCATCCCGAGACTCGTTTCGAGCCTAGGATGCCTAGAGCAAGCGAGAGCGCCGATTGGGGCGCCCTTCGAAGAAGGAGTGCCTGTGGCACGCGCGCCACAAGCGGTGGTCTCGCTTCTTCTAACGCCTCCTCATTTCCTGAGTGCGACAGATACGATCGCCTGGCCAATTTCAGTCGATGCTCCCGCGCTGCCGATTCCAAAGATACAGCATTCTGGAAATGTCCCGCTCCACCGCGAATCCCGAGCGCGACAACGCTCGCGTTCCCCGTGACGTGGCCGTCCATCCGGTTCGGCCGTCGCCCTCGATGAGGTTTGACTGGTGGAGTGCGGCGAGGGCTTGTCGAACTGTCGCTCGGTCGATTTCGAGCAAGCTATAGAGGCTCTTATTCGTTGCTGGTTGTGTGACCGAGATAGCGAACAGTACTCGCGGCATCGCGAGCTGTAATTCGATTGGATGACTCATAGGCGCAATCCAAGCGTAGGACGCACTACTTTGAGTGATCGCGCGTCTGCGACTTCGTTCTCTACGATCTTCCAGATCACGTTGCGATGACTGTAATTTACGTAATGTACACGTGCTCCGGCTGCCCGAAGTTGCCGGGCGGGTCCCAAGGCCACGTAGCCAGGATTGCTTTTCGAGGTAGCGCTCAGCAGCACCACTGCTTTCGTTCCCAAATGGGTCTTCCGGAGCCTTGTTAGGCCCGCAAAGTAACCCGCTTCCGCCGCTGAACCGTTGCTGTCCGGTATGAAGATGAGCAGATCGACCTCTTCAGCGAATGTGTGCTCAACGGTTGCGAGGTCAACTCCTTTGCCTAGATGCTTCTCAGTCAAAGCGATCACAGCTTTCAGATCGGGTGGAACTGCATATCCCTCAGATTGCAGTCGTTGGATCAGGAATTTTCGCAGCCTCGCAGAGGAAGAAAGCTCGGAGTCGGCCTTGCGAGGCGGGACGTGGGGCCCCATCACGAATACGTCCACCTGTGCTTCATGCACTCTCTCCGCCAGCCGCTCGCCGAACCGGCGCATGAAATCTTGCTCCATCACATTGGGGTCGCGTTTCGGAGGCAAATCGACGGGATCCTTGCATTGCCGCTAGTAGCTATTGGCACGCGAATGGTATTGGATGTGGGTGAGACTACGCCACCGTCGGCTTGGGCCGACGCGTACAGTCCCCCCACCAGGAGCACCACCCAATGCCAGCCGACATCATCTTCCACTCCGGCACCGTCCATACCGTCGACGCCAACAACAGCATCGCCGAGGCCGTGGCCGTCGAGAACGGCCGCATCAGCGCTGTCGGCTCCAATGCCACTGTTCGGGCCGAGGGCGGGCCGCGGACGCGACAGGTAGACCTCGCCGGCCGCAGCCTCACCCCCGGCTTCATCGACGCCCATCACCATTTCGTCGGCGTCGGCGGC
>JAGQPF010000709.1 GCA_020426845.1 Planctomycetales bacterium
CGAATGGTCTCGCGAAGCGCCAGGTCCCTGCCCGCCGGAAGGCGCCGCGTATGTTGGCTTTCGGCCCGAGTCTATTGGCTGGGGTGACGGGGGCGTTTTGACGTGGCAAGCGACCCTGGTCCAGGTCGCCTGCCTGGGATTCGACACGGTCGTCGAGATGCAATGGCAAGGTGAACGGGAAGGGGAATTTCTCTCTTGCAAAGCGCGACACGCGGGAAAACCACGTCATCAAGCAGGTGAGACGGTTCAATGTCAGGTCGCGGCCTCCGACCTGCATTGGTTCGACGAAGCGACTCGCCGCATCACCACCTGACGGTATCCCGCTGGCAAGCTGGCCGAATGCGCAGCGTTGCCAGCCAAGTTCCTGGGCGGACCGTCAACAGGCGGTCTTCACCGCGTACATGGCGCGGTCGGCGGAGTCGATCAAGGCGCGTGTCGGCGAGCCGATGGCGAAGCCGATGCTGGCACTGACAACAATCTGGCGCCCCCCGCACTCGACCGGTCCACGCAGCGTCGCATCCAGTCGATCACAGATCGAGCGGGCAGCCAAATTGTCGCAGGGACTTACCAAGGCCAAAAATTCGTCGCCGCCAAATCGCACGACGGTGTCCCCGGGCCGGAAGCAGCGGACAACCCTCTTGGCGAGGTGGGAAAGCACTTGGTCGCCCGCGAGATGGCCGAATTGATCGTTCACATCCTTGAACTTATCCAGGTCCAAAAAGAAGCAACCGACGGCCTCCGCCCCCTCCGCCTGCAGTTGTCGCATTCGCTCGTCGAGCCTTTGGCGGTGCGGTATCCCCGTCAACGGATCCAGGTGAGCCGAGCACGTCTCACGGGACGTGGCGATCAGAATGCGCAAATCGCCCCCCTCGTGACCCGCGCGATGGCACTCCAATTGGCATTGCCAGGATGAGCCGTCTTGCCGCGCGAGCACGCACTCGGTCGTCTCCGCCGGGGCAGGCAGGGCAAGCGACGCTCCCGGTTCACCCAGTTGGTGGACAGACACGCCGACCAAGCCGTTCGCACCGTAACCCAACTCGTCCGCCGCCGGCTGATTCGCGTGGACGATCACGTCGGCGCCGTCGATCACGAGGATCGCTTGAGGCAGCAAGTCGAGGACGGATTCGAGCACGGTCGACGAAACCATCAAAGTGCACCTATTTTTGTTAACCGGCAAAGTCTACGTAAAACTACGGCATTGCCTGGACGTTTTATTTCGCTTAGTCTGTCTTGTCAAATATGGATGTTGCACGAGCTCCTCATGAGGTTGATCGTCAACAACATTGATGCCAATTGTCAACGCATCCCCCAGACAGCCAGAAGAACTGGTGTCGTAAACCCTCAAAACCAAAGGACTTGTGGAACCAAAAGGGAGTTTGGCCCGCAACTTGCTCGGTCTGGTGTCGACCCCAACTCCTCCAAGGAAAGTTCCATGGCACAGTCCACACTTCCTTCACTGCGTGACATTGCCCGCATTCTGTTCCGGCAGAAGTTCCGCGCGATGTTCACCTTCGCCGCTGTGGTGGCGATGACCGTGCTGGCGATCATCTTTCTTCCTCGGCAGTACACCTCCGAGGCGCAGATGTACATTCGCCTGGGCCGGGAGGACATGGCGATCGACCCGACGGCCGCGACCGGCGAGACCATGCAGATCATGGCCGAGCGGGAAGGGGAGATGAAGGCGTTGGTCAGCATTCTCGAAAGCCGTGGCGTGATGGAGGCCGTGGTGGCGAAGCTCGGCGCCGAGTCGATTCTGACTCAGTCGATGCCCAGTGAGGAGCGCCGCGAGATTCCGGGCAGCTACTTGATGAACTCGTTGTCGGTTGTCCGCGAGTGGATCGGCGTGTTGGTCGACGGCCAAGTGCCTCCCGAGGAGCTGGCCGTGCGGCGGCTGATTCGAGCGGTGAAAGTGTCGGCGGAGAAGAAGTCGAACATGATCACAGTGATGTGCACGCTGGGCTCGCCCCGCCTGGCCCAAGCGGTCATGGAGGAGGTGGTGACCGAGTTCCAACAGCGTCACATTCAGGCCCATCAATCCACGGGCTCGATGGAGTTCTTTGCTTCGCAAAAGGAGCGGGTGCGACAAGAGTTGGCGGCCGCGTCCCAGCAGTTGCGTGACAAGAAGAACGCCACCGGCGTCGTCTCAATCGAGATTCAGCGCGACATCGTTCGCTCCGAAATCGCCAACCTGAACGACCAGGTTGCCGACGCTTCGAGATCGCTTGCCGAGGCCCGCGTGAAAGTCGCCGCTCTGCGTCGGCAGCATCCCGCCGCGGTGGAGGGTCTGGACAAGGTCGGCATCGCCCCCGAGGAAAGTTTCGCGACCGGCATCACGGCTTCGGCCCTGGATGAGATGCGACAGGAGCTGTACACGCTGGAGCTTCAGGACCGCGCCCTGGCCGCAAAGTACTTCGATGAGCATCCCCAGCGGGTCGCCATCCGCCAGCAACTACAGGAGGGCCAGAACATTCTGGCCCGCGAAGAGCTGCTTTATGAGACCTCCAACATCGCGACCTTTCAGTCCCATCTGGAGGCGTTGCACGAGAAGATCTCGGAGTCGCAAGACAAGCTGCAACACGTGAACCGCAGCGAGGTGGATGTGAAGGAGGCCGAGGAGGAGGTCGAGCGAATTCGCCAGTCCTTCGCCGAGTACGAGAAGAGCTACGAAGTCTCGGTGATCAACGAGGCGCTCGAGAAGGAGCGGATGACCAATGTGCGAGTGGTTCAGCCTCCGACGCTGGAGCTGCGAGCGGTGAGTCCGAAGAAGTTTCTGCTGTCGGTCGTCGGCGCCCTCGGCGCGATTGTGTGCACCTTCGCGGTGGCGATCGGCAGCGAGTACCTCGACCCGACGATGAAGACGACCGCCGAGGTCGAGGACGAATTGGAGCTGCCGGTGCTGGTGTCGATCCCCCGCATGAGCCGCGATCAGATGCGGGTCCGCTGACGGCGGAGTCAAGGCTCGACCGATTCCCGATGCTCTCTTCTCTCCATGTGATCCAAGGCTCCGCCATGACTCGAATTCTCTCCCGCAACGACCAGCACGCTCCCGTCGCCCCCGAGGCCCCGATCGACGCTCCAGCTCACGACGACACGCAGGCTCGCACCGAGCCATCCGATGGCGTGGCCGCGGCGGTCCATCCCCGCTTTCAACGCCGACAGATCGTGCCCGACAATCACTTTCTGGGCCTGAGCCGTCAGGTCGCGGCTCTCACCGGTCTCGGCGAGACCGAGAGCTGCGTTTCGATCGGCGTCACCAGCGCAATGCGACATGAAGGTGTCACCAGCGTGGCCACGAATTTGGCCGTCGCGGCCAACCAGGACCTGACCGGCAAGGTTTTGCTGGTGGACGCCAACTTTGCTGCTCCGCACGCCGCCGAGTTTGCCGGCGGGCGTCACGGCGACGGCCTGGCCGACCTGCTGCGAGGCTCGGTGGACAGCCTGGACAGCTGCGTGCAGAGGGTCGGGGGCCTGGACGTGCTGCCGGCCGGCTCGCAGCGTGCCTGCAGCGAGCTGTCCGTCTCGGCATCGCATGTGCAGTCGCTGATTCGCCGGATGGCTCGCTCCTACGAGATGATCATCTTCGACTTGCCAGTCGCTTGCGAGCTGACGCCGTGCTTCACCATCGCTCGCTGCCTGGACGGGGTGGTGCTGGTGGTGGAGGCCGAGCGAACTCGCAGCAAGGCGGTCGAGCGAGCCAAAAGGCAGTTGCAACAGGCGGGCGCCGACGTGCTGGGCGTGGCGTTCAACAAACGCAAGGACCATGTGCCCAGCTGGATTTACAACCGCATCTGACGCGAGGAATGTTGCCGTCCGGCAACGGCAAGTTCCCGACACCCTCCCATCCGAGATTGACAACATGATTTTCCGCCGCAACAGAAAGCCCGTCAACGGCCTTGAGCGTCTTCATAGCGAGGAGACATTCCTCGCGATGCTCGAGCACGAGCGGCTTCGATCCGAGCGGTCTCAACGTGCCTTCGCCTTGCTCCATATCGGCAAGGGCCAGCGCCTCGAGAAGATGGAGGAGGTGCTGAAACGCATTGCCAACGACACACTGCGGCGCACCGACGTCGCAGGACGGTTCCGGGGCGCCTTGGGAATTCTGCTCCCCGAGACGAATCTGGCTGGCGCCGAGCGGGTTCGCGCCAAGCTGGGCATCGACAAAGCTCACTGCCAGATCTATGTCTTCCCCTCCGAGGAGTTCCCCGAGCACGACGACCGGCGCGGACAGCAAAAACGGGAGTTGGTGGCCAGCGGCTCCGGCCCCGGCAAGCCCTTGGAGTCGCTGATGGTGACCCGGGAGTCCGCGGCCAAGCGAGCCTTCGACATCACGGCGGCCTTGGCGGGCTTGGTGGCCTTGTCGCCGATCTTGCTGCTGGCCGCGGCGCTGGTGCGGCTGACATCGCGCGGGCCGATCTTCTTCACGCAGCGCCGCGCGGGATTGGGCGGTCGCCCCTTCACGATGTACAAGTTTCGAACGATGGTCGCCAACGCCGAGGCGCTCAAGTCGCAACTGAGGTGCCAGAGCGAGCAAGACGGCCCCGCCTTCAAGATGCAACGCGATCCCCGCATCACTCGAGTCGGCCGCATTCTTCGCAAGACCTGCATCGACGAGCTGCCGCAGCTGATCAACGTGCTGCTCGGCCACATGTCGATCGTGGGTCCGCGTCCCCTGCCGCTGGACGAGTCCATGCTGGTGAAGTCGTGGGCTCGCACACGCCTGCGGGTGCGTCCAGGGCTGACATGTATCTGGCAGGTCTCGGGCGGACGCGACGTGCTGTTTGACGATTGGATGCGAATGGACATTCGCTACATCCGCAGCAAGTCGATGTGGCAGGACCTGCAGCTCGTGCTCCGCACCGCCTATCGTGTGCTGATGGTCCGCGCGTCAACGGGCTGATCCGCGAGAAAGAATGAGCGAGTCACCATGACCACTCCGACCGCCGATCAATGGGAGTCTCCAGCCGCTCGGCTGCGTCACGCCTTGGCGGCGCGAGCCATGGTGCCGCTGGATTGGGCTCTGCCGTCTCGCGCCCGCGACGCGTTCGGCATTATCACCTACCATCGCGTCGCCCCATTGACCGCCGGCTGTCAGCCGGATCTGAACGTCACGCCCAACCGCTTTCGCGCGCAGCTCGCCGGCTTGCTGAAGCTCGGCTACCGCCCGTGGCGGCTTGCAGACGCCGTGCAATGCTGGCGACAGGGCACGCCGCCGCCGGCCAACGCGTTCGCAGTCTGCTTCGATGACGGCTATGTCGGCGTGCTGCGGCACGCCTTGCCAGTGCTTCGCGAGCTAGGAGTGCCGGCGACCGTCTTTCTGCCCACGGGCCATCTCGGCGCGGACACACCGCGTCCCTTTGACCTCTGGGGAGCCGCGCATCCGGACGCCTCGGAAGATCTCTGGCGTGTGATGTCCGTCGGCGAATGCGAACAACTCGCCGACAGCGGCTTGGTCGACCTTGGCAGCCACACCCACCGGCACGAAGACATGCGCAGCGATCCCGAGCGATTGGCCGAGGACATGCGCGAGTCCGTCACCGCCCTCCGCGATTGGTTCGGAGTCCACTCGCCCGCCTTCTCATTCCCGTTCGGAATGGTAAGTCCCGCCACGTCGGACATAATCCGCAACTCGGGAGTTTCCTGTGCGCTGACAGCTGATTGTCAGCTCGTGAGGCGAGACGACGACCCCTTCCATTGGGGGCGGTTCGGAGGCGAGCAGTACGACACGGCGAGAACCTTGGCCGCCAAGCTGAACGGAACCTACAGTTTCTTTCAGAATCAATGGCGCCGACTGAAGCGACTCGCGAGACTCGGATGAACCATCGCTCCCCTCACGCCGAATCCCCGCTTGCGGAGGTCGACAGGACGGCCGTCTGCCTGGAGTCGTCCTCGGCAAACTTCGCATCAACCGGAGCTCCCGCCTCGCCCGCAGGACCCGCGCAATTGGCGCCACCGGATTCCTTGAACCCGGTCGCGTCCCCGCAGCGTTTGGACCGCGAGCCCCCGCCACAGAACAAGCCCAAGCACAGCGTCTCGACCTCGACGGTGTTCTCGCTGCTGGACCAAGTCTTCGTCAGCGGCGCCAGTTTCGCCGCCAGTGTGGTGATTGGGCGCACCGACGCCGGCATTCTCGGCGTCTACGCATTGGCCATGACGCTCGTCAATTTCTTCCGCGCTATCCAGGGCGAACTGATCACGGCGCCCTACATGGTCTATCGTCAGCAACGTCAGCAACATCGGCGAGGAAAAGGGAGTTCGGTTGCCGTGTTCGACGGCAGCGTGATGATTCATCAGTGCGTCGCGACGCTCGCGGGCATGGTCTTTGTCCTTGCTGCGGGCGTCTCGCTCACCTGGATTGATGCTCCCCACCAACTGAGCAGCGCGCTGACCGTTTTAGTCTGCACCTTGCCGCCCGTGTTATGGCTCAGCTTTGCTCGCCACTACTGCTTCGCCAAACTCCGCTTCGGGCTCGCCACCATTGTCGACGGGGCCGTTGGCTTCGCGCAGTTGACCGGCCTGTTGCTGCTGGCCTCCCTTGGGATGATGTCCGTCGAAAACGTGTTCTTGGCCATTGGCGCCGCCACGGGGCTGGGAGTGTTGATCTGGATTCTCGGCTGGCGTGGCCGTCCCGTGTTTCAGCTCGCAGCCGCGCGCGACGACTGGCGTTCGAACTGGCGGTTTGCGCGCTGGGCGCTTGCCTCGCAATTGATCGGCTGCTCGACACCCTTCGTGTTGCCGTGGGCTATCTCGTTCACGCGCGGCGAATACGACACCGGAGTGTTCGCCGCCTGCGTCACGACGATGGGGCTCAGCAGCTTGTTTGTCACCGCGGTCGGAAACTTGCTGACTCCGCTCGCCGCTCGCGGCTTCGCCGAAGGCGGCGCCACCAAGTTGCGCAGCATCCTGACCAAGGCGACCCTGGCGTTTCTGGCCGTGCTGGGCGGATTCTGCTTGTTTGTCTTGCTAACGGGCGACTGGCTGGTGGTGCTGTTCTACGGCGGAGACTACGCCGGGACCGGAAACGTCTGCAGCCTGCTCGCCGCAGGCATCTTGCTGAACAGCCTGTCCGTCATCGCGGGCAACGGCCTTTGGGCATTGGACCGGCCCAGCTGGAATCTGCCGGGAGACACCGCCGTGCTGATCGTGACCGTGATCGCCTCAGTGGTGCTGATTCCCGCTCAGGGAATCGCCGGCGCCGCAATGGCCACGTTCTGCGGCGCCGTCGCCGGAGCCGTGCTGCGACTCGCCACTCTGCAGCTAGTGCTCCGCTCGTTGGAGCCCTCGCCATGAAGGCCTCACCAACCGAGCCGCGCTATGCTGACTGGACCGTGACAACTTGTGGTCAGGTGAGCGAGAGCAGTTGGGACGAGTGGAATCGCATCCTCGACGCCACTCCGCGTTTGCACAGTCCATTCCTTAGACCGGGATTCGTGCGCTGTCTGGCCGAGGCTCGCGACGACGTTCGGATCGCTCGGTGGCATGATGAAACCGGCGCCGCCTGTTTCCTGCCATTCCAACAACCGCGCGGGCGCTCCGCCAAGGCGCTGGGGCTTGGAATCGCCGAATGGCAGGCGATCGTGTGCCGATCCCCCGAGCAGGTTTGCTGGCAGGGCGTGGCTCGACAGGCGGGATGGCGGTCCTTTGCGTTCGATCATCTCTACGCTTGGCAACTCGACTCGACATCCGCGCGCACGGAGTTGGTGTATGGCGACTCGCCCTGGGTCGACCTCGCCGGCGGCTGGGACCACTACCTTCAATGTCGCCGCCAGCTGGGCTCGACACTCTTGAAGCAGACCGAGCGACGGCTTCGCAAGCTGGAGCGAGAGCGCGGGCTCGTCGAATTTCAGCTCGACGCGCCGCTCGAGGAGGCGTTCGACTGCCTGTTGCGTTGGAAGTCGGCTCAGCATCATCGCACGGGCGTCCCTGACGCGTTTCGCACCCACTGGGTCGTCCAGTTGTTGCGCATCGTTGCTAGCCACCGCTCGGACGGATTTCGCGGGCGAATCAGTTTGCTGCGAGCCGGCGGCATTCCCGTGGCCGTGCATTTGGGTGTGGAATCGGAGCGAACCGCGCATATGTGGTACCCCGCATACGACCGCCACTACAGCCATTACTCGCCCGGAACCATTCTGTTTTTGAAGCTCATTGAGGCCACAGCGGCGGCGGGTCTGCAGCGGCTGGACTTTGGACCAGGCGGACAGACCTACAAGGACCGCCTGAAGACCGATGACGACCGCGTCGTTCGCGGCGTTCTCGACACAACCTGGACATCCGCCATAATCCGACGCCCTTGCTCTGTCGCGGCACGCGTTGCGCGGGCAGTTCATCGCAGTTTGACCCGGTTTTTGCCCACCACGGCGGCATTGGGCCGCTCGTGAGATAGGCTTTGTTTACCCCTTCGCATCCCAACTTCCCTCCGCCAGTGCACGCTCCGCTTGTCGAATCGCGCTCTCACCCACTCGCCGCGTTGCGCGCGGCTGGAGTCGCCGGGTCTATGCGCCTCGGCTGCGTGACGCGGCGCCAACACGTGCAAGCCA
>JAGQPF010000084.1 GCA_020426845.1 Planctomycetales bacterium
TAGTGGTCATTCCGATCTCGACCCAGCACTACATGATGCTCAAGCGCAACCTGATTTACACGGGGATCACGCGTGGCAAGAGGCTGGTGGTGCTGGTCGGGCAGAAGAGGGCACTGGCCATGGCGGTCAAGGGTAAGCAAGTGGAGCGGCGCTGGTCGAAGCTGAAAGAACGGCTGGTGGCGACGAAACGGTAGTCGCGTGGCCACTTTGGCGTTACCACGTAACAGCCTGCGGGCGTCGCTGCGGTGGCCAATGACCACCTCCCGGCCAGGGGAGCAGACGGTCGCGGCTTTCCTTAAAAGCCGACATTGACTTGGAGCGATCAGCCGTAAGCGGTCATTCGGCTGCGCATCTCACTTTTTTCGCTGGACCGGCCGCTACTCGACGCGAAGCAGCCGGTGGGCGCAGGATGGCGTCCGTCGGCAGTCGGCCATCACCTGCCGGTGGCGATTTTTCCGCAAAGCCGACCTTGAGCGGGACCGCGCACCCGTAACCAGCCATTCGCCATGGGATGCAATTTTTCACGGACGGCGGTCAGCTTCGTGGCTGCTCCAGCCATTGGGGAGTCGATTGGCAAGAGAGGTAACGCTCAGTCGTTGGGCTATTTCCGCCACGTGCTTGCCCTGGAACCTTGCCATAGCGAGTTCTTTCGCCGACGGTGTTCGCGAACCGTCTGCGCCAGCAATCGTCGCTGCCCCCAGCGGCGATCCGCCTTTCAATTCCGAAATATCCGCCAGTTCGGGACACGCGTAGGGCAATCCCACGACGACGAAGCCCTGATGGAACAAGGTGGTATGAAACGACTGCACGGTGGTCTCGTTACCGCCTCCCGTGCCGGTGCTGGTGAACACGCTCCCCACCTTGCCGACCAACGCGCCCTTGACCCATAGGCCACCCGTCTGGTCGAGGAAGTTGCGCATCTGGCTGGCCATGTTTCCGAAACGGGTCGGCGTACCGAAAATGATCGCGTCGTAATTCGCGAGTTCCGAGGGCTCGGCAACGGGGGCGGCCTGATCCAACTTGACGCCCGCCTTCTTTGCGACCTCCTCGGACATCAGCTCGGGAACGCGTTTCACCGTGACCTCGACACCGTCGACGCTGCGTGCGCCGTCGGCGACGGCATTGGCCATGGTCTCGACATGACCGTAGGACGAGTAGTACAAGACAAGCAGCTTACTCATGGCAGACCTCCTTTGGGTTGCAAAAAAAGACCATTCGGATGCAACGATCGAGGCGATAGCGAAAATCTAACCCAGCGAATGTGGCTCGAACACCCTGTGGTCAGCTTTTGCACAATATTCCTGCGGCAATCACTCAGCGTGTGGAACAGCTCCATACCACTCAATCGCCCACTCCGGGTTTTCGATCACCGGCTGTGAATGGGCGATTGCAGGTGAACGCGTCAACAATACCCCCTCGGCCGGTCCGCGCCTTGTCGATGTGAGCGTCTTGCCCGAGACACGATAACCACGAGACCACAGTTTGCCGACCAGATCACGGGCGCTCGTCAGCTTCGACGGCGTGCCCCGCGGCGCTCCAGGCGTCGAATCCACCCGCAAGTGGACGCACGCGCTTGTGCCCAATTCGCGCCAGGCGCCAAGCGACCTGGACCGCCGAGGCGTCATTGGGGCAGGAACAATAGACCACCACATCGCGGTCTTGAGGGATGGTCGGCAACACAAGCTCGAGCGACTCCATGTCAACGATACGTGCGCCCGGTATGCGCCGGCGATCGAGGTCACGCGCAAGCACGGAACGGGCATCAAGGATTAACGGGGCATCGCCTGTGTCCAGCCACGCTGCGAGTTCCTGCGGCGAGATGCGTGTGCGGGAAAATAGCGAGCGCAAGCGGTAACGGTCCCACAAACGGTAAGCGAGATAGATCGCGAACAGACCGCCCATCAGTGCCACTGCCGCGCCGCCAAGTTTCGACATCCAGGCCAGCACCCCGTCAATCTGTCTATGGAGCAACAGTCCCGTAATCAGGCCCGTACCGGCCCATAGTGCGGCGCCGGCCCCGTTATAGACGAGGAAAGTCGTGTGGCGCAGCCCGATCGCACCCGCCAGCGGTGGCGCAAGTGTAGAGAGCCCTGGCACAAACTTCGCGATCATCAGCGTCGCGACGCCGCGCCGCTCAAACGTGTTTTCGGTCTTTCGAACACAGGAATCCGGAGACAAAGAGATCCGGCACAACGTCTTGAGGACTCGACTGCCGTAGCGTCGCCCCGCTGCGTACCACACAAAGTCCCCAATTGTTGACGCGACGATCGCGAGAAAAAGGGACAGAACTCCGTACATGGGGTCGTCAGCCGCTGCTGCTCCGGCGACAAGCAACACAGGTAACGCCGGGATCGGCATTCCGAGCTGTTCTAACAAGACCGTCAGAAAAAGCGCCCAAGCGCCATATTCTGCAAGGAGTTGCGGTAATTGTTCCACATTGTGGCCCTCAAAAACCCCGGTGAGACAGGTATGCGCGATTGAAGTTTGGCTTGCAGCATACGTTGGCGCGGAATCCGAGCCGTCCGCGACTAGATCGAATTAAGGTCCGTTCAGACAATTTCGACACTGGTTGCTGCCCGGAAGCGGTCGTCAGGATTCTGTAAGGCAACTCGCTGGCGGAATCGCCATCGCTGCTTCCGCCGGGAGGCACACGAGTTGACCTTGCCCTCGGTGTCCGCAGCAGTCGTTTTGATTCACGACCCTTAACACGCTCACTCCGCAGTTCGCCTGGGCAGATAATCGAGATGAGGGCCCACGGGGACGACGCCGCCAGGGTTGAGCGCCTTGATCGAGTAGTAGCCCGCCTTGATGTGATCCGCGTTGACGCTGGCGGCGAAGGCCGGGATGGCCAGTAGCCGGACCAAGTAGGCGATCACGGCGGGATAGGCCGAGAGCGGGCGCAGATTGCACTTGAAGAGGCCGTAATAGGCCAGCTCGAAGCGGATCAGCGTGACGAAGGCGCGGATGTCGGTTTCGGTCAGTTGCTCGCCGACCAGCCAAAGTGACTCAGTGAGTCGGAGCTCCATCCAGTCGAGCATCTCGAAGACTTCCCGGACCGCCTCGTCGTAGGCCTTTTGGCTGCCCGCGAAGCCCGCCTGATACACACCATTGTTGAAATCGGCGTACAGGCGCCGGTTCACCTGCTCGATCTCGGCCTCGAGGGCGGCGGGCCGCAGGTCGACGGTGTTGTCGGCGAGCGCCGGGAAATCGCGGTTGAGGATCTGCAGGATATCGGCCGACTCGTTGTTCACGATCGTCCGGCCGTGTTTATCCCAGAGCACCGGCACCGTAGCCCGCCCGGTGTAAGTCGGGTCGGCACGGGTATAGATGTCGTGCATGAAGCGTGCGCCGTTGAGGGCGTCGACGTCGCTGCCATTGTTTCCAGTGAACTGCCAGCCCTGGTCGCCAAGCCGCGGATCGACGACGCAGACATCGATGACCGGATCGAGCCCCTTGACGCGCAGCGCGATCAATGTCCGGCAGGCCCACGGGCAGATGTAAGCGACATAGAGCTGATAACGCCCGGCCTCGGGCAGGA
>JAGQPF010000710.1 GCA_020426845.1 Planctomycetales bacterium
CTGGCAGTACTGCCACGACGAGGCGTACGAGGCGTACGAGGCGTACGAGGCGTACGAAGTCGTTCATCGCACGCTCATCACACGGGCGTCGAACGGGGGCCTCGACCGGAGAGCACTGCGACGTGGTTCGGCATGCTGCTGCCTGCCGGCTCACGACTGGCAGCAGTAGATCCTCGACGGCGTCCACTGCGCTGCCCCATAATGTTGGTTGCGACGCATTTCAAAAACTTCCCGATCGGCAATCGGGTTGATAGAACCAACAGAAAAACTGCCTTCGATCGCGCCAGGGAAGACTTTTGAAATGTCCTCTAGCCACCATACGACCAAGGCGGTTCTTCAATTTGCGAGTGAGTCATGCGTCGACATCCTCTGACAGTTTCGCCTTCCGGCGAAGAAGAGACCGTTTCCCACCTGGCGACTCGAACGCCCCACGTGCGGGCAATGCCGAACAACCGCTGGCCGAGGTGGAGCCACGCCGTTGCCGTCGTTTTCAACATTCTCCTCGCCCTCAACGCCCAGGCTGAGGTGCGAACGTGGAAGGACGCCACCGGAACGTACTCGACTCAAGCAGAGTTCGTGCGGCTGACGGGGCAAACGGTGGAGTTGCGAAGGGAGAATGGCGAGTTGCTCAAACTCCCGCTTGCCCAGCTGAGCAAGTCGGACCAGGAATACATCCGCAAGCTCGCAGCACCCGCGTCCCCCAAGCCTAGCTTCGCCAACTACATCCATCCCAACTTCTGCGCGGCGATTCTGGTTCACCCCAAGCAGATCGTCGAATCGCCCCTCGGAGGATCACTGCGTTTGGGCGGCTTGCCGGAACTTGTGGCGACGACTTTCGGACGCGACACCGTTGGTGTGAAACAGGCGCTCGATCCAGCGAAGATCTCGAGAGTGGCGGTATTGCTCGAACCATTTCCGGGTGGAAATGTCGCATTCTTGCCTGGAGCTGTTCTCGAGTACACGCAAGACGTCGACGCGCAACAGCTCGTGCGCGCGCTTCGACCCGAAAGTCAGATCTCGCCCAACGACCGCAGACTCATTACTGGCCTCGGAGAAGTGGCTGGTGTGGAGTTGCAAGCCTATGCCGCAGACCCCCGCACTTTGTTGATCGCTCCCGCCGCGGTGATGGAACAAATGCGGTCAGCGCAGCAGGAGTCAACCACCAACGTGCTGAGAGACAAGCTCCGCCTGAGTCTTGACGACAGTGAAGTCTACGCTGCCTATGTTTCTCGACCCGTACTACGAGCCCTGCAACGTTTGACGGGGAAAAATGAGCGTGAGCTGCAAGAGGATGAGCAGACCGACGATGCCGTCAAGTTCATCGTTCTGGATGTTGCCTCCGGTTCGCTCGCTATTCAGCTCGGCAAGACGACGTCCATTGCGGTGAATGTTGTCTGCAATCGCCCGAACGAGGCCCAGGTCCTACACGAGTTGGTGGACAACGGCCTCAAGAGTCTATTGACCGCGCTTTCGAGTGTTCAGTCCAGGGACGTGCTCAAGGAGGAGATGAAGCATGAATTCGAAGAACCGGTTCCCCCATTGGTGCTCGAAACCGTTGACTCCCCCGCGTTCCGCGACCTCGTGGCTGCAACCAGTGTCCGCCAACTCGGCCGCAGCGTCGACGTGTCGATCCGAATTCCTAGCTCCGCAATTGCACTGTTGAACAAGTCCGTCGGCGAGCTCATCGATGCAGGGCAACCGAGCGATGAGCACGATGAATGGACCGTGATCTTTCGCTCCGATGATCCGAGGATCTGGAATTCTAGCGTGAACGAAGGTCCCAACCGGTTTGCCATCCCGTTGTCGCGTGCGCCCGCGAACACCCAATACCTGCGTCTGAAGCGATCCCGCGACGAGGGGGTCATCATCCCGGTGACGCATGACCAACTTGGCAAGCGGACCGAGTCCGGCAATTTCGGCTGGGTCGGCACCAACCTCAACAAATGGAATGGCCGGCATCTGGGAGTCTACAGCAGGCGCTGGACGGACAACGTCCGAGGAACCGTGCACATCTGGCCGATGGAGAACAAGGGAATTCGTGGCTGGGGTTTCGGCAATCACGTGAAGTTGGACGACGGCCAGTCGTACAGTTGGGACGGGAAAACTGTGGGCAAGACCGTCTTTGAAATCTCGGTCAAGTCGGGCCCGTTGACGGACGCCGAAAAGAGGTTGCTGCTCAAATAGCGACGAGGGGCCTAGCCAAGTCGCCGAATGCCCTTCACGGCGCCGGCGAAACACGGCCAGACGCAGCGTCCGGGCGAGCCATCCACTTATGGCCGGGAAAATTGTGGTGACATTCATTGTCGTCCGGCAACGAAAAGACAGCACAAATTCGCAACGTCTCGCTGGCGCCCCGCCTTCGTTCGGCGAGTCTCGGATTGAAACGGAATTCGCGACTCCGATCCCTTTGAGGGGCCCGCGAGATGCGCATCAGGGCAACGCCACCTATCGGGGACAGA
>JAGQPF010000711.1 GCA_020426845.1 Planctomycetales bacterium
CACGATGAAGGCGGCCGGGCCCTCGGTCTCCCAAGCGTCGCCGGTGAGCAAGAAATGCAGGCCGTGCCACGCCTTCTCCAGAGAAATCGACTCAAATTGCTCAAACGACTCCCGATCGGCCAACACGTCCCCAACGGCGTCGGCGGGAATCGCAAACACATCAACGGTCATGCCCATCTCGGAAGCCCTTCGGAACGATGGCAAATGGAGATTGTCTAGTTCACCAACATCTTCGACGGGGGCAGGTTGGCAGCCTAGCCCCCAAGCTCCAAAATAGCGTTGAAGAGAAACCGTCGATTTTTCCGAGCCCGAGCATCATGCCTGCCAAGAAGCCGTTCAATCCGTTTTATCCCCTGTTGGTTGTCATCGGAGTTGTCTTCTGCATCACCGCGTGTGGATACGGCGTGATGACGGTTCGCAAGTTGCGGAACCCCTATGAACAGGAGCCGCCCTCCATGATCGCGTGGTTTGACGAACACGGCTTTTCGGCGATGCTCATCGAATTGGCCGCGTTGGGCGGCGCCACGTTCTCCGCGATGGCGACCGATGGATACTGGGCTCGACGCGCCGAGGACCACAAGGGCAATGACAACGACCCGCTCGGGGCGGACCAATCCAAGAACACCGGGCAGGCCGCGCATGTGCATCAGGCGACCGAGGTCGAACCGGGCCCCCAATTGCGGAACTGAGAAATGGACCACCAAGCCGCCTCCCATCGCATCGCCGAGCTCTCGGCAGAGATCCGGCATCACGATCGGGCCTATTACGTCGAAGCCAAGCCGGTGATCAGCGACACGGCTTACGACGCATTGATGCGCGAGCTCATGGAGCTCGAACGGCAATATCCCGATTTGCTCGACCCCGACAGTCCGACGCAGCGCGTCGGCGAGCTGCCGGTGGATCATCTGCCCAAGGTTGAGCACCGCGTGCCGATGCTATCGATCGACAACACTTACTCGCTGGAGGAGCTCCGCGAATTCGGCGAGCGAACCGAGGAGTCGCTCGAAGGCGAGCCGGTCGAATGGATGGTCGAGCTAAAGATCGACGGCGTCGCGGCGTCCGCCATTTATGAGCATGGACGGCTGGTGCGAGGCGTCACGCGTGGCGATGGCAAGGTGGGCGACGACATCACGCACAATCTCCGAACCATCGCCGACTTGCCGTTAAGGTTGTCCGGCGATCCGCCGCCGCTACTGGAGGTGCGTGGCGAAGTCTACATGACCAATAACGACCTTGCCCGACTCAATCAGCGACAGATTGAGGCAGGCCAGGAGCCCTATGCCAACACTCGCAATGTGGCGGCGGGCACCATACGCTTGCTCGATCCGAAAATCTGCGCAGAGCGTCAATTGCGGATGTTCTGCCACGGCATCGGATATTGCGAAGGACTGGAGGTGGCCAGCTATTCCGAGTTTCTCGAACAGCTCGCGTCCTTCGGCCTGCCGGCAACGCCGCTGGCAAAGTCCTGCCCTTCGCTCAAAGCGGCGATGGACTATTGCGAGCAACTTTCGGGGGAGATTGGAGAGCTGGACTTTGAAGTCGATGGGATCGTGCTCAAAGTCAACCGGTTCGCTCAACGAGAGCAACTGGGCGCACGCGCGAAGAGCCCGCGATGGATCGTGGCCTACAAGTGGGAAAAGTACGAGGCCGTCACGCGTTTGGAGGACATTCGGGTCCAGGTAGGTCGCACCGGCGCAGTGACCCCTTACGCTTGCCTGGAGCCGGTTCAGCTGGCCGGCACGACGGTGTCCCGAGCGACGCTGCACAACGCCAACGACATCCGGCGCAAAGACCTGCGCGTGGGCGACATGGTGGTTGTCGAAAAGGCGGGAAAGATTATTCCTCGCGTCGTGCGAGTCGAATTGCAGCAGCGCAAGCGGCCTCTGCCCGAGTATGTGTTTCCCGACCATTGCCCGCAGTGTGGCGAACCGTTGGTGCAGGACGAGGGCGTCGCGGTGATTCGCTGTGTCAATCTGGATTGCCCGGCGCGCGTGCGACGACGCCTGCTGCACTTTGCGAGTCGTGGCGCGATGGACATCATGGGCCTGGGCGACGAAATTGTGGACCAGCTTGTCGATGCAAAGCTCGCGTTGCGGTTCGGAGACTTGTATCAGCTCACCGTGGAACAATTGGTGGAGCTTGAGAGGATGGGCCCCAAATCGGCGGAGAAGCTGGTTGAAGGCATTGCCGCCAGTCGCGACCGCGGGCTGGCGCGAGTGCTCACCGGCCTCGGCATCGATCATGTCGGCGCGCGAGTGGCGGAGCTGATCGCTGAAACCTATCCCGATGCGGACGCGATTCGCTCGGCATCCGTGGAGGAGTTGTCGGCAATACCGGGTGTCGGCGATGTGATCGCGGAGAGTGTGCACGAGTATTTCGGCAGTCAGCGTGGCTGGCAAGAGGTCGAGCATCTCCGCTCCGGCGGTGTTTCCTTGGCGTCGAAGCACGAGCGGCCTGCCGGAGGCGCGCTGACCGGCATGACGCTCGTCGTCACAGGCACGTTGCCGACGCTCAGCCGCGATGAGGCGCAGCTCTTGATCAAACAGGCCGGCGGCAAGGCGGCCTCCAGCGTGTCGGCCAAGACGAACTACTTGGTGGCCGGCGAGAAGGCCGGCAGCAAACTGGCCAAAGCCGAGAAACTCGGCGTGACGGTGATCAGCGAAGAACAGCTGTTGGCCATGGTGGCCGGCGGCAGCGGCGAAGCCGAACCAGACTCGGACTCGGACTCGGACTCGCCCGCGGATGTTGCCGAGCCGGCGCTTGGCCAGACCGACGAGGACTCGGCGCCCAGCTCGCCGCCGGCGCAACAAGCATCGCCCGGCGCGGAAACGCCGTCCGTTCAAAAGCGGCTATTCTGATCGCGGGATGACCGCGGGATGACAATGCGCGGTCACCATTGGGAGCAGGTGGCTTGCAGCGAGTTGTGACAAGAGAATGAGGGACAACAAGGAACCCCGGACCTGATGAAGCGGATCTACCTGGACAACGCCGCAACCAGTTGGCCCAAGCCCGCGCCCGTGGCGGAGGCGATG
>JAGQPF010000712.1 GCA_020426845.1 Planctomycetales bacterium
TTCTCCGGGATATCCTTCGTCATTTCCAATTACCTCCGTGCGTTCAGGCAACATCTCAACCGATGTACTCCAGACGAACCAAAGTCCCTATTGGTTCGTACCGCTAGAGACGACCTTCAAAGGGCTGCAGCCTGCAACTTGCATCGTGATGCAGCCTGAAAATTCGTCGTGGTGCAGGCTGCCAGCCTGCAACTTGCATCGTGATGCAGCCTGAAAATTCGTCGTGGTGCAGGCTGCCAGCCTGCAACTTGCATCGTGCTGCCGCCTGCAATTCGTCGTAGTGCAGGCTGCCAGCCTGCAACTTGCGACCCAAACCGCCATAATCACGGCCTAGCAGCGACAGTCCGTGCTACAGACGTGCTCTGCGGATAGGTGACCGTTAATTGTCACGTAATTGGCAATCGGAGCAGCAAGGGGCCATGACATCGGCGCCGAACCCCGCATCCAACGCATCCAACCTCATGTCACGAACTCAGAAAACTCCTCCCAACAAGGCCTTGCTGCAAGCGATTCTGAAAGGCGAAGTTGCTGAGGTGAGAAGAATCCTCAAGGACTCACTTCAATTGGGGACGCCGGCACCGCAGCGCCGAGGTCGGCCGGCGCGCGAGACATTCTTAATGGTGGCCTGCGAGCGAGGAGAAAAGGCGATAGCGCGAATGCTGATCGAACATGGCGGCGACGTAAACGCGGTGAACCAGTTACGCCAGCCGAGCCTGCCGTACGCGACACGGGCCAATGCCGTGGAAATCGTCTCGCTGCTATTGGCATCCGGCGCGGATCCCAACGCGAGCATGGCTGACGGCGATCGTCCGCTGCATGAAGCGGTGCGAGGCGGCATCGACGCTCGCATCACTCGGCGTCTGCTCAAAGCGGGCGCGGATCCCACAGCCGCAAGCCATCGAGGCGTCACGCCGCTGCATCTTGCCGCCATGCAAAACCGCCTTGACGTGGCGAGACTGTTGTTGAAGGCCGGCGCCGACCCGAACCACCGAGACCGTTACGGGCAAGGTCCACTAACTTGCGCGATTCTGAGAAACAATCGCCCAATTGTTGAGCTATTGCTCAAGAGCGGCGCCAATCCCCAGAGGCAGCCCGAGGCGCTCGGGGTTGCAGCTTGGGAAGGCCGGCTCGGTTACGTCCGCGAGCTAATCGAGCGGGGTTGGAACGTAAACTCGAAGTCCCACCAGGGGCGCACCCCATTGCGGCACGCGAAGAATCGCCGACACAAGGCGGTTGCCGCCGTGTTGGTGAAGGCGGGAGCTCGAGATGAGTAGTCGCCGAATGGTCGCCGAATAGTCGCCTGTCCAACGAGCCAGTGCAAGGAATGGCCGCGCAGGGAGCAAATCTCCAGCAAAAGCACTTGGCTGCCCTGCTACCTCGCCCAGGCCCGCAGCCAAACCGACGCCCGCTCGTGGCCCTTCGGCTGAAACTTCAAAATCCCCATTGCCCCCCCGCCCTCGCCGGCTAAAATAGAAGTGACACGGGGTGTGGCTCAGTTTGGCTAGAGCGCTGCGTTCGGGACGCAGAGGTCGAAGGTTCAAATCCTTTCACCCCGACTTTTTCTAAATACCGCCGAATCCACGACTTGGATACCTGCCGGCGGTCGGCAGTGCGGCCCGTTTCTCCTGGTCCAAAACGGTACCTACCGTTTTGCAGGACAAATCGGAGCTCCGCACATGCCTCGTCTCAGCACCTCCGTGCCCAAATACCGCAAGCACAAAGCCAGCGGCCAAGCCGTCGTCACCCTCAGCGGCAAGGACTTCTACCTCGGCCCTCATGGCACCAAGGCCAGCAAACGCGAGTACGATCGACTCGTCGGCGAATGGCAGGCCAACGGCCGTCGCCTCCGACCCGAGGGCAACGCCCAGGGCGTCAGCATGGCCGAATTGCTTAACGAGTACCGCAAGTTCGCCGACGGCTATTACGTTAAGAACGGTGAGCCCACAGCGACCATTTACGGTATCCGAGCGGTGCTCAAGCTGATCCGGCAAAACTACCGGGACGCAATTGCCGCCGACTTTGGCCCGCTGGCGCTCAAGGCCTTGCAACGGGAGATGATCGAAGCAGGCCAGAGTCGCCGTTACATCAACGACCACACGGAACGCATCAAGCGGATCTTCCGCTGGGGCGTAAGCGAAGAGTTGATTCCGCCCTCTGCGTACCAGGCTCTTGCCAGTGTTCCAGCCATCCGCAAGGGGCGCACCGAGGCCAGAGAGATGCCGCCCGTGCTCCCCGTAGCTGACGCCGTCGTGGACGCGACCCTGCCGCACCTGCCGCCCGTCGTGGCCGACATGGTGCGATTCCAACGGCTCACGGGCTGCCGCCCCGGCGAGGTCTGCATCGTGCGACCCTGCGACGTCGATAAGTCCGATGACATTTGGCTCTACCGCCCCGAGAGTCACAAGACGGAGCATCTCGGACGAGAGCGTTTCATCCTAATCGGCCCCAAGGCCCAAGCGATTCTCCGCCCGTACCTGCTTCGCGAGGATACAGCGTTCTGCTTCTCACCCGCCGAAAGCGAACGTCGCCGCGCAAAGAAACGGAATGAGGCTCGCACAACGCCAGAGGGGTACGGCAACGCCCCAGACACCAACCGTGTGCGATCTCCCAAGCGCTCCGCTGGCCTCTGCTACACCAACGACAGCTACCGCCGCGCAATCCACCGCGCCTGTGATGCCGCCTTTCCCTTCATCGCTGAAGCAACGGAACTAGACGAACAGGAGTGGCGTCGAGCTCATCGCTGGAGCCCCAACCGCCTCCGCCACGCCGCCGCTACGGAAATTCGGAAGCGATTTGGCCTAGAATCCGCTCAAGTCGTTCTGGGGCACGCATCTGCAGATGTCACGCAGATCTACGCCGAAAGAGATCGCGAGGCAGCCAAGGAAGTGATGCGAGAAGTCGGATAGTTACCGCAAGTCCGTGACGAAGAATGACACGCCACCAACGCGAAGCCAACGCGTGGTCAACGCGATGCCAACGCGTGAGCGACGCGACGACCACGCGTTGGGATGCATAGTGTCAAAAAACGTCTTTGCTCACGATTGCAAAATAGGACACTTCTCTCCTACTCTTTGCGCAATCAGACGCATTGCCAAGGAGTTCATGCATGTTTGACTTCCAAACCGAAGAGACCATCCCCATTTCTCAATTGCCCATCCTGCTGCCAAGTCGCCCTCACATCTCTACGGTGTGGCGGTGGATTAAGCGAGGCTGCCGAGGCGTTCACCTCGAAACGATTCTGATCGGCGGCAAGCATTTTACGTCCAAAGAGGCGCTCAAGCGGTTCGTCGATGCCACCTCGCGTGATGGCGGGGTCGTGGATAGTGGCCATCGCTCGGATACGACGATGTGCCACGCCAACTTGGAACTCGACGAGGCTGGGCTTTAGGACTTAGGAACCACCAGTTGACGGGATAATCAAGCCGGTAGGGCTGGTGGCGATCTGTCGTAACTACGGGTGTCACGAAAGCGACAAGGGGAGCGTAAAGGGAAAGCCCCAAAGTGACCGGCGAGCCGCATCGTCGCAAGCAGTTCCCAGCCGATGGCACGCGGTGTTGACCATCGGGAAGTGAAGTGGCCGAGCTCGTCCTCAAAAACACGAGTTGAAAGCCGCGCACGCGACGCCTAACCTCTTAACCGGGGCTGGGCATCGCGTGCGCGTTCATTGAACCGCCTGAGCCTAAAAACACAAATTGAACTTAGGACTCGCAGTCACTGACTCCCTTGGCGCATTATGGCGCGAAATGGCAAGCTAACCTCGAAAGACCATCATTTGGCCCTCGCCCTCGCTGGCGGCGCAAACATCCGGGAGGGGGCCAAGCGCGCAGGCGTAAGTGAGAGGACGGCACATCGCCGCCTTTCTGATCCAGCCTTCCAGAAGCTGGTCCTCGACGCCAGGAATGAAATGCTTCGTCAGTCGGTAGGTCAGCTCGCCGAAGCGACCACCGAAGCGACAACGACGATCAAGTCGCTGTTGCTCTGCGACAAGCCGGCGATAAGGCTCGCTGCAGCCAAGGCAATCCTTGACCTCGCGCCGAAACTGGCTGAATTCCTCGAACTCGATGAACGGCTGCGCGCAATTGAGCAATCCAGCACTGACGAAGGCCTCAATCCCTAATCGGTGAGGATGAAAATGCGATTCCGTGCCGAGAATAACCCTCGCGAATTACGTCGGAGGCTGGAGGCGATGGAAGCGAAACACGCAAAACAAGAGCCTCGCCTGCCAACGATTCAAGAGCTTCTCCAGGCGCTAACAAATCAAGGGGTCGGCGATGAATTCGACGAACTGACCCGAGTTGGCTGTATAGCGACGTTTATTTTTGTCGCTGGCGACAATTGAATTTCCCGGAAGCGCGCAGTTCGGCGACAA
>JAGQPF010000713.1 GCA_020426845.1 Planctomycetales bacterium
CGTGTCGAAGATGACCGGCATTCCGCTGACCCGGCTCTCGACCGAGGACAGCCTGCGGCTGATGGAGATGGAGAACGAGCTCCACAAGCGCGTGGTCAGCCAGGAGAAGGCGGTCTCCGCCATTGCTCGGGCCGTCCGCCGCAGCCGTTCGGGCATGAAAGATCCTCGCCGGCCGACCGGTTCGTTCATCTTTGCGGGCCCGACGGGCGTCGGCAAAACGCTGCTGGCCAAGGCGCTCGCGGAGTTCATGTTCGGCGACGCGGACGCGTTGGTCCACATCGACATGAGCGAGTACATGGAGAAGCACGCGGTCAGCCGACTGACCGGCGCCCCTCCCGGCTATGTCGGCTACGAAGAGGGCGGACAGCTGACGGAGAAGATCCGTCGTCGGCCCTACGCCGTGGTGCTGTTCGACGAGATCGAAAAGGCTCATCCGGACGTCTTCAACATCCTCTTGCAGGTGATGGAAGAGGGCCGGTTGACCGACAGCTTCGGCCGCAACGTCGACTTCCGCAACGTGATTTTGATCATGACGACCAACGCGGGCGCGATGGCGATCAAGAACGAGTCGCGTTTCGGCTACGAGACCGGCAACGGCGAGGACGCCACGTACGACGGCATGAAGAAGCGCGTGATGGACGAGATTGAGAAGCACTTCCGACCGGAGTTCCTCAACCGTCTGGACGACGTGATCATCTTCCGCCACCTGACGACGGCCGACTTGAAGAACATCATCGACCTGGAGCTGGCGAAGGTTCGCGAGCGCCTGCAGGAGCGTGGCTACCAGCTGGTGCTGACCGACGCGGCGAAGGAGTTCGTGATCAACAAGGGCAAGCGCACCGAGTACGGCGCCCGCCCGCTTCGTCGCTCGCTCGAGACGTGGGTCGAGGACCCGCTGGCCGAGGAGCTGCTGCGCGGCGAGTTTGCCGGCAAGGAGGTGATCGAAGTGGACGGCGTCCTCGACGAGGAGTCCGGCCGCATCATTCGCCTGCAGTTCACCGGCAAGCAAGCCGAGAAGGACGAAGAGACGGTGCCCGCCGGCGCCGACAGCGACGGCGACAAGAAGAAGTAACTTTCGGCTCGCTCGGCGACTGCCAAGCAGCCCGGATCGCGAGTCGCTCGTGGAATCACGAGTCCGCTCGCTGCTCTTCGGCTGGCCATTCGCTTCGCGAGCGTATCCCGCGAGTTCTTCGGTTTCGAAACAAAGCCGCCTTGATCCCACGATCAAGGCGGCTTTTTTCATCGAGCCCGGCCAAGTTGGCACAGCGCAAGTTGGCACAGCGAAAGCACACGGCGCCACCCGAGACGTCACGCTTCGACCTTGTGGAACTGCCGGCGTTACGATGGAAGGCTCACTGACTCGCCGTCCCTCGGACTACTATCGGCTCATCGATCTGCTCGGCGATGTGGCGACATGGGACCGCGACGGCTCTGCGGTGGCAGGAGCCGCCTGATGCATTTCAAAAACTTCCCGATCGGCAATCGGGTTGATAAAACCAGCAGAAAAACTGCCTTTGATTGCGCAGGGAAGATTTTTGAAATGTCCTCTAATTTGTGGCGAGACAGTAGCATGTTGTCCGCGTCATTGGCCGCAGGCCAATCTCATCGAAGCCCGGGGCAAGCGTAGCGCCGCCCCGGGTGGCGCCGTTGCGTTGTATTGAAGGCTGAAAGCCTTCTTCATCGCAATCTGGAGCAACGCCGGCGCCCGTGGCGTCGCGAGCACAGTGCGAGCTCGCAAAGCAAGGGCTCAAGTCTTGGTGTGCCTGCAACCAAATCGCGCGACTCCGTGGGCTTACGCCGGCACGCGAGCCCGTGGACCGCGCGCGCACCGCACACGAACGCCACATCGCGCGGCACAAAAGCCCGCGAGGGGGCGACAGAAACTAGCCTTGGGCGCGAGCCCGTGGACCCGCGCGCACCGCCCACAAACGCCACGTCGCGCGCGCACCAAGCGCAAAAGCCCCGGAGGGGCGACAGAAATTAGCCTTGGGCGTGAGCCCAAGGCCCCGCGCACCACACCGAGAAAATCCCGGCCTAGCCGGAGGTGCAATTGCGGCGTACAATTCGAGCAACCAACTCACACCACGGGGGCGAATTGGATTCGACCGGGCAGTGGAAGTGGGAGTGGCGTGCCGTGGTTGGTCAGTGGGCCACGTAAAAAGCTGACCGCACATTAATTGTCGAGGACAACCTCGTCTTGGCTGCGTAACAAAAAACGCGCAGTCCCGGCTGCGGAACTCCGCCGGATAGTTCCAAAAGTCGGTCGCAAATTCGGCTAGCGACCCGTCACGACGGGCACACGGTTCGCGAAACAACGTTCCCGCCTAGCAACCCGAGAGCCCTGCCGAGGAGGCGCTCGGAGCGCGAAACTCAAATTCCACGACTACGCACGTAGAGGCTTTCATGGAAATGCCGCGGGACGCGGGTTCGATCCCCGCCGCCTCCACTAAGGCCAATTTGCGATTTGATCGCAAGTTGGCCTTTTTCATGCGCTTGTGCTAAAATGCCGGTGTTTTCAAGGCTATGCAATTCGCAGGGGTGGCCATTGTGGTGGCCAAATAGCTGCGGAGCCGTGGCCAATTAGAGGTGAGGACACCCCCATGAACACCAAGGTAATCCGCCGCCACAAGAACCGGATCGACGACGGCAAGGGCTATCGGCGCATGATCGCCGGTCGTCGATTTCGACTACCTGCTGGACTGCTCCAGCGAGATGCAGAACTTCGGTTCGGCTGGATCGAGGAACTCTGGTCAGACAATGAGAAGTTTTGCCGAAAGATCGGTCGAGAGGCCGATTGGACCGACATCGCTCTCTGGGCATCCGAGTATTTTCGGCAGGGTGAGCGACGAGTTCCGTTGCCCCCGGTCGATGACATCCTTGCCAGCTACGAGGGTGGAGAATGGCCAGGGCGCATCCAAACCATCGTCGATCACTTTACGGACGACCGGGCTGCCTGCCATTACCCGCCCAGAGTCGATCAATTTGATGACTGGATGATCGCCCAGAAACTCTACGATGCCATCTCGGAAGCATTTCCTTCGGTGCCGTGGATTCTCCCCGAGATTCACCGCTCGCAGGTAGAGGCGTGGCACGAGAAGAATGCCCGCTACCAACTCGAAGAACTCGCCAAGATCAAAGGGAATGCTCCACCTGATCGCAACACTCCGCTCGTATCTGGCACGCTCCATAAGGCGTTCAACGAGTACGAGAAGAAACGTACCGCAGACTTCACGCTCGACGACGGCAGCTTCGATGGCAGCGGCCATCACATGATCGGTCTCGTCCGAGGGTTTCGGGATCACCACGCCAACTTCCCCCTCGCCGAACTCGACTTCACCCGCTGTCAGGAGTTGGTCGATTACTGGCGATTTCGGCCATCAAGCAAGCACACGAAGGAGACGCTGGCTCGGAAAACCTGCATGAACCATATCGGTGAGATGATCCGATTCTTCAACTGGCTCCACGTCACGTCAAAGTTCGGCTGGAGACGACCTACTGACCTGCTGACGGACCTTAAGACCGACGTGAAGAAGCTTCCATCCGACAGGAAGTCGCTGAAAAAGCTGGAGATCGACAGGTTCAGCATCGAAGAACTTACCCTGCTCTACAAGCACGCCATTCGCTTCGAGCGAATGCTCTTGGTCTGGTGTCTCAACTGCGCTCACGGTGCCGCCGAAGTGGGACGACTGGAATGGGAAGACCTGTACCTACACGCTCCGCATCCGTGGGCCAAGGAAGGCTTGTGCATCCAGACTTCCGATGAAGACAGTTGGTGTGGGTTTCTTCGTCCGAAGACCGACGTTTTGGGCTGGTGGTATCTGTGGCCCGAAACGGTCACGTTGCTCGAATGGTGGCGGGCCGAGCCAGTGAAGAAAAAGCGGCGGGAGTCGAACGCTGGCGAGCGGGTGCTGCTCACAGACAAAGGCGAACCACTGTATCGAGATGGGACAAGGAATGCCCAAACGGGATTCGCCAACGCATGGACTCGGCTTCTCAAGCGAATCGACAAACGTGAGGGTGAGGGCAAAGTCCGCCACCTCCCATTTGGCACGCTTCGGGATCAACTTTCGGATTGGCTGGGTGGCGACGAGAATAAAGCGGTCGTCGCCAGTGTTGCCTTGTCGCATGGAATCCCACACCGAGGAGACAAGCTGCTTTACCGCCATTACTCGAACCGGCCTTGGAACGCCCTATTCGAGAGCCAGAAAGCATACCGAGAGCATCTGGCTCCGATGTTAAAGGCGGTATGCGATCCGTTGCAGGAATACGACCCCCTCGCCGAGAAGCTGACAGAACTCTGGGGGGCGGGGATTCGGGACGAGACGCAACTGGCGACAGAACTCGGCGTTTCCAAGACGACTATTCAGCGTCAAACGAAGCGGCTGCGGTTAAAGTGATCGGGTTTGGGAAATCCTGACTACGGATCGGTCCGGCCCTCTCGTGTCCTTGGATCGAGGCCCTGATTTCGGGGCAACGATTTCATCACACTTCGTCGGACCCATAACCCAATTCTCCCGGCATTACACCCTCGTCGCTGTAATCTCGCTCGAAGCCATCGAGGTAGTTTTTGCAATACGCTTTAACTGCTTCCGACACAGAGATGGTCCCATCTGATCGCTTCTGAAGTTCATTCCACTTCTCGACCATCGCTGACTCGGCGGCACTTTCGTTGCCGTCATACTTGTGGCGAACCAAGTCGAACCAGTGGTCATGACGAGTGAGTCCTTCAAGAAACGCCGTGGCTCGGTCGTCTCCTTCGTCCTCCAATTCTTCTGGGTCAGAATACCGGACGAGGTACGAGTTGCAGAAGCGCTCTACGAGTTCATGCTCGTCGAGGGGGCGAGAAAATGCCTCTGTCAGTCGCCGCTCGATCTCCGCTTCCACAGCCTCCTCTCCAAGTGTGCTTCTCAACTCGTCGTTCATGGCTGACCATTCTTCATACTCGCTGAGTAGCTTCCGAACTCTGGTGCGAAGCGACGTGTCGTGTCGGTAGTCACGAACCGCAGAGGTTGCTGCGAGAATCTCATCGGCTGTCTTATCCCGCGCTGCTACCTCTTTATCAGCAGCCGGTCGCACCCATGCAGCAATCATCTTCACCACGACCGAATCGTATCTCGCCTCAATTTCATTCGCCCTCTCTGGGGCGGTTGATTGGAGAATCCGAAAGGCATCGATGTACTCGATGATCTGGCCAACCAGTTGCTCCCAAGCAGCGTCGTTCATCTGCACGGATCGGAGGACCGTGGCCTGGTCCTCGGCAGCCTGTGGGTTCCAAAGTTCGTCGATCTCGTCGAGACCGAACCGAGCGACGATTTTTTCGAGGCGGGGCATCGCTCGCTTGTCGGGTCGTGCCAGCCCATCGTTCCACGCCCGGCGAAGCCATTTCTTATCGTCACGGATGAAACCGAGCGAGCTTGCCAGACCATCAAGTTCAAGCCCCTGCGCTGAGGCGAGCCGCTGAAGATTCTCTCGGAACACCTGTGACGGACCCCGGTTCGCCTGCTGGTCATCCACGATGCTCGCCTCCTCTTTATGTGCGTCGAACGTGCGGGCCTTCCCCGCCTGCGAAAGTTTCCCCACTTTTTGCCCGCTCTTCGCTTCTCGCCACTGTCTGATAGCACCGGGCAAAGTTGCGAACCTGCACCCTCAAATTTGACCACTTTTTGACCGCCCGGCAAGCAACTTCCGGTCTATTGTGGCCGGTCTTAAAAGCCCAGACACGGCACCTCAGACATTGCAGAAAGGAGATGAATCGGGACGGAGCCGGTCACTGACCGGCACTCACAAGCACTGGCGGATGGTCTGCCGGTGCCAAACCAAACTCGATAACAGGAGACCACGACATGGCAAAGAAACCACTCTGCGAACGACTTCAATCTGGCGAACTGTACTTCGTCTACCGAGGAATTGACTTCGACACGGGAGACTTCTGGATGCTCGCCTACGGCGACGGAACCCCTCGTATCTACAAGAAAGGTGCGCTCGATGCTCGGGTTGGCGACATCCCGATCTGCCGCAATCTCCGAACCGGCACACAGCGGATCAAGCGAGGAGCGATTGGCGTCTTGTTGCCGCTCTCTGTGCTGCTCGACATCTTCGGTTCCCGCAGGGTGAGCCGCTGGGCCTCGACCATGCAGGACGAACTCGCCGCCGAGATGCGAGCTTACATCAAGACGTGGAAGGAGACGGTGCAGCCATTTCGTCTGTCGGCCTGACCACCTTTCGACTAGTTCAACTTTTGTAAACCCGGCGCAAACACGTCGGGTTTTTTGTTGCCCATTCCAACCTTCGAGAGTAGCCCGGCTCGCACGGTGCGAGCCGGGCCATGTTCTTGGTACGTCTAGCAAGAGGAATACGACACATGACCACCATTCAATCAGACACTCTCCACAGCGCTTTCGATGTCTACACCGAGCATGTGGCCAGCACGAAATCTGGGCCAGCCGCCCACCATCGTTGTTCGCTCGTGCAGCGTCTCAAGGCTTGTCACGACGACATCTTCTTGGCCCAATTCGATCATGCTGCTTGTGCGGCAATGATCGACTTCTGGTGTCAGCGTCCACCAAGCGGAGATACGGGAACGCCAATCGCCCGAAGAACCGCACGAGAATACCTGTCGGAACTCAGTCGCTTCTTCCGTTGGCTGAGTTTGTCTGGCCAGTTTGCA
>JAGQPF010000714.1 GCA_020426845.1 Planctomycetales bacterium
GCTGGGACTGGGGTTTTCGAGCCGATGTTTTGTACGGCGTCGATGGCCAAGACCTGCAGGCCTATGGTCACAATCCCGCTCCACCGTTCTTCGCCAAAGGCTGGGACAACAGCCTGGACCATGGGAAATATGGCTGGGCATTGCCCCAAGCCTATGTGGAGTTGGCCAACGGAGATTGGCGAATCATGGCCGGCCACTTTATGAAGCTAGCCGGATTTGAAACCCTCTACGCCCCTGGCCGGTTCTTCTATAGCCTCTCCTACGCCACCGCGCTGGCCGAGCAACATACGTTCACCGGCGCCATCGCCAGCTATCAGTGGGACGCCGACACGCAGTTCTTCGGCGGCTACTCGCTCGGCATCGACACCGCATTCGACAGCTTCGGCGGCGGCAGCAACGGCATCCTCGGCGTCTCCCGGCAGCTCGACGACTGGATCTCGCTGGCCTTTGTCGGCAACTTCGGCAACCTCGGCTGGTTCGGCGATGGCGTCATGGAGACCGCATATCTGGATATCCAGCTGACGGACCAACTGCAATGGGTGTTGCAAGGTGACTTGGTTGACACCACCGAAGTGCTCAACCAGAACTTCGACCAGACGCAATACGCCATCACGAACTACCTGTTCTATTCGCTGACAGACCGAGTGTCGCTGGGCGGGCGAGTCGAGTGGTGGAAAACCAAGGGTGTCTACACCGGCAACACACAGTCTGCCCAATCGGCGACCCTGGGGCTGAACCTGGCCGTAAGCGAGAACTTGCGAATTCGCCCCGAGTATCGGCACAATTGGGGCGCCGTGGTGCCAAACCTAGGCGCAGACACCGACATCTTCGGCATCGACGCGATCCTCTTCTACTAGGCGTAGTGCAGGCTGCCAGCCTGCAACCTGCGGCCAAAACCAAAATCTTCACAGGCTGGCAGTCAAATTCACAATCTTCACAGGCTGGCAGCCTGTGCTACGACGCGGAATGTTCCGCTGCTTACAATGGATGGACTGGGCGCGGGCGCGAGCTCGCCCTTGTTTGCATCATCCAGTTCGATAGGCAGGCGGCGACGTGATGGATTCGATTCGACAGGTTTCGGTGGGGATCGCGTGTTGCGTCGCGGTCGTGTTTGGCAGTCGTGCCGCAGCGCGTGGAGCAGACGCGCCCGGTGAGCAGGGTCATCCGAATGTGCTGATCATCATGGCCGATGATTGCACCTACAACGACCTTCCGGCGTATGGCGGCAAGAATGCCAAGACGCCCCATCTCGACAAGCTGGCCGCCGAGAGCTTGGTGTTCAATCGCGCCTACCTGTGCGAAGCGATGTGCCAACCTTGCCGCGCTGAGCTTTACAGTGGTCGCTTTCCGCTCAACAACGGCTGCGCATGGAATCACTCGGCCAGTCGCCCCACGATTACCAGCATGCCGCAGCAGCTCGGCGCTCTGGGCTATCGGGTCGGCTTGGCGGGCAAGCTGCACGTGCAACCGCAACAAGCGTTTCCGTTCGAACATGTCGACGGCTTCGATTCCAATTGCGTTCGCAGCCCCACACAGCCACACGACACGCAGTCGGTTCGCAAGTTCATCGGCGAGAAGGGCCCGTTCTGTTTAGTGGTCGCGTTGGTCGAGCCCCATGTGCCTTGGGTCATGGGAGACGCGTCGCAGTATCCGCCTCGGCAAATCAAGCTGCCGCCGAACATCGCCGACACTCCGCTCACTCGCGAGTCCTACGGGCGGTACTTGGCGGAGATCACTTACATGGATGGCCAAGTCGGCGAACTGCTCGAGGTGCTGGAGCAAAGCGGACGCGCAGCGGACACGCTCGTGCTGTTCAGCTCCGAGCAGGGCTCGCAGTTCCCCGGCTGCAAGTGGACCAACTGGGACACGGGCGTCCACACGGCGTTGATGGCTCGCTGGCCCGGGCAGGTCGCTGCGGGGACGCGCTCGGATGCGATCGTGCAATATGCCGATGTGCTGCCGACGTTGATCGAAGCGGCCGGCGGCAAAGCGTCGCCCGAGCTGGATGGACGCAGCTTCTTGCCGGTGCTGAAGGGCAAGTCTGCCAAGCACCGCGAGCTCGCGTTCGGCGTCCACAACAACGTGCCCGAAGGGCCGCCCTACCCAGTGAGGACCGTCACCAACGGCCAGTTTCGCTACATCCGCAATCTGCGTCCCGAAGAGATCTACATCGAGCGACATCTGATGGGGCGGCGCGGGGACGGCCGTCTCAACAACGCCTATTGGGCGACCTGGGTGTGGGCCGCCAGTGACAAGCCCGACATCTACAACTTAGTCCGGCGCTATACGCGGCGGCCAGCGGAGCATCTCTACCACACCGCCGAGGACCCCTACGAGCTGAAGAACCTGGCGGACGATCCGCAGTATGCGGCCATCAAGACAGAGCTCTCGCAGCAGCTCGACCGTTGGATGGAGTCGCAAGGAGATCCCGGCGCCGCGGTGGACACCACCGACGCCCTGGAGGCCGCCAAACGCGGCGAGCACCTGCATGGACAATCCAAGGCGGCGGGAAAGAAGTCGCCCGCCGCCCGGGACGGCCGTTAAAATAGTTCCGTCCCCGCTGCGGACAACCAACAACGAACAAACAAACCATCTCGACTCGTTTCGAATTTCGATAGGCCCCTCGATGACACACTCTCGCTCCGCTCGCCTGTTGTCCCTGTTCACCCTCTCTTCCCTGACGTTGCTCGCCGCGATCCCGGTCTCCGCCGGCGAATGGGAGTCGATCTTTAACGGCAAGAATCTCGACGGCTGGACGGTCAAGATTCGCCATCACGAGTTGGGCGACAACTTTGCGGACACGTTCCGCGTGGCAGACGGAGCGATGCAGGTGCGGTACGACGCCGAGCAGTACGGCGAGTTCAAGGAGCGGTTCGGACACATCTTTTACAAGACGCCCTACTCGCACTATCGCCTGCGACTGGAGTACCGATTCGTGGGCGATCAAGTGCAGGGCGGCCCCGGCTGGGCCACCCGCAACAGCGGAATTATGGTCCATGGCCAAGATCCCAAGACGATGACCAAGGACCAGGACTTCCCCGTCTCGATTGAAGTGCAGTTGCTCGGCGGCGACGGCAAGAACAAGCGGACCACCGGCAATCTATGCACACCGGGCACCAACGTGGTGATGGACGACAAACTCGTCACACGGCACTGCACCAGCGCCGATAGCCAGACGTATCACGGCGAGCAATGGGTCAAGTGCGAAGTGGAAGTCCACGGCGACCAGATCATCCGCCACTGGATCAACGGCGAGAAGGTGCTCGAGTACCGCCAGCCGCAGCTGGATGACCGCGACGAGAATGCTCGCAAGCTGATTGTCGACGGCCAGAAGCTCCTCCAATCCGGCACCATCTCGCTGCAATCGGAAAGCCACCCCTGCGACTTCCGCAACATCGAGATCATGGTCCTCGACGAGTAGAAGCGCTGAGGGCTAGCGCACGTACTTACCAAATTCCGCGGCTTCGATTCTTCGCGCTCTTCGCGCTCTTCGTGGTTCGATGGAATGCGAACCCATTTCTTCCGGCGGCACATGAACACAACTTCTCGCCAACAATCGGCTTCGAAACACGTACCCGTATTCGCGCAGGCGGTGTGGCGATGTTGCGGCGCACTGGCGGCATTGATGCTCGCCACGATGATCGTGACAACCTCGCGCGATGCCGATGCGGCAGAGCATCCCAATATCGTGATCATCCTGGCCGACGATATGGGGTATGGCGATGTCCAGGCGCTGAATGCCGAGTCGACGATCCCGACCCCGCATCTCAATCAGCTCGCGAGGCAGGGGATAGTGTTCACCGATGGTCACTCGCCGTCGGCGGTCTGCACGCCCACGAGGTATGGCTTGGTGACGGGGCGTTATTGCTGGCGGTCGAGTCTGAAAAGCGGCGTGCTCGGCGGATACAGCCCGCCGCTGCTTGAGCGCGACCGGCCCACGATCGCCAGCATGCTCAAGGCCAACGGGTATCGGACCAAAGCCATCGGCAAATGGCATCTGGGCATGCAGCTTCCCACACTCAGCGACGAAGCCGACCGCGCGCGGTGGGACGGCGATCCGGGAATCGATTGGGGCGGCAAGATTCTCGACAGCCCCGTGCATCACGGCTTTGACGAGTACTTCGGGGTCAGCGCGTCGCTGGACATGGCGCCTTACGTCTTCATCCGCAACGATGGCTTCAGCCAACGGCCATCCCTGCAACAACCCGCGGTCGCCTTCCCGCACTTCGTTCGCCAAGGTCCGCGAGCCGAAGAATTCGTCATCGATGGCGTGCTTGATCGACTGATCCACGAAGCCCAACAGTTCATCGCCACGTCGGCTCCGCGGCCCGAGCCGTTCTTTCTGTACCTGCCTCTGACCGCTCCTCACAAGCCCGCGCAGCCGCACGAGCGTTTCCGCAGCAAAACGAAACGCGGCGAGTACGGCGACTTCGTCGCTCAGGTGGATTGGTCGGTGGGACGGGTGCTGCAAGCCCTGCGGGACGCGGGCGTCGAGGACGAGACGCTGGTTGTCTACACATCCGACAACGGCTCCTACATGAAGCGATTGCCGGAGAAGCAAGCCGCGGACCACGTCACTGACAGCAACCAACAGGGCTACTTTGCCAAGCACCATCGCGCCAACGGTCCGTTTCGCGGCACGAAAGCCGATATTTGGGAGGCCGGGCATCACGTTCCTTTGCTGGTTCGCTGGCCGGGCCAGGTCCAGGCAGGCTCACAGTGTGATCAGCCCGTCTGCCTGACCGATCTCTATGCCACGTGTGCGCGCGTGGTGGGCGCGACGCTGACACCAGGCGAGGCGCCTGACAGTTTTGCGATAAACCAACTGCTCGCTGGTGAGAACGTGGCGCGGCCCGAACCGGTCGTCCACCACAGCGTGGCGGGAATGTTCGCCATTCGCGACGGCGAGTGGAAACTGATCGCCGGCAACGGCTCGGGGGGCCGCGAGCTGCCCAAGGGCAAGCCGTTCGGTAAGCCGTACCAGCTGTTTAACCTCGCGCAGGATCGCGCCGAGAACACCGATGTTTCCGAACACCATCCGGAAGTGGTCCGACAATTGACGGCTAGGCTGACCGAGCTCATCGAGCTGGATCGCTGACTCTATTCGACGGGCTGGTGTCGCCGACCCAACCTACGCCTCGTCCCGCAGGCCCGTGGCAATCAGTTCGTCCAGTGTCATAAAGTGGATGGTGCCGACGTTCGAGGTCACCACC
>JAGQPF010000715.1 GCA_020426845.1 Planctomycetales bacterium
CTCATTGAAACCCGACGCGCAACCGCGCCCGTAGCTTGACTCTCCGCGTCGAGCAACCGCGCCGCCCCCCTATGGCCTTGTGCCATGGGAGCGCGTGGTGGTGGCTAGCTGCCATCAGGTTCACCGCACGGGACAAGTTGTAGCTTGACTCTCCGAGTCGAGCAAGCGCGCCGCCCCCTATGGCCTTGTGCCATGGGAGCGCGTGATGGTGGCTAGCCCGGACTTTTTTGCGGAGCTGCGCTGGATTGATACGTAAATAAGGGCGTAGAAGCCAATTTGAAGGGCCGTTGAATTTCTCGCTTCTGGCTACGAGGCCAGTGGAAGGCCAAGCAGTTCGAATGCGCGGCGCTGAAGAGCGGTGGGTTCTGTCACTCGTTCGAATTCCGCATTGGCGTGCGATTCCCAGCGGAGTCGGTTCTTGCACAGCGTAGCAAGGTCTCGGAGTAGAGACTGAAAGCTCTGCACGGGATGGTTGTCCGTCGTGCGACGAGTGCGCTCTTTGTCCTTCGCAGCTTCGGAGCGAGGCGCTTTGGCGACGATCGACGGCCGTGTTGCCTCGGCAGCAACGCGGTCATGGTCATCGAACAGGAGGTCTGCCAACGCCTCACGCATGTGCCACTCGACGTAATAGGCGAGCATGCAGAGGAAGACGTGTGATTTAATACGAGCATCCTTCCAGTGGTAAATCGGCCGTATCCGCAAGTCCATGGTCTTCAAAGAGCGGAACGCCCATTCGACGTGAGACAGATCTTTGTAAGCAGCGACGGTCTGTTCTGCTGAGAACACCTCTCCGGCAACGCTAGTGCGCACTACGTAGAGGCCATCCAGAGCCGCTTCTTCGGCGATGATGTCATGTCGACGCTCGTAGGAGAACGCGTCGTCTTCAATTTTCAACTCAAAGTGTCTCTCCATCTTTGTGTTCTTTAATTCACGCCCCACGCGCAAGCCGATTTTCGCCTTGCCCTGCAGTGGATTTTTCTTGCGTAATACCGCATTCACGACAGCGTTCAACTTCTTTTCGGCGGCTGTTAAAAGATCCTCTCGTTTACGGGCGCGCTCAGCGGCCAGAAGGGGATTACGGCAAACGATCAACCGTTCGCCTGGGTAGTCGGGAGAAGTCACCTCGGCCAAGTCACGTTCATCGAACAGCGACAGTTGAATCGTTTCTTGCTGCACCAGCTTCTTGATACTGTCGTTACGCAGGGCCGTAATCCAATCGAGTCCATCGACGTCGCGTAGGTCTTGGTCAATCCGTTTGCTGGTGATCATGCCTCGGTCTCCGACCAGTACGATACGCGTCAAGCCGAAACGTTGACGGATCCGATTCACTTGCGAGGTAAATGTGGCAGGATCTGACGTATTGCCAGGAAAGACTTCGACTGCAATGGGACATCCTCGCCGATCACACAACAGGCCATACACAATCTGAGGCAACGAGGGCTTAGCATCACGACTGTATCCCATTTTGATGAGATTCGATCGACGCCCGGTGTAGTAACTCGAACTTACGTCGTAAAGCACGAGTGTTCCCTCAGCGAGATGCTTTTTGGCCAGTTTCTTTTCAATGCGATTTTGGCGTTTCAGCAACCAATCTAACGACTCATACATTTCGCGCGTCTCAATGTCACCGAGACGCAATTCATCTGCCAGCGTATGTTGTGCGGTTTCAGGGGTGAGTCCCGTCAGATTCGCCAGTTTTGAACTTGGCGAGATCACGCGTAGCACGATCATTGCGAGAATCAGCTCTGCTTCCCGACAGGGCTTCGAAGCAATCATGCGGTCCAATTCACAACGACGCAGTGTTCCCAATACAGCGGCAACATGCCCATGTGGTAACGAGCGGACAATTCGCAAATCGTCGCCACTGGCGGGAAGTGGTTCACCGGCAAGTCGTTTGCGCATGACATCGATAAGGTCGTCGGGCAAATCGGAGAGGTTGCCAAGCGTGAGATGTTTGACCTTCCCGTCTTCCCGATACGTGTGCCGCAACAAGTGGGACACATAGGTCTTGCCTTTGTAGACTCGCTTGACGGTTGCGATGTGAACGGCGCGTTTCTGTTTGTCGTGGTGTGTCATGCTCCTTGTTTAGCGAGAAGCGGCGCACCGCGCAACCCCACTAACGGGTGGTATTCTGGCTGCTTTTCGTGGTCAAGCGACTTCGCAGATTGCCGAACGAGTGACGGATCCGTATTTCTGAGTTCTGGCTACAAATGGAAGTCACAGGTTACCCGAAATGGACACTTCTCCCGAGAAACACGGGGGAAAGTGGCCTGACAGCGCAAAAAAGTCCGGGCTAGCCACCATCAGGTTCACCGCACGGGACAAGCCCGTGGGAGTCCGTTGCGCGAGCACCCGCCCCCCTTGGCCTTGTGCCATGGGAGCGCGGGATGGCAGCTAGCCGCCATCAGGTTCACCGCACGGGGCAAGCCCGTGGGGGTCCGGTGCGCGCCGCCCCCCGCGAGCTTGCTCGTGCGGAGCGCATGGTTCTCGCGTTGCCAGGGCGCGAATTCTGGCGGCGGCGAGCCCCCCACTCTGGTTGGTCTTGGCATAATTGTTGCTCTGTCAGATCATGATCAACCATTATTTCC
>JAGQPF010000716.1 GCA_020426845.1 Planctomycetales bacterium
GTTGCGTGACGGAACGGTGGAGGAGTCGTTTTCGGCCGAGCCTCAGATGAGGCTAGCCATGGCCAAGGCGCTCGGCGCGCTGGCCGTCGCCGAGGACGCCTTGACCGAGGAGTTGCCGAGTGCGATCGGCGAGTACGAAGTGCTGCGTTGTCTGGGACGAGGCGGCATGGGCGCCGTGTACCTGGCGCGGCACACCAAGCTCAATCGGTCGGTGGCGCTCAAGGTGCTGGCCGGGCACCGAAAACTCGATCCGCGCATGCACGACCGTTTTCAGGCCGAGATGCGCGCGGCCGGCCGCCTCAGCCACCCCAACATCGTCGCCGCTCACGACGCGCGAGAGGTGGACGGCGTCGCCGTGCTGGTGACGGAGTGGATCGACGGGCTGGACGCCAGCGAGCTCGTTCGCCGCGTCGGGCCGTTGCGGCCGGAGGACGCCTGCGAGATCGGCGCCAAGATCGCCGTCGCGCTGCAGGCGATCGACCGCGAAGGGTTGGTGCATCGCGACATCAAGCCGTCGAACGTGATGATCAGCCGCACGGGCGAAGTCAAGCTGCTGGACCTGGGCTTGGCTCGCTTTATCACCGGGGACGAAGGCGCCGACGCGACCAGCACCGGGCTGGCGTTGGGCACTGCGGACTACATCTCGCCCGAGCAGGTTAACAGCGCCCGCGACGCCGACATTCGCGCCGACATCTACGGCCTCGGCTGCAGCTTGTACAAGCTGTTGAGCGGCCGCGCGCCGTTCGCGCACGAGCAGACCGCGTTCGCCAAGATGACGGCGCACGTCTCGCGAGCACCTGCCGCACTGCAGTCGGTGTCGCCCGCAACGCCCGCGGCCGTGGCACAACTGGTCGACCAGATGCTGACCAAGAAGCCCGAGCAACGGCCCGCCTTGGACTCGGTAATCACGACGCTGGAGCAACACGCCCAGTCCGCGGACCTGGCGGCATTGTTGCGCGGTGCCGAAGCGTCGGAGCCGCAGGCTGTGCAGGCCGCGACCTTGTCGGCTGCGCCCCGGCGAGCGGCGGTTCGCCAAATCCCGCTGAGGTCAGCCGTTGTCGCGACGTTGGCCGCCGCGGTGCTTGCCTTTGCCGGCGGAATGCTGGCAGGGGTGCTGATCCGCATCAAGCACGCCGACGGCACAACGACGGCACTGAATGTCGCCCCCGGCAGTCAAGTCGATATCGACAAGGATGGCAATCCAACCGTGACACCGCCTGCGGCCCGCACGCCCCGTGGAGAGGACGCCAGCAAGGTCGCCCACAACGGCGAGCTACCGCAGACCAATGCCGACTCCGGCGAAGAAGCAAGCTTGAGCGGCCCGGGCGGGCAGAGCGGCGCAGATCAGATCATGCGGTACCAAGCCCTGCGATCCATTGCCGGAATCTGGCAAGTCGTGGCACTCACCGTGGAAGGTGAATCGCTGCCACTGGCGTCTGGCCAATATTTTGTGTTCGGCGATAACGGGACTCTGGGAATGGTGAACGCCACGCCAACGCAATTGCTCGACCTTCCGACCACGGTCAAGGGCAACGGCAAAACTCCCGATCCCAAGGACGATATGGCTGCGATCCCCCACCGTGGCCTCTATCGCGTCACGGGCGAAGGAGAAATTCTGCTGCAATTCAACGGCGAAGCGCGGCGGGCCATCTTTCGGATGCAATCCGCGGATCGGACGACCCTGCTGCAGCTCTGCATCGCTCCCCAAGGCCGAACACCTCGCTCGTTCTCTTCCACCAAGGAGAACCAACACCAGTTCCTACTGCTGCAGCGAACCGACTTTCGACAGACGCCGCGGGAAGTGCAACGCGCCGCCGATGCCTTGGCGCAAGCTGCCCCCAGCGACCAAACTGAGGCCATGACCGATACTGATCATACCGGCGCGATCGCCTTTCCCGATCTCCAGCAGATTCTGAGTTCAGTGTGGGGAGCGAAAAAAGAAACCCAAAGCCGGCGCAATCTGCAGGCGCTCGCGATCGCTTTTCACAACTTCCACGACGCGTACCGAGTGTTGCCTAACTCAAAACAAGTGCAACAGTCCGAGGGCGAGGGCATGTTGCCCCCATATAGCTGGCGGGTCGCGATACTGCCGTTCATTGGCGAACAGAAGCTCTTTGAACAGTATCGTCTCAACGAGCCGTGGGACAGCGAGCACAACAAGCAGTTGCTCAGCCGCATGCCCGCCGCTTACCGAAATCCCTCCGCGCCGGCCGACACCCAGTTTACTTCCTATGTCGGTGTAGTTGGCGAGGGCCTGAGCATGGACGATTCGAGACCGTTGGCGTTCCACGACTTTCACGACGGAACTTCCAACACCCTGCTGCTCGTCGAGGCGCAAACCAACATCCCCTGGACCAAGCCGGAAGATTTTTCCCTGGAGCAACTGCAAAACGCGCGGCCGTATGGAAAGTCGCTTCAGTTCAGCATGGCCGACGGGGCGCCACGGTCGCTCTCGCTGCCACTGGACGCGAAGTTGCTTCGCGCTTTCGCCACGATTAGCGGGCGAGAAAGAGTCCTGCACGGCCCCAACGACGAACCGCAGCTGTTGCCAACCGCCCGTTAGCGACACCCGCCGGCGATCGGAACGGTGTTCTTCGTTCCGGAATCTGCCGTTCCGATGGCCGGGTGGACGTTGCGACGCCTACCACTCCGGGCTCGCCCCTCCCTGCGGGTTTCTCGCTTGCTGCTCGGCGTTGCCGACATAGGTCGCGGGGGTCAGGTCCAACAACAACGACTTCGCGGTTTCGGGGATCTCCAGGTTAGCGATAAATTCGCGAATCAACTCCCTGGTGATCTCCCGACCGCGAGTCAACTCTTTGAGACGCTCATAGGGACGGTCGACGCCAAACCGGCGCATCACCGTTTGAATCGGCTCGGCCAGCACTTCCCAGGCGTGGTCCAGATCCTCGGCCAGCCGCGCGCCATTCAATTCGAGTTTGCCGATGCCCTTCAAAAACGAGCTGAACGCAATGGCGCTGTAGCCAAAGCCGACGCCCATATTCCGCAATACGGTCGAGTCGGTCAGGTCTCGCTGCCAACGGGAGATCGGCAGTTTTTCGGCCATGTGCCGCAGCACCGCGTTGGCCAGCCCCAGATTGCCCTCGGCATTTTCGAAGTCGATCGGGTTCACCTTGTGCGGCATCGTCGAGGAACCCACCTCGCCGGCGACCTGCTTCTGTTTGAAATAGCCCAGCGAGATATATCCCCAGACGTCGCGGGCAAAGTCGATCAACACCGTATTGAATCGCGCAATGGCGTCGAACAGCTCGGCAATGTAATCGTGCGGCTCGATCTGCGTGGTGCGGGGGTTCCACTCGAGCCCCAGGCTCTCGACCATCGCCCGGGCGTTCGCCTCCCAGCCAACATTGGGGTAGGCCGACAGGTGAGCATTGTAGTTGCCGACGGCGCCGTTGATTTTTCCCAACAGCGGAACCGCCAGTACCTGGTCGCGTTGTCGCATCAGCCGCGCCGCCACGTTGGCCAGCTCCTTGCCGACGGTCGTGGGCGAGGCAGTTTGTCCGTGCGTCCGCGACAGCATCGGCTCGGCGGCGAACCGAGTCGCCAGTTCGACCACGGAATCGATCAATCGCTGCATGTCACCTGCCAGCAGCTCACGGCCGTCTCGCAACATCAACGCATGCGAGAGGTTGTTGATATCCTCGGACGTGCAGGCAAAGTGAATGAACTCCTTGCAGGCGGCCAGGTCCGGGCAGTCGGCGGTGCGTTCCTTAATGAAGTACTCGACCGCTTTGACGTCATGGTTCGTCTCGCGTTCGATCTGTTTGATCCGCCCGGCGTCCTCCAGCGTGAAATGCTCGACCAACTCGCGGAGGCGGCCCTGGGCCTCAGTACTCAGCTCGGGCACTTCCGTCACATCGGGCAGCGTGGCGAGTCGTTCGAGCCAGCGCACCTCCACGGCGACGCGTCGCCGGATCAAGCCGTACTCGCTGAAGATATCGCGAAGCGCCGCGGTCTTGGCGCCGTACCGGCCGTCGATGGGGGAAACGGCGGTCAGTTCGTTCAGTTCCATGTCACTCAGCTTTCGGGTTGTGGCTTGCGCTGTATCGATCCGGGGAGCGGCTGCGTGGTCAGCGTTTCTTCGGGCGTGGCACCTTGGATCCGCCCTTGCGGCCTTTTCGCCGGCCACCCTTGGCAGTGGCTTTCAGATTCGCTTCGGCCGCCGAGACGGTTTCGCCGACTTGATCGCGCATCTGCACGATGCGATCGCGAATTGCGGCGGCCCGCTCGAACTCCAAATCCTCGGCGGCCTGCAGCATCTCCTTCTCGAGCTCCTGAAGATACTCCTCGTTGATCACCTGCTCGTCATCGGTGCGTCCCACGGCGGCGTTCGCGGCCCGGTAGGCGGCGGCCGCCGCCTCGATGCCGGCGCGGACGCGTTTGCGGACAGTCTCGGGCGTGATGCCGTGTTCGTCGTTATAGCGCTGCTGCAGCTCACGCCGCCGTCGCGTCTCTTCAATCGCGTTCTCCATCGCGTCGGTCATCTTATCCGCGTACAGAATCACCTTCGCGTTGACGTTTCTCGCCGCCCGCCCGATGGTCTGAATTAACGACGTCTCGCTGCGTAGGAACCCTTCCTTGTCCGCATCGACAATGGCGACCAGCGACACCTCGGGCAGGTCCAAGCCTTCGCGAAGCAAGTTGACGCCGATCAACGCCTCGAATTTACCCTCGCGCAAGTCGCGCAACAGCTCGACGCGTTCGAACGCATCCAACTCGCTGTGCAGCCATTTGCAAGCAACGCCCTGTTCGTTGAGGTATGTCGACAGGTCCTCGGCGAGCCGTTTGGTGAGCACCGTGACCAGCACGCGTTCGTCGGCGGCAGCGCGTTCGCGAATCTGTTGGAGCAGATCCGGCACCTGGCCGGTGGCGGGCTTCACCTCCACCACGGGGTCGAGCAATCCGGTGGGACGAATCAACTGCTCCACCAATTCGCCGCCGGTTTGATCCAGCTCGTAGTCGCTCGGCGTCGCGGAGACGAAGATCGCCTGTGGCACCATCTGCTCCCACTCTTCGAACGTCAGCGGGCGGTTGTCCAGCGCGCTGGGCAGGCGGAAGCCGTGGTCGACCAGTGTCAGTTTGCGGCTGCGGTCGCCCGCGTACATGGCGCGAATCTGCGGCACCGTCACATGCGACTCGTCGACCAGCAACAAGAAATCCTTCGGGAAGAAGTCGTACAACGTGTCGGGCTTCGAGCCGGGCGGGCGCCCCGAGAGCGGGCGGCTGTAGTTCTCGATGCCGGGGCAGTGCCCCACCTCCTGCAGCATTTCAATGTCAAACCGAGTGCGAGCGCTGAGCCGCTGTGCCTCGAGCAGCTTGCCCTGCTGCCGCATCACCTCGAGCCGCTCCTCCAGCTCCTGTTTGATCGTGTCGATCGCTTGGTTGATCCGCTCCTCCGGCATGACAAAGTGCTTCGCCGGATAGATGAAGATCTGCTGCTCTCGCGAGATGATCTCGCCCGACGTCGGATTGATGAACGACAGCTGCTCGACTTCGTCGCCCCAGAACTCGATGCGGTACGCAAACTCCTCGTAGGACGGCCACACCTCGACGCAATCTCCGCGGACGCGAAACTTCGTCCGCTCGAAGCTGACATCATTGCGCGAGTATTGAATGTCGATCAGCTTGCTCAGCATCTCGTCCCGGTCGATGGACATGCCGACCTGCAGGCCGACCATCATGGATCGATAGTCCTCGGGCGAGCCCAAGCCATAGATGCTGGAGACGCTGGCGATAATCACGACGTCGCGGCGACTGACCAGTGCGCTGGTGGCGGCCAGTCGCAGGCGGTCGATCTCGTCGTTGATCGACGCGTCCTTCTCGATGTAGATGTCGCGCTGCGGGATGTAGGCTTCCGGCTGGTAATAGTCGTAATAGCTGACGAAATAGTGCACCGCATTGCGGGGGAAGAATTCCCGAAACTCGGAGTACAGCTGCGCGGCGAGCGTCTTGTTGTGGGAGATCACCAGCGTCGGACGCTGCACCCGTTGGATCACGTTGGCCATCGTGAACGTTTTGCCGGAGCCGGTGACGCCCATCAACACCTGGCTTCTTCGGCCGCTCTCGAGCCCGGCGACCAATTGCTCGATCGCCGTTGGCTGATCGCCGCTGGGCTGGAACGGCGCCTGCAAGTCAAAGATCATCGCCGGGGCCCTCGTCTGTCGCCCTCATCTGTCGCCGCGCCGCAGAACACCAGCGGCCGGAGCTTGTCCATCGTTTTGGGACCGATCCCTCGCACGTCGCGCAGCTGCTCGACGTACCGAAACGCCTTCGTCTCCCGTCTCGCAACAATTCGCTCCGCCAACGCCGGCCCGATGCCGGGCAACAACGACAACTCGGCCGGGCCCGCTTGATTCAAGTTCACCCACAGTCGCGGCGCCGGTCGAGGGCTCTCGACGGTGGTCAGCTGTCCTCGCGCTGCGAGCCAACAGACCGGCGCCGCCGACAGTGCCAGGTACGCCAGCACTGCCCAGCCCAGCGTTCGCTGGTCCCGCGGCAACAACCAAGGTCGGGAGCTCACGGGATCCACCGAGAGAGGAGAAAACGACTCAATGCCGCTCGACACGCCACACCGAGCCTACCGAGCAAGATCCAAGCCCGTTATTATGCAGGAGAAACGCGTTTGCAGCGAGGGCCTGACACCCGGCTGTTCCGCCCATGCACGGGGATCGCACGTGGACCGAGACTTTCGCCAGCTGACCTGGGACGATGAACTGGAAGACGACTGCCGCGAGCTGATCCGGCTCGCCGTGCGCGAGGATCTCGAACGCGGCCACGACTGGACGACCGTCGCCATGGCGGCCGCCGCAAGCCGTGGCGGCGCCACGTTCGGCGCGAGGGAAAGCGGCGTCGTCGCCGGAATCCACGCCGCGCGGCTGGTCGTTGAGGAAATGAATCTCGACGCCACCTGGACCACTTGGGTGGACGATGGAGAAGTGGTCGAAGCCGGCAAGCCGTTGGCCCAATTGGAAGGCTCGGCCAGAGACCTGCTGACCGCCGAACGGTTGATGCTCAACCTGCTCGGGCGACTCTGCGGGATCGCCACCCTGACGCGGCAGTACGTCACGGCCGTCGCCGGCACGCACGCTCGCGTGTACGACACCCGCAAGACCACGCCCGGCTGGCGGCGGCTCGAAAAGCACGCCGTTCACTGCGGCGGAGGCCGCAACCATCGCACGGGCCTGTTCGACGCAGTGCTGATTAAGGACAACCACCTGCAGTTGCGTCGCAACGAAAGCCCAACAGCGACCCTCGCGGATGCCGTGCGCCACGCGCGCCAGTTTCTCGGCCAGCACGGCGTCGGCGACTTGATCGTGGAAATCGAGGTCGACACGCTCGACCAGCTCCGCGATGCGTTGCAGGGCGCGCCTGACATCGTGCTGCTCGACAACATGACCAACGATCAACTCCGTGAAGCGGTGCAGATTCGCGCCGCACACGGGGCGGACGTCGAGCTCGAAGCCTCGGGCGGCGTCAACCTGGCCACGATTCGCGGCATCGCCGAGACCGGCGTCGATCGGATCAGCGTCGGCGCACTCACCCATTCGTCGCGGTCGCTGGACATCGGCTTGGACTGGTCGTTGAGCTGATTGCGGTTCGCGGGGCTTGGGATGTCCTGCACGGGCTCTGCGCGGTTTTGGGCTCTGCGCAGTTTTGGGCTCTGCGCGGTTTTGGGCTCTGCGCAGTTTGCTGGATTCGGCGCGGTTCCCTGGGCTTGCGCCCAGGGCAAACATCTGTCGCCCCTGTCGGGGCTTTTGCGCGCGAATCCTGCGCAGTTCCCTGGATTCGACGCTGGTCCTTGGGCTTGCGCCCAAGGCTAACATCTGTCGCCCCTGTCGGGGCTTTTGCGCGCGA
>JAGQPF010000717.1 GCA_020426845.1 Planctomycetales bacterium
GGCATACCCGGGGCGGCGCTGCGCTGTGCCCCGGGCTACGATGAGGAAGGCCTTTGGCCTTCGGTCCACGGAAGGACTTTGGCCTTCGATGACACTACGGGGCGGCATACCCGGGGCGGCGCTGCGCTGTGCCCCGGGCTACGATGAGGAAGGCCTTTGGCCTTCGATCCACGGAAGGCCTTTGGCCTTCGATGATACTACGGGGCGGCGCTGCGCTGTGCCCTGGGCTACGATGAAGAAGGCCTTTGGCCTTCGATCCACGGAAGGGCTTTGGCATTCGATGAAACCATGGGCCGGCATACCCGGGCGGCGGCAAACCCGGGCGGCGGCATGCCCGGGCGGCGCTGTATCAGCCTAGCAGTTTGCGGTTCATGGCCCCTTCGTTGATCGTGGGCCGCTCGGGACGGCCTTTGTGATCGAAGGTCAAGGTCATGTTGTCCAGGCCCATCAGCCAAAGGATCGAGGCGTGGATGTCGCGGACGTGCATCTTGTCCTCGGTGGCGTAGAGCCCTAGCTCGTCGGTGGCGCCAATGGTCTGTCCGCCTTTCACGCCGCCGCCGGCCATCCAGATCGTGAAGCCGGTCGGGTTGTGGTCGCGGCCGTTGCCCTTTTCGCTCATCGGCGTGCGGCCGAACTCGCCGCCCCAGACGACCAGCGTCTCGTCGAGCAGCCCGCGCTGCTTAAGGTCCATCAGCAAACCGGCGACCGGCTTGTCCATCGACTTGCAAAGCCGCGAGTGGTTCGCCTCAATCGCCGTGTGCGAGTCCCATTTGCTGCCGGTGCCGCTGTAGAGCTGGATGAAACGCACGCCACGCTCGACCAGCCGTCGCGCCAGCAAGCAATTGCGGCCAAACGATTCCGTGTCTTTGTGGTCCAGACCATACATCTGCTTCGTCGTCTCGGACTCTTGCCCGAGGTCGACTGCCTCGGGGGCCTGCGCCTGCATGCGGAACGCCAGCTCGTAACTGCTCAGGCGCGCGTCCAGCTCCGTCTGCTGCGGTCGGCCGTCGGCATGGCGTTGATTGAGCCGCTGCAACAGTCCTAGCTTGTGCTTTTGTTGCTCGACGCTGTAGCCTTCCGGCGGGTTGAGATTGGCGATCGGCTCGTCGCTGCCGCCGTTGATCCGCACGCCCTGGTGAGTCGCGGGCATGAAGCCGCTGCCCCAGTTGCGCGGGCCGTTGACGGGCCGGCCCGTGTTGTCGCACATCACGACGAACGCGGGCAGGTTCTGGTTGGCCGACCCGAGCCCGTAGTGAACCCAGGATCCCAGCGAGGGCCGGCCGGCGACGTTGATGCAGGTGTTCATCTGGCAGACGCCGCCGGCATGGTTGATGCCGTTGGTCCAGCAGGAGCGGATCACGGCGATATCGTCGAGACACTCAGCGATATGTGGGATCCACTCGGACGCCCAGAGGCCGCTTTGTCCGTGTTGCTTCCACGTGCGCGGCGCCGGCAGCAGCGGGGCACCTCGCTCGCCCATCGCCGTGATCGGCTCCTTAAAGCCCGCGGGCAGCGGCTGGCCGGCCAGCTTGTCCAGCAGCGGCTTGGGATCGAACAGGTCGAGATGGCTCGGCCCGCCCTCCATGAACAGCCAGATCACGCTCTTGGCTCGCGGCGCATGATGCGGGCCGCGGGTGGCGTCGCCGGACACGATTCCCGCCGCCGAGCTGTCGGAGCCGAGCAGGAAGCTGCCGGCCAGGGCGCCCAGGCCGAGGCCGCCGCGAAGCAGAAACTCGCGCCGTCCCGCCAAGTCGGCGGGGGAGTCGGTGGCCGGAAGGCGGTTGCGTATGGTCATGTCAGTCAACCCGGAAAGGAAGGGCAGTCGCGGCATAGATGACGGATGTTTGTCATATACGGAGTCGGGCCTCCATCGCAGGCGACCCTTGTGAGGCCCGGTGGACCGGTCGGGCCTCCATCGCAGGCGACCCTTGTGAGGCCCGGTGGACCGGTGGACGTCAGTCGAGATACAAAAACTCGCTGGAGTTCAACAGCACATGCGCGAGGTCGCGGAATCGAGCGGCGTCGAGCTTGGCGCCTGGATCGGGTGGCAGCTCCAAAAATGCCAAGGCATCGCGGAGCTCGTCTTCGCTGGCAGCTCGGCCCCAAGTGAGCCGAGTCAGCCGCTGCACTGCCGCGATGGGATCGGCGCCGTGCGACTTGAGCACCCGGTCGGCCAGGCCTTTGGCCCGCGCTGTCGCGTAGGCGCCGTTGATCATCAACAAGGATTGAATCGGTGTGGTCGTGGTGTTGCGGACCGCGACGCTCTTCAGGCCGCCCGTCAGGTCGAACAGGTGCATGAACGTCTCGGTCTTGTTGCGAAACGACTTGACATAAACGCCCCGTCGCGGCGTGCTCTCTTCGACGCTCGGTCCGCCGTGCTTCGGGTCGAGATGGCCGCTGACGCTCAACATGGCGTCGCGAATCTGTTCGGCGCGGAGGCGGCGGACCGGGGCGCGCCACAGCAGCAGCTCGCCGGGATCCAGCGCCTGTTGACGCTCGGCATCGGGATGATGCGACGATTGGCGCCACGTCGCGGACATCAGAATCGTCTTGTGCAACGGCTTCATGCGGAGGCCGCCCTCGATGAACTGACCGGTGAGCCAGTCGAGCAGCTCGGGGTGCGTCGGCGCCTCGCCGTTGTGCCCGAGATCATTGGGCGTGCGGACGATGCCCTCGCCAAAGTGTTGCTGCCAAATGCGGTTGACGATCACGCGCATTGTCAGCGGGTTGTCCGAGCGGCCGATCCACTCGGCCAATTGCAAGCGACGTCCGCGCGAAGTCGAATCGGCGCCGGGCGCCCCGTCTGGCAACGCCGCCGCAGCCGGCGACAGCACGGACAGAAAGCCCGGCGGTATCGCCTCGCTGCCCGGATCGTCGGGGATCCGAGTCGGCGCGGCCTGGCCGTCGTATTCGGTGACGGTCATGACTCCTGGCAGCGGCTGCGGCTTGAGCTTGTCGAACTGGGCCAACTCCTTTTGCAGCTCGTCGTAGCGAGCCTTGTGCTCCTTGGACAGGCTCTTGAGCGGCCCGCCGCCCTCCTCTTCGAACTGGCGCTCGATCAGGTAAGTCATCTGCTGTTCCCACGAGTTGCGCTCGTCGGGCGCCTTGTGGAAGCAGGCCTGGATATCGAGCGGGAACTTGGCGACGGTCGACTTCCATTTCTTGTCGTTGTACGGCTTCAACAGTTCGTCGATCTGCTGGCGCACCTCGCGGCTCGCCTCTTCCCAGCTCGCCATGGCATCGGCGTGGTCGCGCCGTTGTTGCTCGGTGGTGGCCGTCAGATCGTCGCGCCAAATCACCGGCTCGAAGAACGCCCGCAATTTGAAATAGTCGTCTCTGGGAACCGGATCGAACTTGTGATCGTGACACCGCGCGCAGGCCATGCTGATCCCGAGGAACACATCGCCCGAGACGTCCGTCATCTCGTTCATGATGTCGTTCCAATGTCCGCGAGCGTCTCGCTGGTTGTATTCGTAAATGCCGAGCCGCAGGAAGCCGGCCGCGGCGAGATGTTCGGGATTGTCCTCGTGCAGCTGATCGCCGGCCAACTGCTCGCGGACGAATTCGGGATAGGGTTTGTCTTGATTGAACGCCTGAATCACGTAATCGCGATACCGCCAGATGTGAGGCCGGTGCGCATCCTGGTTCCAGCCGTCCGACTCGCTGTAGCGAACCAAGTCGAGCCAGAAACGCGCCCAGTGCTCGCCGTAGCGCGGGTCGTCCAGCAGCTTGTCGATCGTTCGCTCCCAGGCGTCGGGCGCGGTGTCGGCGAGAAAGGCGTCGATCTCCTCGGGCGTGGGCGGCAGGCCGATCAGATTGAAATAGAGCCGTCGAATCAGCGCCTCGCGCGAGGCCTCCGGAGCGGGCAGTAGCTGATGGTCGCGCAGCTGCTTCCAGACGAAGCGATCGACGTCATTGGCGGACCAGCTGTCGTCGGCCAGTTGAGGCGCTGCGGACGGGACCAGCGGGCGGAACGCCCACCACTGTCGGTCTTCGGCCGTGATCGCGGCCGCCTCGGGCCGCAACGGCTTGCTCTCGGGCCAAGCGGCCCCGGCTGCAATCCACTGCTCCATCTGCTGAATCGACTCGGCGTCCAGCTGTCGGTTGGGGGGCATCTCAAGCCCCTCGTAGTGAATCGCCTCGATTAACAAACTTTCCGCGGGCTTGCCGAGCACGATTGCCGCGCCGCTCTCGCCGCCCTTCAGCAGCCCCTCGCGGGTATCGAGTCGCAACTGGCCCTCTTGTTTCTCCGCACCATGACACTTGATACAGCGAGTCGCCAGCAGCGGCCGAATGTGCGTCTCGAACTGCTTCACCGCAGCTTCACTCACCGCCGGGTCCGCTGCCGTCGTGGGACTCGCGCTGAACGCGGCGACGGCGCCGAGAATGAGCAGGAAGGCGAGTTTGCGAGGGAGGTGGGAGTGTGGCTTCATGGCAGATTGACAGGTGGGAGGAGGGAAGAAGTCCACGTCTCCATCATAGCAGGAATTGTGTTGTGGATCCCGACGTAGTGCAGGCTGCCAGCCTGCAACGGGCGGTGAAAACCACGACAACCACAGGCTGGCAGTGCTGGCAGCCTGTGCTACAACCAGCCTGTGCCACGCGACACAAATGAAACAGCCTCGCACAATGGCGAGGCTGTCGCATCAACAGGATGTCAAAGAGTGCGTAGTTTCAACAGGGACGGGGCGCTAATTCCACCACCAACGCTTGGCGTTAGGAGCGGACTTCTCGCGAACCGCGGCGATGGCGCCGTCGACTTTGGAGCGCGAAGCGCTTTGCCAGGATTCGACCAGCACGCCGCCCGAGGCGGTGACGGTCCAGCCCTTGCGAGTCCGCAGGAACGAGCACTCGGGAGAGACGGTTCGCGGAGTCGGCCATTGCGTCAGCGTCAGGTCGCTGCGAGCGTCGTACAACAGGCTGAGGTCGCAGTTGGCGAGGTTGCGGAAGTCGTGGGCCTCGATCAGCGCGGCGACCACGCACATGTCCATCATGTTTCGCAGCTTGCCGAACACCGGATCGGCGGCGGACAACTCGTCGTAACGCGAGGTCAGCAGGTCGGCCCACTTTTGGGCAGCGTCGTTGGCCTTGCCGGTTCCCTTGACGGTTCCGTCAGCCTGCACGAACTCATCTTCGGTCATCGCCTTGACGCCTTGCCCACGGATCTCCCAGGCCAGTTTGTCATCGCTGGCGGCGAGCGGCTCGTAGTTGCAGGCCAGCCACCAGCGAGGATTGGTGGAGCTGTTGACGCCGCCGCGAATCATCTGCACGTAGCTGGGCATGTTCGGAATCGGAGCAGGCTCCAGGTGCATGGCCAGACGCTTCATCCGGTAGTCGGCCGCGACCAACATGCGAGCGAAGTGGCTGTCCAGCGGCACGCCCTTGACGGTGATTTGCTGAGGCCCGAAGGCTTCCTTCATTTGCGGCTCGAGCACGGCCGGGTTGAGCGGCTGGCGGCTGCGGGCCTGGGCGTCGAGCACCTGCTGAAGACGCTGGCGGCCTTCGGCCGTGGGGTCGATCGAGCAGCTGATGCCGCCGGTTCGCGCGTTCTCAACCGAACGCAGCGCGACCAACAGATCGTCCAAACGCAGCACGGGACGACCCGAGGTGATGCCGACGATCTCGCCGTCGCCATTCACGACCCAGCCCTCGGCCGGTCCGGCGATGACGATGTCGTTCTGCTCGGGGTAGACGAACACATACTGAATTCGCTGCAGCCCGGCCAGGAACTGGATCTCGTCGGGCAGCGTGTCGCCCTTGGCGAGCGCCTCGCGAACGGCGGCCTCCAAGCCACGCAAGGAAATTCGCCGCAGCTCGACCGGCGTGTTCACATCGCCGGCGGGCTTGGCGACAGCCTCCCGCAACGCCTTGATGCGGGCGTTCTTCATGTCGGCCGAAGGCGCTCGCACGGCGCCGTCCGCATCGATAAAGATACCGCCCACGGCGCTGGCGATCGTCCGTCCAGCTTCTGCGTGGTAGGTACAAACAACAGCGAAGGCGCAGGCAATGGCCGCGACAGCGGCGCAGATACTCCAACGCGGACGAGACATTCGCAGACTCCTCGAGTAGTTGAACAACGCGGCATAAGCGCCGCGTTGCCTAGAACTTACGAGGTCCGCCCGCATGGTTGGACCCCGGCCTTGCCCTGGCCATTTCCGCTGCCGAGAGACTTCGGAAGCAGAATGAAGTTGGTGACGGTACAATAACGTTAGATTCGGCTGACGAGTTGCGGAACTCCCTGACTTCCGACAAAGAGATGCTCCCACAGCCATCTGCTAAGTTTACCTTAGTTACCGCGCCGCTATAGATCAAGAAAACCCTGTTTTTCGAACTCGTTCGAGACGATTTTGCTGCCCATGATCTCCTATTTGGTTATCCGTGAAGGCCCCAAGTGGACGGATGTATACCGCTTGGTGCCCGGCCGGACGGTGACCATCGGCAGAGCCAGCACCAACCAGGTGGTTGTGAAGGACGACCGTTGCAGCCGCAGTCACGCCGAGGTGTTTTATACCCAGGACAAGTGGACGCTCCGGGATTTGGGCAGCCGCAACGGCACGATGGTCGGCAGCGTCCGGGTGACAGCTGACCACAGCTTGTCACCCGGCGATGTGATTCGAATCGGCGCCTGTCAAATGGCTTTTGTGCACGATCTCTCCGCTGCCTTTGGCGACGGCGTGGACGAGACGGCCGCCGCGATCGAGGTCGGCGACTCCGAGCTTTTGGCGCTGGACGAGCCAACCACGATCACGCATCGCCGCGATCAGACCCGCTACCTGTTGCCGGCGGCGACCGACGAGACAGTGCCCAAGGTCGGCGAGTCGGCCGCGAAGCTGTGCCGGTTGGCGTTTGAGCTCGCGCAGCAGAACGACACGACATCCGTTGCGCAGCTGGCGCTCGACGGGTTGTTCGACAGCACGCCGACCGACGCGGGCGCGATGCTATTGTTGCCGCTCAAGGACAAGGACGACGGCGGCAAGGACTTTGCCACCGGGATGCTGGAGATCGTCGCCTCCCGCTCGGATCACAACGAGCCGTACCATCGCGTGTCGGACTTTCTTGCCGAGACGGTGGTGCTGGAGGGCGAGGCCGTGCTCGCTCGCAATGTCGCCGACGACAGCGTGCTGATGACGCGCGACAGCCGCGGGTTGATTCACGCGACCAGCGTCATCTGTGCGCCGATTCGACAGAACCAGCGCGTGGTCGGCCTGTTTCATCTGTATTCGATGCAGGCCGAGCGTCGGTTTGATCCGGACGACCTGGAGTTCACGCTGGCCGTGGCCGAGAACGTGGCGTTGGCGCTGCGAAATCTGGAGCGACAGCAGGAGCTCGCCGAGGACTTGTCCTACACTCGCAACGAGATTCAGCAGCTGCGACAGCGGCTGGGCTCGGAGAGCGAGTTGATTGGCGAGAGCGCGGCGTTGCAAAAAGTGCAACAAGAGATCGCCCGTGCCGCCCCGAGTCGCGCGACGGTGTTGATCCGTGGCGAAAGCGGCGTCGGCAAGGAGCTGGTCGCTCGCGCGATGCATTTCGCCAGCGCGCGGCGCAAGGGTCCGTTCGTCTGCCTCAACTGCGCAGCGCTGTCGGAAAGCATTCTCGAAAGCGAGTTGTTCGGGCACGAGCGCGGCGCTTTCACCGGCGCCACCGGGCGCAAGATCGGCAAGTTCGAAGCCGCTCATCAGGGCACCTTGATGCTCGACGAGATTGGCGAGATGAGCCCGTCGATCCAGGCCAAGTTTCTGCGCGTGCTCGAAGGGCACCCATTCGAACGGCTGGGCGGCAACGAGCCGATCAAGGTGGACGTCCGCGTGATCGCCGCCACCAACCGGAACCTCGAGAAGGCGGTCCGCGAGGGGACGTTTCGGCAGGACCTGTTCTTCCGCCTGCATGTGGTTGAGGTCAACGTGCCTCCGCTGCGCAAACGCGGCGAGGACATCGTGCTGTTGGCCACGCATTTTTTGAAACGCTATCGCCTCGAGACGGGACACAAGGTCCGCGGCTTCTCCAACGAGGCGATTCAGCAGATGCTGCGCTACCGCTGGCCGGGCAACGTTCGCGAGCTGAAGAACGTCGTGGAGCGCGCCATGCTGCACGCCAAAGGCAATCTAATTGAGCTCGAAGACTTGACGCTGACGAATCTCGCCACCGCCAGCGAGTCGGGGGAGCTCGGACTGCGCGTTGCCACGGACAGCTACGAGCCGTTGTCGCTGGCCGAGGTCGAGCGGCGCCATATTCTCGCCACGTTGAAGTCGACCAACTGGAACAAAAGCCGCGCCGCGACGATTCTCGGCATCGAACGCTCGACGCTCGATCGCAAGATCCGACGTTATCAGATCTCGTCCAAATAGCGGTTCGGCCGGCACAAGGCGTTCGGGTCGCGGGAGACCGAGATCTCCGGCGGAGCGTGTTGAGAATTAGTCTCGGCAACGCGTGGGAGCGGCGGTGGCGCGATGGCGCGATGGCGCTCCACAAACTCGCATTGCCCTATGCCGGTTTTCCGCTTCGTCATACGATGTAGCGCAGAGGCGTGACCTGCCTCCCGCCTGCCGCCACCACTCGCCCCGCGCTGTTCCCTCCCGCCATGCTTACGACGACCTTGCGGAATCCGTTCCGTACTCTTAGCCAGAAGGGAAAACGCGCCAGCCGCGACAACGAGCTGTTGGGGCGCTACCAGCAGATCATCGGCTCGCAGCGTCTGAACTGGACGTCGCACCATGAGCTCCACGAGCTGCTTGGCTCGGGCGGGCAAGGCGTGGTGTACAAGTCCGAGCGTCGCGGCTCGGACGACTTTACGCTGCCGATTGCCGTCAAGATCTTCTCGCCCGAGCACTTCAAGAACGCCCGCCAATACGACACGGCGATGGGGCGGATCGGCAAGGTCGCCTCTCACGTGGCCCAGATTCAGCACGATAACTTGCTGGATGTGCACAACTTCCTGGACCGCAATCGCATTCGCATGATGGTGATGGAATGGATTGACGGCTACGACTTGCGGCGCCTGTTGACGCCGCGAATGTTGACGGACTGTCGCAGCCGGGTCTCCAACAAGCGCTGGGAATACATTAATCGCGTCGTGGTCACGCAGGGGCGAGTGCAGCCTCGGTTCAAGGCAGGGGTGGCGGTGGCGATCGTGCGGGATTGCCTGGGGGCGCTGGCCGCTTTGCATCGAGAACGCATCATTCACGGCGACATCAAGCCGGCCAACGTGATGCTGAAAAAATCGGGCAACGTCAAGATCATCGATATCGGGTCGGCGTACGAACAAGACGATCCTCCGAAGTTGCGCACCTGCACGCCGGCATATGCGGCGCCCGAAGTGCTGGAGGGTGTCTGCAGCCGCCGCAGCGACTTGGCATCGTTGGGCTATGTGCTGATCGAATTGCTGGCGGGCCAGCCGTTGTTCTCCGACGCGAAGAATGTCCGCCAGCTGCTGGAGGAGAAGCGGCAATTGCCGCAGCGGCTCGAGGAGCTGCTGCCTAAAGAGGTGACGGTCAACGAACTGCTGATGAACTTCTGCCGCCGGTTGATTGCGCCCGACCCCAACATGCGCTTCCCTTCGGCGGAGGACGCGGAGCTGCGCGACCAGGGCGCCGCGGCGTTTCACCGCCAGTTGGTGCTCGGCAACTTGTCGGTGGAGTACAACAACGAAATCCGACTTTGGCTCGAGGAGCTCAGCGAGCTCGAGCAATCCTGCGACGACCCAACCCGGTCGCAGTGAGGCCGGGCCTCAATCGCAGGCGACCCTCGTGAGGCCCGTGGGGTGGGTTGTGCCGTGAAATCGGGTGGCCGGACATGGCGCGCTGCCGGAATGCTTCGGTTGCGGCGGTCGAACGGGAAACTCTCGTTATGACGGCAGTGCGCGACAGGGGAGCCCGGTTGCGACGCGACCCTCTCTGCCAGGGAATTTGCCTGCTCGTCATCCGCTTGCGCGATCGATATAATTCCGGTCGACATTGCGGGACAAGAGCGGATCGGGTTGACCGCCTGCCCCCGCATTCACCGCTGGATTGGCTGATTCATGCGACTCCGTACGGCAGTGATCGGACTGGGCCGTTGGTGGGAGACCCGGCACCGCCCCGCACTGCGTTCTTTGGTCGATCGGTTTGAAGTTCGCGCCGTGTCCTCCAGTGTGGGGCTGTTGGCCGAACAAGCCGCCAACGATTTTCGTTGCCGCGCCGTGGACGGTTTTCACGCGATCGCTTGCCGTCCCGATATCGACGCCGTACTGATTCTCGATCGCCAGTGGTACAGCCCCCTGCCGATTATCGCGGCTTCCGAACACGGGAAGGCTGTTTACTGCTCCACGACCTTGGAGCTTCCCGGCGATCAGGCGTTGGAAGTGAAGCGGCGCGTCGACGCCTCGGGAGTGGCCTTCATGGCAGAGCTCCCGCGTCGACAGGCTCCGGCCACGCAACGGCTCAAGGAGCTGATTGCCACGCGTCTCGGGCAGCCCAAGCTGATCTTTTGCCATCAGCGGGCGATGACTCGCAAGGCCGGCACGCCGCCCACCGACGGCGTCACCACGCTGCTGGAGCAGGTGGATTGGTGCCGCTATGTGATGGGCCGTGAAGTGGCGGGAGTGACCGCCATCTCCCATGAAGGCGGGAAGGGAGAAGAGGACCACTTTCAGCTGAGCCTCGATTTTCGGGACGGGCCCGAGACGACTTGCGGCAAAGCTCACGTGGCCCATATCAGCTACGGCACTCACGTCCGCCCCGAGTGGCCGGAGGCAGCATCATTCCGCCCGCCCGCGGACTTGCAGGTCTGCTGCGAGCATGGCGTCGCGTTCGTCGACTTGCCGGCAACCGTCACCTGGTTCGATGCGGCCGGCCGCCATCTGGAATCGCTGGAGCACGACCGACCGGTGGGTGAGCAGCTGCTGAACCTGTTTCACCGCTCCGTCACGAGTCTGGTGCGCCGCACGAGCGGTTTGGCGGACGCCTGTTTGGCGTTGCGGATTGTTGCTGCGGCTCGCGAGAGCGCCGAGACCTGTCAGCGGCAGCTGATCTCCGTTGAATAGAGCCGCGATTCGGGCAACCCCGAACCGCGACATCCCGCGCTGGAAGTGGCTCTTGAAAGTGGCAGTTCGTGGTGCAGGCTGCCAGCCTGTGAATGTTGTGGTCTTGAAGGCAGGTTGCAGGCTGGCAGCCTGCACCACGACCATTTCGCGCGTAGCATGGATGCGCGAGGGCGCCGACGCACTCCCATGGCGCTTGCGACGCGGTTTCGCGTGGTTGTGACGGTTTGGGCCCGTTGGTAAAATCTGCGGTTTGCCTCGGGTGAGGCGACGCCGGCAGGGGAGGGCGAGTTGGCCTGCTTCCCGGCGTGTTTTGTCACGGCCAGCCGCCTCTTTGCGGCGGCGATCGATCGCGAGCGGAAAATGAAGATTGCAGTCATCGGCGGCGACGGCACCGGCCCCGAGGTCACTCAGGAGGCCTTGAAGGTCCTGGACGCCGTTTCGAAGTTGGAGAATTTCAGCTACGAGACCACCGACTTCGACTTCGGGGGCGAGCGATATCTGCGCACCGGTGAGACACTTCCCGAGGGCGCCGTCGCCGAGCTGCGAAAATTCGACGCGATCTTTCTCGGCGCCGTTGGCCACCCCGATGTGCAGCCCGGCATTCTCGAAAAGGGGCTGCTGCTGGAGCTGCGATTTCAGCTCGATCAATACATCAACCTCCGCCCCGTGAAGCTCTATCCGGGCGTCGAGACTCCACTGGCAGGCAAGGGCCCTGCGGACATCGACTTCGTCGTGGTCCGCGAGAACACCGAGGACCTCTACTGCGGCGTCGGTGGATTCCTGAAAAAGCACACGCCCGACGAAGTCGCCACGCAATCGGCGGTCTACACACGCAAAGGGTGCGAACGCTGCATCCGTTGGGCGTTCGAGTTCACTCGCAAACGCAACAACCCCAAGGGCCGCAAGCTGACGCTCGTCGCCAAGACCAACGTGCTGACCTATGGCCATGACCTCTGGTGGCGGACCTTCCAGGAAGTCGCCGCCGAGTATCCCGATGTCGAGGCGGACTACAACCACGTGGACGCTTGCTGCATGTGGATGGTCAAGTCGCCCGAGTACTACGACGTGATTGTCACCACCAACATGTTCGGCGACATCATCACCGACCTGGGCGCGATGGTGCAGGGTGGACTGGGGGTCGCCGCCGGCGGCAACTTGAACCCCGATCCCGGCGGCAC
>JAGQPF010000718.1 GCA_020426845.1 Planctomycetales bacterium
CGCTCTACCCGCTTCGCCCAAACATCACGCTTCTCGCGCCCGCGCTTGATCGGATCTTCCGGCACGCCCCGATCGAGCCACGTCTGTGGCCCCTACGTCAGGAACGCGGTTGGCCGAACGGATACGATCAACCTGGAAGGTGCGCTTCAGAAGCTCACGCCAGGGGCGGTATCTGGAGCGGTGCGTGGCAGGCTTGGCGAGTGGTTCGAGCTCAGCACCGACCTCGGGGGGCGGGTGGCCGTGCGCGCACTGGCCGTCGTTCGCGTCGGCCTGGGCCTGGGGCGGCGGCGGCACGACGCGCTCGCGCCAGCGGTGAGCGGCGCTGAGCACGCCGCTGTACCGCACGAGGTGAGCCCGCGGTGGCGGCACGGCTGCCGCCAAACGACACAAGAGTGAGAGCGGGTCGAGGTCGATGGCGACGGTGCGCTGGCGGGGAAACGCTGAGCATCTGGCGTATAGTGCGAGAACTCCATCACGAACTGGCCGCGGCCGGAGGTGGCCGAGCGCAGATCGCCGATGTAGCCGACGATCTCGCTCAGCGGCGCGTCGGCGTTGATGTGCACGTTGGTCGCGCTCTGCTCTTGGTTCTTGATCATGCCGCGCCGGCGGTTCAAGTCGCCGATCACGTCGCCCACATTGGCTTCGGGCACGTACACGTCCACCTTCATGATCGGCTCGAGCAGCTGCGGCTTGCACTTCGGCATCGTCTGCCGGTACGCCGCCTTGGCCGCCGCTTCGAACGCCATCGTGTCCACGGCGTGGAAGCCGCCGTCGGTGAGCGTCACCTCGAAGTCGACGATCGGGAACTCGAGCAGCGGGCCGTTGTTCTTGAGCATCTCGAAGCCCTCTTTCACGCTCGGGATGTACTCCTTGGGCACGTTGCCGCCGACGATCTTGGACTCGAACACGAAGCCCGTGCCCGGTTCGCCCGGCTTGATCGTGTAGTCGATCTTGGCGTACTGACCCGAGCCGCCGGTCTGCTTCTTGTGCAAGTAGGTATGTAGACACTGGCATCGTCCACCGGATCGAGCACCGGAGGATCCGCGTCGGGCAGCTGGTCGATGCCGCGGGCGTCGATGGGCGCGGAGAACTACACGACCACGCCGCCCGTGGTCGAAAAGCCATCCATCTGGCTCAACTGTTTGGCCGTGTGTCGAGAAATTCGGTGACCAGCTGGTCGGTCGTGGTGGCGGGGGTGATCCGCACGGGCAAGCCGGGATCCTCATGGTGTAACGATTGGACGGGTAGGGCGTCAGCTCCGTCTCCCCCGCGGGCCCGAACAGCAGCACGCTGGTTGCCCGAGGCTCCGCCGCCTGGTCGTCGTCCGCCCGAACAGCCCAGTAGCCCTAGACTTGCCTACTGTAGCATTGTCGCCCGGGCTCCCCAATCGAGTACGCGCCTGCTCGCGAACAGACATGCTGTCGGAGGGCTGAAGCACCGCATCTGCTCTTCTCAAGCACATTCCGCCCGCCGCTCGCAGTGCTGCAAGCCGCCTCGCCCCCAACAGTCAATCGCACGCTGCCCAGCCATAGCGCCCGTCGAACCACCGTGTGCGCTACTGCGTCGCAGCTCTCGCCAATCCCTGTTTGGGCGGAGCGCTACCCAATGGTGATTGGAAGTCGCACGAGATCCCATCGTTGGAGCGGGCCGGCAGCGGAACAGTGCGGTGTGCGACCCGAGCTGGTAGACTGGGACTTGGATTGCACCCCTGGATCGTCGAGAGCGAGGCGCCCGTGTACATTATTCGAGTCGAGTACTTGGAACGCGCCGGTCCGACTCGCGCGGAGGTGGCGGACTACGTTGCAGCGGTCAGGGCATTCTGGATCGCGGTCGATCGGCCAATTGGAATCGTCACGGATCTCACTCTCGTCGGGCAGGGTCCGGCGTGGGCACGGAAGATGCTGGCTGAGTGCGACGCTGAGCTTCGTCCCCTACACCAACGCTACCTGCGGGCGTGGGCTGTCGTGATCGGCAGTAGCGTCCAGAAGCTGCTGTTTACCGGGTACCTGTGGTTGACGCCCGCCGTGGTCCAGCCGCGGATCGTCAAATCCGTGGGTGAAGGCGTGGCATGGGCGCGGCAGCAGTTGGGGCTCGGTGTCTCTTTCGCAGACGTGTATCGGACAGCGGAACGCTTGCAGAAGCGCAGGTGAGCGCGCGTCCAGAACTGGTTCAAGGCGCGGATCAGCGATTCGTCGGAGTCGACGAGACCGCTCCGCTGCGCGACAGCGCAAGTGACGAATAGCTCTACCGTTGTTGGCAGGGGCAAGTCTTTGTTCCTCGCGCAAAGCCCGCGTCGAAATTGAGTGCAAGATGGACGGCGGACAACAGAGCATTGGGCGGGGGTCCGCCTGGCAAGCGACGTTTAGCAACACAACGACCTGCGGAGGATAGACACATGAAACGCATTAGCGGCGGAGTGAACTTGACCGTGTTCTCAACACTTGTTGCCGGACTCGCGGGCGGCTGCTCATATGAAGATGAGTCCACCGGTCACGAGCCGGGCGCTGGGGGAGCCGGCCAGATTGAGGCCGACTCCGGTGTTGCTGAGGCCGGGGCGAGCGCGGCCGGCGGCGGCGCGGCCGGATCAGCGGGGGCGAGTGAGGCTGGCGGGCTCGCGGGATCCCTCGGCGAGTTCTGCGCCGGTTCGGGCACAGTCGTTGCCACGGGGGATGGACTGCCCAAGTGCACCGGCCAGGTCGCCAGTTCGGTGTTCAAGTTCGCGCTGTGCTCCTGTGAGGACGTTACGTTCAGCGGCTTTGAGTTCACCACCGACGGCTTCGATTCAACCAATCCCAAGGACCCGACGAAGAACGGAGCCGCCGTCGGGGCCAACAATAACTACGTGGTGAACGCCAACAGCAAGGTGGGAGGTAGCCTACTGGTAGCAGGCGCCGGCCAGATGGGAATGAACGGCTCTCACGTGGTTTCTGGTGACCTGAAAACCAACGCCGATGAGCTACTTCCTCTCGGTTCTGTGGAGGTAGAGCGCGACGCGTGGGTCGCGGGGGACATTCTGGGCTCGGGGCTGAATATCAAACGAGACCTGTACCAGCCGGCGGGCAAGCAAAGCATCGGGGCAACGGTCGGAAAGAGCAAAGTCGTCGCGCCGGTACAAATCCCCTCCCCGTGCAACTGCCAGCAAAAGCTCGACATAGCCGGACTGGTGGCGTCGTTTGAGAACAACAATGACAACGCGGCCGCAGGTCTGGATCCGGAAGCGTTGGCCAATGTCGTGGGCTATCGTGAACTTACCCTGCCGTGTGGCCGCTACTACCTCGACTCCGTGAACGCAGCCACCGAGCTCGTGATCAATGTGCCCAATCGAGTGGCGTTGTTCGTGGGTGGCGACTTTTTCGTGAGCGGGAATGTCAAGGTCAGTTTGGCAGGTACGGGTGAAATCGACATCTTCGTGGTCGGCGACTTCCTGGTGAATGGAGCAGGCCACTTCGGCGACCCGGCACGACCCGCCGGCTCACGGATTTACGTTGCTGGGAACAAGGGCATCGCGCTGAACGGGAGTTCGACGTTCATCGGCAACCTATTCGCACCCAACGCGATCGTGAGCGCCAACTCCAATCTCGAAGTCTTTGGGTCAATCTATTCAGCGGGTTTTGTCGCCAACGGTTGGGCGAAAATCCACTACGACAAGGGCATTCTCAAGGCGGGGGAAAAATGCAAGCAACCACCGCCCAAGCAATGTGGGATGTGCGGCGACTGTGACAGCAAGCAAGCTTGCAAGGGGGGTCAGTGCACGGCGTGCTCGGCTGATGCGGACTGCTGTCCCCCGCTCGTCTGCAACTCGAATGGTCAATGTGGCCCATTGGCGCCCCATTAGGCCAACCTGTTGAACACCGGGCCCATGACAAGCCAACGTGCAGACCGCGTCCAGAGACCAGGTGAGCGATGTTCCGCTAGAACTGGCCCGAGGCGTGGATCAGCCAATTGGCGCGCGGACCGTCCTCGGGCTGTGGAGTGGGGTCATGGCTCAAGAAGAAATAGGTCGCGCCGCCGAGCGCGACGACGCCGACGGCAAGGGAGACATCACCAATCAGGTAGCTCCGGCGCAACGTGTCCACGTCACGCTGCGCGCAGTCGGGTTTGCAGTGGTCGAGGTCACGCTTCTTGGAGTTCCCATCGAGCGCGAAGTAGGCGAACGTGCCGAACGCGGCGGCGGCGACGCCGCTGAAGATGTAGGCGCCGACGGGTGCACCTGACGAATCTTGCCGCGTCCCTGAGCCTTCGTGGGCTGGTTGGGATGTGGGAACGGGGCCACGGAGCTTCATCAGTAGGCGCCTGTTTTTTTCGCCGGAACGCGCTGCGAAAGCAAGCGTGCCCTTTCGGCCGTCGGTCGCTTCGAAGCGAAGCCTGTGGGGACCCGGATCCAGCTCGTGCCCTCGACCCGCTAGCCAGTCCTTCACTTCCGCGCCGTCAATGAATGCACGGCCATTGACGACGTCGCGGCCGTCCTGATCTTGAACTCCGATGACCACGCTCGGTGTTTCTTTGGCAAGCTTGGTGACGAGGCTCTGGCACTCCTCGCGAATCACCTCCGGACAGCTGTCAGTCGCGCACTGCAGGAACGTGCGTTTTGCGTCAAGCAGCGCTCCCTGTTTGCGCTGCGCCTTAGCGCTGGCGTGCTGCTCGACGCACACCTTGGGTTGAGCGCCAGCCGGCAGAGCGTGCAGCAGAAGCCCAGCGAGGCTGAAAGCAGCGGCACAGCGCGGCATCTAGAAGCACTCCGGCTTGAAGACCTTCTCGCCTAGGGAGTCGATCGTGAAGGGTGGGCTACAGTTTGGCGCGGGCGCCAGCGCGGCCTCACCGGGGGCTTGGGTGGGTGAAGCCTTCCGAGGTGTGGGCGTGTTCGTCGGACGCAGCGTAGGCTCTGGTGCTGAAGGCAGCGCAGGCTCGGCCCCCGACGGGGTAGGAACGGCTCCGGTCCGCGCCGCAGCGGGATCCTGCGGCGCGGCGGCCGCTTGCACCGTAGCCGATGCGGGTGTTGCTGCGCGCTGTGGCAGATGACGGTCGGAAGCGGGCTTATCGGCGCTCGGGCCAAGGGCCGGCGGTCCCGCGCTAGAGGAGCTCACCAGGTCGTGGTGACGTGTGGGCCACGCTCTACGCACTCCCCATGCCGTGGCGCCGACCGCCACGAGCACAAGCGCTGCGATCCACAGGTTGGTGCGGCTGCTACGCCCAGGAACTTGAGGGTGTTCCGTGACGGCGACGATGCCAGATAACCCCGACGGCTTTTCGTGGTCCAGCCCGTCATGAGTTAGCCACGCCGCCGACTCGCCGGTGCCGCTGTTCTGACTCTCTAGGTCGGCGACTTGTTGTGCACGCTCATCTAGCAGGTCGCCGGCCACCAGCTTGACCCATTGGCTCACGCGCACCGCTCCCGCAGGTGCCACGGCGCCCGCAAGGGCATCAGCCATTTCCGCGGCGGTGTCGAAGCGACGATCGGGATTGCGATCGAGCGCCTTGGCGACGACGGCGTCGAGCGTGGCGGGCACCGCCCCGCGGTAGCGGCTTGGCGGCGCGATGGGCTCCGAAAGGATCGCCGCGATGACAGCCCCCGCGTCCGGCTGCGAGAATAGGCGCCGACCCGCCAACGCCTCCCAGAGCACCACGCCGGCGGAGAAGATGTCGCTACGATAGTCCACCGGCCCGGCCTCAATTTGTTCAGGAGACATGTAGGCCAGCTTCCCCTTGATCCGGCCGGCGCCAGTCGACGTTCCGCGCACGAGTGCTTTGGCAATTCCAAAGTCCACCACGCGTGCGATCCCGTCCGCGCCAACTAGCAAGTTCTGGGGAGACACGTCTCGATGAACGATGCGGAGCGGTTGGCCGCCATTGGACTTGGCCTGGTGCGCCGCATCTAGCCCCAGCAGCATGTCCGTGGCTAGTGAGATCACGACATTGACGGGGGGTAACTTCTTGGCTGTCCACGCCACTCGCAAGAGCCCTGCCAGAGATTCACCAGCGACGTAGTCCATGACAAGAAAGATCTCCCCATCGCGGGTTACGACATCCAGCGTCGAGACCACGTTGGGATGCACGATGCGGCCGGCCAGCCGCGCTTCATCGAGCAGCATCGAAACGAAGTCCGGATCCCGAGCAAACTGGGGGTGGAGGCGTTTGATGGCAACCGTGCGCGAGAAGCCGGCGGGGCCCTCCAACCGCCCAATATGCACCGTTGCCATGCCACCGGCGGCGATGGTCTTGAAGAGTCGATAGCGCCCGATCTGGGTGGAGCGCTCGTCGACCTGTGAAGCCTCGCTGCTCATGATAACTTCTCAATTGCCGCAACACCCGTACTTGCCGCGGAGATAGTCATGGGCTTGCGATAGCTCCGCGGCAGGCAGCGCGCGGTTATAGACAAGAATCTCCGAGATCACGCCGGCGAAGTAACTGGTGTTGGCATCGTTGCGGCCCACCCAGTTGAGCGTGCGCGGCACGCTGGCAACAGGCGGCAGGAGCTTGCTGGCTTGCACTACGCCATCGATGTAGAGCCGAGTTGAAACCAGTCCCGCACCCGCTTCCTGCACGCCACTCAACATGGATGGGATGGCAACCTTGTACGTGCCCTTGCCCGACGAAATGCCGTTGTCGTCGTGCACATGAAACGCCACGGACTCCGTCTGGTACGTCCGGGAGAGCCGAATCAGATCGGCGTTGGCCGTGTTCCCTAAGAACACGTGACCTTCGTTCGGACTGATCTCGCTCGCTTCGACTACAATCAGGATGCTGACGCCTGCGGCGAAGTCGTCAAACCCGGTTGGCAGTGAGAAAGAATCGTCAACGCCGTCAAAGCCGACTGCCGGCCGCCCGTTTAGTCCTGTCGGGCTGTAGACAGGCTGCTTCGCGGGGCTAGCCTGCACCGCGTGCTTTGACTTGCCGCTTTTATCGTTCCAGGTCGCTACGGGCCCCGCGCTGAGGTCACTGGCATCCAGCCACAGCTCCAGCCCAGGCGTCGGTGGGGCCGTTGCCACTCCTCCTGTCCCTGCGCTGCCCGAAGCACCCCCGGCGCCGAGGCCGCCCGTCCCGCTGCCCCCCGAGGCTCCTCCGGTGGCGCCGGCGCCGCCTCCCACTGCGCCAGTGCTGGAGCCGCCCGTCGCGCCGGTAGCCGCGGTTCCTGCGGTCGAACCACTTCCGCCGGTGCCCCCGCCCACGACCGCGCCATCGCCGCCCGACTCGGGGCCGCCATCCGACGCGCTCCCACGCACGTACGTGTCATCCGACTCCAGCGTGAACGAGCAACTCGACGCCACGAGCCCCCCAATTAGGGCGGACACCCAAGCCTGCCGTGAGAAAGGCTTCCCCATCGAATTGACGAGGTTACCACGCGGTAAGATCCGCGGTCCGAGACGCGCGCGTCGTGTGAAGCGATTACTCGACAGTGCTCCGCTGAGCGGCGCGTCTAACTTATCGATATCCAAATGCAATCCCGGTCGGAAGTCTAAGCCGTTCCGCTCGTAAGCCAAACGCATTGCGCCACGAGCTCGAGGGCTCGTCGGCCCAGGACGTCTCCATCATGGTGTCAAGTAGAACAAGCCCACACCTTCCGCAGCCCAACGCCCAAACCCAAGGACCGCGCTGAGTGGAGCGTGAACGCTCGTTGCTCCGTTGCTCGCAGGCCGAGTGCCAACTGTGCTCAGGCGTTCCGCTCGTGCACCATCAATCTCTCACGAATTGTTTACGAATCTAAGCAACTCGCCTCAGCATTCCGTTGGACGTGATCCGTGCAGTCTTCGTAAGTGTTCAACGCCAATCCGTCTGTAGGATGCGGCTGAATCCCCGCTGACAACGGGTTCAGCCATGGAGAATCAAATGCACACAAAGTTCGCGTGGATCACGATTTTGACGTCCGCTCCTCTCTGGATGCTTGCGCTAGGTTGCTCAGCGGCTGAGGACGATATCGACTCGACGCACCTTGGCGCCAACGATTGCACGGGAGGGGAGGGCGGGGCGAGCGCCGGGGAAGGGAACGGCGAAGCCGGACAGCCGAGCGGCGGGGGCGAGTCTGGTGGAATGGGCGCGACCGGCGGCAGCGGAGGAGGCACGGGGGGCAGCGGCGGGGGAAGTGGCCTGAAGGACTTCGTGACCTATCTCGGCGGAAATGACTTCGAACAGGCGCGCGACGTGGCGGTGGACAAGCAAGGCAAC
>JAGQPF010000719.1 GCA_020426845.1 Planctomycetales bacterium
AGCTCATGAGCTAGCTTGTCAATCCTCATCGAGATAACCACATTCCGGAGAGCCGGATGCGGGAGAACCGCACGTCCGGTTCGGAGGGGGGGGAGCCGGGCAACCGTCACTCCCCTACCCCTATCGAACGATCGTTGCGGCTGCTCGCTGCTGGCAGCCTGCACCACGACTAGGGGCGAGTGAACTCGGGGCTGGCGATGACGGCAAGCACCAAGTCTCTCAGCCCCGGGCTCGGGCGAAGCGATGACGATGGCGTTGATGGCGCTGGGGCCGTTAGCTTATCGACGATGAGGCGGATGGCTGGGCCATCGGCTGCTGTCGCGGCGCGACCGAGCGCGTATTCCAAAAGCCGGGTGGTGAGCGACTCGGTGAACTGGCGCAGCCGTTGCTCGACCAAGTATTGTTGCAGCTCGACCACGCCGGATATTTTGGCGCCGTCGGGCAGCACGCTGTCGATTTCGACGGGGCTGCTTTTTCCGGCTCGCTGTCCCGGCGCGCGTTGTTCGCTACGCCACAGCCCTACTGCGTCGAACTCCTCCAAGGGCACGCCCCAAGGGTCGATGCCGCGGTGGCAATCGGCACAGGCCTCGTTTTCCAGATGCGCTTGCAAACGCTGTTTCACCGACAGCCGAGAGATGTCGCGGGTGTCATCCAGGTTCGGCACGTTGGGCGGCGGAGGCGCGGGAGGGTCATTCAGCAAGCGATCGAGGATCCACACCGCTCGTTTGACGGGATGCGAATCCTCGCCCGTGGAGTTGCCCAGCAAGGTGCTGCCGTGCGTGAGCAGCCCGCCACGTCGCGGTCCTGACGGCAACTCGATCCGCTGGAACTCGCGACCCGGCGGCGCCTGGTCGGCCGGCAGTCCGTAGTGCAGCGCCAAGTCGCGATTCCACATCGCGAAGTCGGAGTCGAGCAACGCGGCGATGCCGACGTTCTCTCGCAACACCTGCCCGAAGTACGCCTGCGACTCGCGACGCATCTGGTCCTTCAAGGCCAGGTCGAAGTTGGGGTAAACGCTCGGGTTGATGGCCACTCGGTCGACTCGATCCAGATCCAGCCATTGCCGTGAGAATTCGTTAATGAACGCCGCGGAGCGCGGGTCCTCGAGCATGCGGAGAGCGGCGCTACGACGTTGCTCGGGGGTGTCGAGCTGCCCCGTGGCCGCCTGTTCAAGCAGCGCGGCGTCCGGCATGGTGCTCCAGAGCAAGTACGAAATGCGCGAGGCGACTTCATAGCTGCCGAGCTTGGGGGCGCCCGCCTTGGTGTTGCCGGACGGAGTCGCCGTCTGCTCGCTTTGCGGCTCGACCAGATAGAGGAATTGTGGTGAGATCAACGCGGCGGCAAAAGTCTCGCGCATCGCCGCTTCAAACGAAGGAGACGTGCTCCGCAACGCTTGAAACAGGCCAACCATCGTCTCGACCGTCGCCTCCGACACCGGGCGGCGAAAGGCGCGAGGCAGAAACGCTCGCAAGGCAGCAGCGGCGTCCGCGACCTCGTCGTCGCTGTGCTGGGGCAACAGCTGCTTGTGATGCGCCGGCGGCCACTGCGCGAACACGGGCGCCGTGAACTCGATCGATTCAATGATGATGACGGGGCCCTCTGCGGGCGTCGCCTTGGCAGGGCGTTTCGCCTTCTTCCCGGCCTTGTCCTTCTGCTTGTTCTTGTTTTTGTTTTTGCGAGGCGATGGTGCTTGCGGCTCTTGTTGCGGCGATTGTGGCTGTGCCTGCGCCGGGCCCGGGGCGGCCTGCAAGAGCAACGGCTGGCGAGGCGAAGTTTGTGCGGATTTCGAAGTCGCCGTCGTCGCGGGTGCCCGGTACACGTTGTCAATCCAGATCAACATGCCCGGGTATTTGCTCTGCGTGCGGCTTTGAATCGGGAACTCTTCCAGGCGGCCGCGAAACTCGAAGGTTTGAGGCGATGTGGAGCTGACGTCCGATTCGCCCACCACTCGCGAGGGTGTCTGCGTGTCGGCGCGATAACCCAATCGCACTCGCATTCGCGGATAGGCGCCGGGCAGGTCGTCCCTCTCGTCGCCCAGACGACGCGCGACGACGCGGAGCGTGAACTGCCCTTCCCCGGGGAATTTGGGCACGCGAGCGACGAACACTCCGTCTCGACCCAGTTCGTTCGTCCAGTTGCCTTTGCCCTTGTCCGAGACCGACTCGACGGCTTGGTGACGATGGACTTCGGGCGCCGGGCCCTCGACGATCGCGTGGCGCAGCCCGCGCCGCGCGGCGCGTAGATAGTGCTCGAGCTGCAGATCGGAAATCCGCAGAGCCGCTCCCTGATTGGTGAAGCCATCGGCGCCACGCTCGTCGGGCGGCAGGTCGGCCGAGTAGTCATGGTCGATGCCAAGCAGATCCCGCATGGTGTTTTGGTACTCGAACCGGTTCAGCCGCCGCAGCACGGTCTTGCCGCCGGCCGCGTTCTCACCGGCTCCATGCTCGCGATATTGCTTCAACAGCGACTGCAGCCAGGCTGTGAGCTCGCGGCGCTCGGCAAGTTCGAGCGGCTCGCCTTGCGGCGGCATCTCTCCGCGGTTCAGGACGTTCAACGCCTCATGCCACGTCTCCATCGAGCGGGCATCGGCGAAGTCTGTCGACAGCAGATCGAGCCGCACGTCGCCGCGTTGGCGTTCGGGGCCGTGACAGCGCTGGCAGCGTTGTTGCAGGATGAGCGCAATGGCCGGTGGCACGTCGCCTTGCGCTGTGTGAGGCAGACACGCAGCGTGGGCGATGAGGAAAGCAATCAACAGCGAGAGCATGCGATTTTGGATCATCTCGCCATCATACCAGCCAGGTCTCAACGACGCTGGACGGAATCGTGTCACCTCGTCGCTCCGCGCAGGCCTACTTCCACGATGCGAACGCGCCTCGGCCTCCTACGGATCGAGCCGCTTGATCGAGCCCGGCCGACTTGGCAGGGGCGGCAGCATGTCGTCGGGCGAGATCACGGGCGCGGGCTTTTGCCAGGGCACGCCCTCGCGCGGATAGTTGACATGGGGACGCTCGCCGGGCCGCAGGCCTTCGCGGACGCGGTTGCGGAGCGGCACGTCGAGATGCGGGTTGGCTGCGACAATCTCCTGCCGCAACCTTAACATCTCGATGTCGTTGGGATTGTAGTGCAGGGCCAGATTGCAGAATCGGAAGGCGTTGTCACAGTCGCCTGCGCTCCAGGCAGATCGAGCTTGCCGCAGATAGCGAAGGCCGATCTGACGCTTGCCCAGCGGGCTCAGCTTGTCGCGGTAAAGGTCCTGGCGATCCAGGAACTCGCGCTGCGCCTCGACTCCCTCACAATGCGTCTCGTCTTCGTTGACCACTCGGGGCGTGATCAGCACGATCAGCTCGCGACGATCGATGGCCTGCGTCTTGCGGCGAAACGCCGGCCCCAGATACGGCATGCTGCCTAGCACCGGCAACTGGCTCACGCTGGTTGTCAGGTCCTCGCGAATCAGCCCGCCAATAATCACGGTGGCGCCGTTGCGACAGATGATGTTGGTCGTCACCTTGGTGACTTCCTTGTCGGGCAGCGTCAAGCCTTGCTCGATTCGTACTGTGCCCGTGGACAACTCCGGCTGCAGCTCGAGCCGCACGATGTCGTCGTCGGTGATGAAGGGGCGGAATCGCAGTTGCGTGCCAACTTCGAGAAACTCAACGGCCTGAGTGGCGGCCGTTTGTGTCACCGTCGTGTTGACGAATCCCAACTCGGCGCCGATCAAGATCTCCGCCTGTTGTTTGTTGAGACACATCAACCGCGGCGAAGCGACGATGTCCGTCTCACCGACGTTCTCCAACGCTTCGATCAGCGAGGTGATGCTGGAGTCGAGGTAGCCGAACTTGAGCGTTCCGGGGGCGGTGGCAATATTGGCGAGGTTGTCCAGCGGCGAGCCGGAGACCAAACGCACCGTATTCTGGTTGCGGAGCATCTCGAAGTTGACGCCCAGCCGCATGTTGTCGCTCAGACGCACGGTGAGGATCATCGCCTCAATTGCCACCTGGCGGGGACGACGGTCGAGCTCGAGCACGACTTGGTCAATTTGATTTAGCACTTCTTCATAGTCGCGAACCAACACGACATCGCTGCCGGCGTAGTCGAGGCCCCCGGTCGCTGACGAGCCGGACTCGAGCCCGCTGACCGTCGGCGAGGTGGTGGCGACTCGCAGCGGCATGCCGCCGTTGGCTGCGCCGGCAACGCCCGCTACGCCGCCATTGGCTGCGCCGGCGCCGACACTTTTGACGGCGCCCGCGATGGCGCCGAACCCAAACACGTCACCACCGCCGGCGGGCGCCGCTTGTTGTTCGCCTTCGCCGGCGACCGCCGCTTGCCCGGTGCCGACGGTCAGGAGCGGAGTGATCAACTGTTGGAGCTCAACGGCGGAGATGTAGTTCGGACGGTACACGCGCGTCCGCATCTCTTTTTTCTCCTCCGCTTCCTCTTCCTCCAACTTCACCTTCTTGAAGTCGCTCGCGGATCCGATGTAGATGAACTTCGGCTCGCGCTTCGCGACCCAGCCCTTGGAGGTCAGAATCGCGTCGAGGGCTTCATCGAGCGTCACTCCTTTGAGGAAGGCGGTGACTTTGCCTTGGACGGACGGCAACGGCACGATGTTCCGCTCGGTGTGTTGGCTGAGCAGATCGAGCACATCGCGAATGTCCGCGTCCTGGACATTGACCGTCAACGAGTCGTCGCCTTCCTCGCCGAACTTGATCTTTGGCGGCGCGGCCTGTGCCAGCTCCAGAGGAGGCGTCGTCGTGCTATCCAGATACTGCGCAGGGGGCGCAGTTGGCGCCGGTGGCGCGGGTGGCAGCGGCGCCGGAGTGGTTGCCAAACGCTGGGCTTGTTGCAGTTCCCACTGTTGCCGCCGCTGGTCGCGGAGTTCATCCGCCATTCCATGGATCAATTGCTGCTGGCTTTGCGCGCGGTCGTCCAGTCGTCGCAAGGTATCGTTGAGCTGCTGCATCTGCATCGACATCAGCGGCTCCCAGGTGGCGGGAGCAGCCGGTGTCGGCGTGGCGAGCGGCTCGGGCGCGGAGCGAGCTGCGGCTCCGGCGTCAGCTGCCGACTCCAGCGCTGGCGCAATGGTTCCGGTGGGCGCCGTGAATTGAGAAGGCGAAACATTCGCGGCCTCGGGCCAAGAAGTGGCAAGTCTCGCGTCTGCTGTGTCTTCGGGATGGACGTGACTCGGTTGGCCGGTCCGCGCTGGCTCACAGCGGGCAGGGTCTTGGTCCCCTGCCCCGGATCTGTCACTTGGCAAGAGCCGTGGAGCCGTCGCCGAGGGAGTGGCGAGAGGCTTGACAACCGATTGGGGCTGCAGCTGGATCAACGCCGCGGCGATCGCGATTCCGCTCAATGCGGAGCCAACGATGGCGATGCGATGGTTCACCTGTGCCCTCCCTGGCCATGTGCTTGGCCGTTATAGCCCGCTCGAGACGCTCAATAGTTGGCGGCCTTGGCGGGAAACCTGCAACGCGTACTCATAGCCGTCTCGTGTCACCACGACGCGGCGGTTGCCCACACTACGCAATTGAAATCCTGTGGGCTTGCCGTGGATGACGATCATCTCGCCTTCACGAAACAGTTGTTGATTGAACTTGGCCGCTCCGACTCGGCCCACTTCCAAAGTCGCCTCCAACTGTAGTCCCGCTTGTTGTGGTGTTACTCGAGGAGGCGGAGGAGGAGCTGCTGGTGATGTATTGCCCGTCTCGCGGTTCGCTTCGGGGCGGACGAATGGATCGCGAACTTGTTCCGTGTTGTCATAAGCGCGGAACGCCAGCGCAGTCCGTGACTCGCGAAGCGTTCGCCAGTCCTGCTTCGGCAATGGGGACGTCTGACCCGATGGTTGGGCGTGGAACTCGAACGCCACTGGCAGTGAGTTTTCCTCGCGAGCCACCCAGGACCAGATGATGGGGCCCCACAAGGTCGCTGCCAGCGCGGCGCCACATGCCAGAACCAGCGTCTTGACACGTTGTCGTCGGGCCTCCTGTTTGAACTGAGTCAGCCAGCGGGTCATCGGGACTCCCTAGATATCGGGCGGGGGGCGTGAATGACGTCATCGGAATCTGCTGAATTGTCGGCAAAAACCGCAAACTCCAGCTCACAGGACAAAGTTGCCCGATTGTCTTGCTCGTTCTGACTTGCCTGCTTTTCCCGGATCGACATTCGCTCCACCCAAAGGGTGGGCTGACCGCGTTCGAGTTCGGCGAGGAACTCAAGCAGTTGGGGGTAGGTGGTGGCAACCACCAATCGCAGCCGGGCCTGCTTCAATTCGGTGCATGCCGTTGCTGCGGGTTGCGGTTTGAATTCAACGACTTTCACTCCGTGGGCCTCGGCTTGCTCGGCAATCCGAGTCAGCTCGTCGGGCAGTTCGCCGCACCGTGTCAGGTTGCTTTGCCAGCTGACACAGAAGGCCCGCGTCTCCTCCATTTCGGTGTGCAGTTGAGTGAGTTGCATGGGGATGGCCCCTGCTTGTTTCACGAGACATTCGCGCTGATTGAGCAGCACGTAGCGCGACCTCAAGTCGGCCTCGTGGGGCAGAAACTGGAAGGAGAAGTAAACGATCGCCGACAGGTAGGCGCCTCCCAGCAGCAGTCGACGAATCCACAACTGGTTCATTTCACCTCCCTGTCGTTGTTTGTGTCGTTGTTGTTCTCGCAAGCGATTTCAACCGTGGCGACGATTCGGAATACGAAGCGGTTCTGCTTGGTCTCGATCATGTCGAGCACGACATGGGAGAAAAGTCCCGCGTCCAATCTCGCCACCAACTCGTGGGCTTTGGCAATCGACTCGGCCTCGCCTTCGAGCACGGTGTCGACGGGGCGTGTCGATTCATCGAGGAAGGAGGCGAGTTCGTCAGCCACATCGGCGGGACCGTTGGCCCGGCTGCCGTGGCGCGGGGCGCGGCCCGGACGCGGCCGTTGCGGCGCGACTTCGGCGGCCGTTTGCCGAGGGGAGATGGTCACGCAGCGAAGCTGAACTCCGGGGTAAATGGCGTTGGCGACCTCCCCGAGCAGTCGGCTACGCGAGACGGGCGCCGTCAAGCTGACGCCGAGCGTGGCTTGACGCTGAAGTTGCGTCAGCTCGCGCCGCAGCGAGTCGAGCTGCTGGATCTGCCGGTTGGCGTCGTGGTAGGAGACGTTGATCGTCGCCAACTCGGAGTCCAGTTTGCTTTGGCGAATCGAGCGAGAGGTCTCGGCAATGCCGATCACCAGGCAGACGACGCCGACGACGAACAGGTGCATGGTGGGCGTGCGTTTCGCCTCCAGACG
>JAGQPF010000085.1 GCA_020426845.1 Planctomycetales bacterium
AAGCTCGCGGCAGCCTCGCTCGAGCTAACCCAGCACTACGTGGCGCCCGTCTGCAGTCCGACTCGCACGGGCCTGACCACCGGCCGCTGCTGGAGCCGCTATGGGGTGACGACTCCCATCAACGAGCGAGCGTTGCCGCCCGACACCGTCACGCTCGCCGGAGCACTGCGAACGCGTGGATATCAAACGTGCTTGATCGGCAAGTGGCACCTGGGCTCCAAACCGGAATGGGGGCCCAACCACTACGGCTTCGACCATGCGTATGGCTCCTTGGCCGGCGGCGTCAGCCCCTGGAATCATCGCTACAAACAGGGCCCGTTCTCTGTCACCTGGCACCGCAACGGCGAGCTGCTGGAAGAGTCCGGACACGTCACCGATCTGCTCGCGGATGAGGCCGTGCAGTGGATTGAATCGCATCACCAATCGCCGTTTTTTCTCTACGTGCCGTTCACGGCGGTCCACCTCCCGCTCCGCGAGCCACAGCCGTGGCTCGATCAAGTGCCGCCATCGATTGAGGGCGAGGTCCCCAGGCACTACGCCGCCTGCATCATGCATCTCGATCATGCTGTCGGGCGCATCGTCGACGCATTGGAGAAGGCTGGCGTGCGCGACAACACGCTGCTGGTCTTTACCAGCGACAATGGCGGCAGCACCGCCGCGAACAACACGCAGCCCTACCCCGATGACGACTGCCCCGCGGGCAAGATCCCCGGCAACAACCGCCCGCTTCGCGGCGAAAAGGGCGCCGTCTATGAAGGCGGCATCCGCGTGCCGACGCTCGTGTCCTGGCCCGGAAACATCCAGCCGCGACGCAATGCGACGCCAGCGTTCATCTGCGACTGGATGCCGACGCTTTGCGAGCTTGCCGATTATCAACCGCCGCGCGACCTGCACTGGGACGGGGTGAGCATCGCCTCCCTGTTGATGAAAGACGTGCCGCCGCCCGAGCGATCAATCTACATCGCCGGGCCGCGCGAACGAACCGCCGCGTTGCGGCGTGGCGACTGGAAACTGGTCGCACACGGAGAAGGATCGTCGCAGAAGTTCGAGCTGTACAACATCCCTGCCGACATCTCCGAAAAGACGAACCTAGCGGCTCAGCATCCCGAACGTGTTGAGCAGCTCAAGACGATTTTGGCAGAGTATCGCGGACATTGACTCGGTTCGTGCGCAACGCGAGCACGCGTCACGCATGCCGAGGGCGCGATGCCATCGCCACCGCCTTCGGTTTTCTCCAGCCAACTCATCCAACGAATCGAAAACTCATGCCTGACTCTCTCGACGCCGAACGCCGTCGCTACTGGACCGAGCAAATGGAGCTCGGCTATCAAATGGTCGAGCAACTGCTGGCCTTTCCCGTCGCGGAGTGCGGAGAAGCGTTTGCCTCCATTCCGGATGCGGCTGAGCGTGCCGGCATCGAGATGGCGTTCTCCGACACCAAGATCGTGGGCGATCTCGATCGCGTGTTCTATATGCGCGAAAGCCTGGTCGACGATGTGATCGCGATCGGACGCGACATGAACGAGCGGGGCTGGATCCTCAAAATCGAGGACGGCTTCCGTTCGCTGGAAATGCAGGGCACCCTGGTCCGCAAGCCAGCGGTCTTCGACGCCATCCTGCAAAAGTGCCTTTGGGAGCTCGGGGGCGACATGCCGTCGGTCGAGTTCGTGTTTCGCCGTTCCATCGTCATGGTGGCCAACATTCCCAAGATTGGGACTCACATGTCCGGCTCGGCGATCGACATCTCCGTGCTGCGTCGAGACGACGGCCAAGAGGTCTGGCGCGGCGGTCCCTACCTCGAGGTCAGTGAGAAGACACCGATGCGTTCTCCCTTCATCAGCGCAGACGAGCTGCAGAATCGGCTCGAGATCACCGCCATGATGGAGAAACATGGCTTGATGCACTTCCCGTACGAGTTCTGGCACTTCAACAAGGGCGACGCGGGAGACCACATCCTGAACCACATCGCCGAGCCGTGCCGCTTCGGACCGGTCAACTGGGACCCTGGCACCAATCGCGTCACGCCGGTTGCCGATCCGCTGACGCCGTTGAACCCTCTGCCGCAGATCGAGCGAGAGATCGAAGCCGCCATGCAACGCCTCGGGCGCTGACACGAAGCTGTCTCGGCTCTGTCGCATCCTCGCCCCGCAACCACATCGAATCAATGATGCGAACACTCCCAACATCGTTGGTCCTCTGGGCCTGTTCCGCGACCGTCGCAAGCGTCGCAGCGTTGCCGGCGCACGCCGACCATTTTCTGGTTGAAGCAGGACAGCCGCGAGCCGAAATTGTCATTGCGTCCGACCCGCCGCGATCAACGCGACTTGCCGCGCGCGAACTGCAGGTCCATGTCGAAAAGATGACGGGCGCCAAGCTGCCGATTTCGATTGGCAGACCTCTGGCGGATGAATTGCCGGTCAAAGTGTATGTGGGACAAAGCCGGTTCACCGAGCAGCTCGGAGTCACCGCCGCCGGCCTGGAGCACGGCGCATTTCGGATCGTGGCGGGAGACGACTGGCTGGCGCTGATCGGGAACGACGACAACTTTACGCCCAAAGAGCCGTGGCCGCGCGGCAATAGCGACATCGCCAGCGGCAAAATGCAGCAAGCGTGGGACGAAATCACCGGAAAGCATTGGGGCTACCCGCACACGCAGTTGCATAAGCACTACTCGGGTCCCAACGCGTTGTTCGGCACTCCCAAGGAGCAGCTGACCGATGCAGATGGCGACGTCCACGTTTGGACCTTTGACGAGCGCGGCTCCTTCAACGCTGTCTGCGGATTCCTCCGTAGCTTGGGTGTGCGTTGGTACCTGCCGGGTGAGCTCGGCGAAGTGATTCCGCAGCTGCCCTCCATCGCGCTTCCTCGAAACAATGCCGGCCTCCCCAACTCGAAGTTTCTCTACGATCAGGTCACTCGTCCCGACTTTCCGCTGCGAGTGCTCAACTTCCGCCCCGGCGTCTACGGCCGGGATGTGATGATGTGGGGATTTCGGCTCGGAGTGCGGCAGCCGTTTGGTCGGCAAGCAGCCCACGGCCTCGATCGCATGACGCACAACGAACACACGCTCAAGCATCACCCCGACTGGTTCGCGTTGTACGGCGGACAGCGGCACACGCAACCGAATCAGCGGCTCCATCAACTCTGCTACTCCAATGAGGAGCTCTTCCGCGAGGCCGTGCAGTTCGCTCGCGCGCAGTTTGACCAGTTCGACATGGACGTCGTGTCGATCATGCCGCCCGACGGATACACCGCGATCTGCCAATGCCCGCAGTGCGCCGGCAAGCAGTCCCCAGAGCTCGGGCAGCGCGGCATGTTGTCCAACTACGTGTGGGACTTCGTCAATCGCGTGGCCAAAGAGGTGGCTAAAACACACCCCGGCAAGAAGATCTCGAATTGTGCCTACGGGGTCTACACGGCGCCTCCCAGCAATATCGAAAAGCTGGAGCCGAACGTTCAGGTGATCATCGTGGGCGGACGGCGACCCACGCACGCCGACCGCGAGGAGCTGCGCCGACTCCGCGCCGCATGGGCCGCGAAGACCGATAATCCACTCGAGATCTTTGAAAACTACCCGTTCACCGGTCGCGGCTTCTATCTGCCCGCCTTCATTCCGCGAGTGCTCGGCGAGAGCATCAACGAAACCAAGCAGCAGTCGCGCGGCGAAGACATCTGGCTGACCATGAACTTCGACGAGCAAGCCGTCGGCTTCAACCACTTCCTGGTCTACTTCACGGCTCGCATGTACTGGGGCGGCCCGCAGCAAAACGCTGGAGCGATGTTCGATGAATACTGTCGGCTGTTCTACGGGCCGGTCGCCGACGAGATGCGCGAGTTTTTCGCCTACTGCGAGCAACACTGGCGAGAGATGGAGCATGATGGCGAGCGCGCCGGCCGCGCGCTGGAGCTGTTCGCCGCCGCCAAGTCCAAGGTGGACAAACTGGCGGCGGATCGCCGCGGCGACGGTGAAGCGAATGACATCTACGCGCAACGGGTCGCCTTGATCGACCGCTACCTCGAGGGACTTCGCAACAAGCGAGTCCAACTGGCGCAGCAGCGCGGCCCCGTCCCCAAGCTGAGGCTCGTGAGCGGCGCGGAGAACCGAGGCAAAATTGTCGTGGATGGCAAGCTCGATGACGGGCCTTGGAAGAACATCCCCAACGCTTCCACCGGACGGCTGCGCGAGTTGCAGACCGGAAGAGAGCCGATCGTCGGCGCCACCGTGATGACGGAGTGGATCGGCAACAATCTCTACTTCGGCATTCACTGCGACGAGATAGCGGGGACGCCCCTGAATATCGCCGCCACCAAGAGCGGCGACCAAGCCATCTGGTATGGGGACGTCGTCGAAATACTGCTCAACACCGATTCCCACAACTACTATCAGCTCGCCGTCAACCCAGCCGGCGCGCTCGTCGACCTCGACCGTGGCGCCGCCAAGAGCCAATGGTTCAACTGGTCCTCGCAAGCCGAGGTCGCCACACACGTCGCCGAGGACCACTGGACAGTCGAGATCCGCATCCCTGTCACCGATGACGGCAACGATCCGCTGCATCAGGTCGTCGGGCGACGCCCCACCCAAAGTTTGCCGTGGCACATCAACGTCTGCCGCCAGCGGATTCGCGACAACGGCACGGAGCTGTCCGCCCTTTCTCCCACCGGCGCCGCCACGTTTCATGTGCCGCTGAAGTTCGCCCACTTCCATGCCGGGCTATCGCACACTTTTCCGGCGGACTCCACGGTGAGCGACTACGTCCTGCAGCGACAGCAGGTGACGGACCTGATGAATCAACGTCGCGACAACGAGGCGCTCGCAACACTGCTTGCGATGGCGGAGAGCGAAGGCGCGACGGACTTGCAAAAGTCGGATGCCCTCGAATTGGCCGCGGGCGTGTCGCGCCGATTGAAACAATACGAGCAAGCGAACGAACTCGCCGATCGGATCCCGATTGACGCGGTCGCCAAGGTGACGCGAATGGAGAACCTGCTGATTCAGCAGCGTCACATGGAGCTGCTCGAGAAGTACGGCGGCGAGGACCTGAGCCGCTGGCCGTTCTGGAAGGCAGGCGGCGGCGCCTACGCTCGCGCCAAGGCGCTGATGCAGCAAAGCCGCGACGCCAAGGGCGACCTGAAGCGACGGCTGGGCGACCGCATCGAGTCGGATCTGCGGTTGGCGATCACCCACACCTCCGACACTCGAACGCTGGGAGGGATCTACGCGCTGCAGGGCAGCAATCGCGAGCACAACTTGGAGCGGCTCGATCTCGCCGTGGAGGCTTATCGCCGGAACTTTGTCGACAAGCAGCGAATCGGCGCGGCCGTCGAGTTCCATTCGGTGCAGAATGCGGCCCGCTTGCTCACCCAACAAGGCAAGCACGACGAAGCGGTCGCCACGCTAAAACGCGCCGACATCGACTCGCTCAAGGGCTTCTGGCGCCACTCGTTGCAGTTGTCACTGGGCGACGCGCTGTCGGCTGCCGGCCAACCAGAGGCAGCACGACAGGCCTATCAGGACGTCGCCAACGACGCGTCCGCGCCCGCAGCGGCGCGCGAACGAGCACGGCGTTTGCTCAACCAATAACTCACCCCGACACATGGAAGGCCAAAAGCCTTTGCCTTCGATAAGACCAACGCGGCGTTCCTGCGGCAATGCCGAGCGATGCCCTTACGTTGAGGAAGGCCTTCAGCCTTCGGCAACGTTCGCCGCGACGCGTGCGAAAATGAAACGCCCGCAAAGCACCCGGGGCGATGCCCTGGGGCTAGCGCAGCGCCGCCCCGGGTTGGTCAACCCGACACATCGAAGGCTGAAGGCCTTCTTCAACGTAGCCCAGGGCTAGCGCAGCGCCGCC
>JAGQPF010000720.1 GCA_020426845.1 Planctomycetales bacterium
GAAGGCTGAAGGCCTTCTTCAACGTAGCCCGGGGCAACGCCCCGGGTGCAGCGCATGCAAAGGAAGCCTGGTGAGTGAGCAGCATCCGGACATCGGCGAGATTTCAAAACTGGGGCAACGATATTTGGATGGCCAGCTGCGGGGCAGCCAGCTAACGGGGTCGTTCGCACTCAGCCGGGCCGACGACATCCCGACGGTCGAGTCGATGGGCGCCGAGCGGCTCGAGGCGCTGCGGCGGATCGGACTCGAGCAGTTGCCCGGGCGAGTCGCATTTGGCGTGCTGGCGGCTGGGGCGAGCTCACGGATGGCGCTCTCCGATTTGCCGGACGCATGTCGCGAGATGCTGGAGGAGGCCGGGCAGACGGACCTGCCGACCAGCAAGGCGCTGGTGCCGGTGTACTCGGATTCGCGCACCGGCCCGCTCAACTTCCTGGACCTGTTCCTCCGCAACATCCACCAATTTCGAGCTCGGCATGCCATCGACAATCCAGCGCTGCTGTTGAGCAGCGAGGCGAACGGCGACGAGATCGATCTTCACCTGCGCAAAGTCGACGCTCAACAGGTGCTGACGTTCCGGCAGCCACTTGCGCCCCAGATCGCAGCCACCGTGAACGACATTCAGCGCGCCAGCAAGAACTTCGCCAGCGACGACACGCTCGATCTGGCCGCTCGGCGTTCCGCCTGCTGGGCGGGCCGCGAAGTGCTGATCGGCAAGCCCGCGGGTCATGGCGAGTTTCTGCACCAGTTGGTCGAGAGCGGCACGCTGAGCGAGCTCTCGCGGCGCGGCATCGAATTTCTCACCGTGCGCAACATCGACAATGCCGCCGCGCTGCTCGACGACACTTGGCTGAGCCTGTTGGGATACGCGGTCGAGCAGCAGCTGGATTGCCTGCTGGAGGTTTGCCCGCGACTGGAAGGGCAAAAAGGCGGCGCGTTGATTCGCCAGCGTGAGCAATGGCGGATCGCCGAGGACCCGTCGTTTCACAGCACGCCCCATTCGGCGACCGAATCGTGCTACATCAACAACGCCGTTGCCCTGTTTCGCCTCGACTATTTCTACAAGCTGTACGAAACGGCGCCTGCGGAGCTGCAATCGGCCTCCCCGCAACGTTTGGCGGAGATCGCCGACCAGGGCCGGCGCAAGTTTCCGGTCATCGTCGAGGCCAAGCCGGTCGTCCTGCGCGACGGCTCGGTCGTCGGCGCCGTCACGCCGGAGACGAACCTCTGGGAATCGACCGGTGTCGTGTCCGACGTCCGGATTGGCGCCGTCGGCGTGCCCTCGGAGCAAAGTGTCGGCGCCGATTTCCTCGACCAGCCTGCCGAGACTCGCTCGATTGCCGCACAACGAGTGCGGTTTTCACCCACCAAGACCTGGGACGACTACAACGACGCCGTTAAACGGGCCATCCTGGTCGGCATCGTCGACAAATTGCTCAACGCCGATTGAGCGCCCATTGAGCCCATGAGCGCCACCGCGACCCAAACCGGGGCCAACGTCGTATCAATCTAGTGGACCGTCAAGGTTTTGTTTTCGAACAGATCATCCGCTCTGACATGGAGATGGCAGATGAGCGCACGTTCACGGAGGTCCCCTGCCCGGCAGCTCCAGGCGGGGTTGCTGCGCGGGCTCGGCATGTTCCTGCTGGAAGGGCTGGTGATTGTCGTCGGGCTGGGCCTGCTTTCCATCTATCTGCAACCCAACAGCGCCCCACATAACCTGGCGGGGCAAGAGTCGGCCACTGACGCGATGCCGACCGATGCGTTGGTGGCGGGCGACCATTATCGACTGCCTCCGCTATCCCTGCCTCCCCCGCCGCTCCCGTAGCGCGTGATTAGGTCAAGACCGTAGGGCGGCCCTTCCGGGCCGCCTGAAGCGCATGGCACCAACCACAGCCAACGGGCGAACCGCTGCTGGCGGCCCGGAAGGGCCGCCCTACCAATGGCTTGCCTAGCCGAAGC
>JAGQPF010000721.1 GCA_020426845.1 Planctomycetales bacterium
CCGCCTACGAGAATCAGAGGCAACCAAGGGGAAGCTTTCATGAAACCTAACCTACGTTGGCGTCGACGGTCGCTTCCTTGCGCCTCCCTGAATCCGGGACTCCACTGTCGGTCAGCATCGGCAGCGCACGAGCCGGCGCTTGAGGCGACGGCCAGCGGCCCGCATAGCTTCGCGCAGCCGCACAGCCCGAAAACTCGCCAGACCCAAGCCATCAAAGAACCCGCACTCCGACGGGCTCAAGGAAACCCGAAGCGTAAGCGAGGGATCCGAATCGCAAATCCGGCATGCTTCAAAAAGGAAACCCGAAGCGCCAGCGAGGGATCGGAATCGCAAATTCGGCATGCTTCAAAAAGGAACCCGAAGCGTGAGCGAGGGATCGGAGTTGCAAATCCGGCATGCTTCAAAAAGGAACCCGAAGCGTCAGCGAGGGACGTAATGCGATTCCGCAATGTGATCACCGGACGTGCAGCCGCGAAGACCTCTTCTGCGTGTGCCATGTGAGGCGTCGCTAACGCTAGCTCACCTCTTCCTGTTCCAAAGGCTGCCCAAAAAACAACAGATCAGGCACCCCATTGCCATATAGGGAATGTTTTGAGTGTTGACACTGGGCTCGCCTCGCATGGGGACCACCGGTGACATCATAAGCCCGAAGAACAATCCCGTGGCAGCGCAAACCGCCGTGCGGAGCAGCAACTTCGTATGCTTTCGGCCCGTGATCAGGACGAGCATCGCCAAGGCGCAGCCGACAACACACGCCGGCGCGGTAGCTGCCGTTCCCAGAGTGCGAAAGCACCCAAGCGTCGCCGCGAAGATTGTCAAGGCAAGCATCCCACGGAGGATTCCGAATCGGAACTCCGGTTGATTTGTCGTCGGTCTCATTCCCAATTCCTCCCTGTCGGGCCGGGCGCGCCACTAAGCACCTATTCAAGATTCTTGCGGGGAATTGCTCACTTACCTTTACTCATTTCTCTCACAGAGACACGGAGCTACAGAGGCAGAAATCGCCGAAAAGCAACTGGATATGTCTTTCTCCGTGCCTCCGTGCCTCCGCCGTGAGACAAATGCTGGCTGCTGCGATTGCCTTCGGTTTCAGTGACGACCTGCTTAGCAGCCAATCAGAGAACGCACGCGCGGCAATGCGGCTTAGGGTCTCCCGGCAACTGGGTTACCCACTCCTCCGCAATCTCGCCTTGGAACGAGCATCGACATCACGAAAGGTGGCAAAGCGGCGAACTTGCGACTCGGCAGGTATCGCGTTGAGCAAGGACCGAACTCGTTCAACGCAGCGATCGCCGAATGCCCCGCGCTCAATTAAAAGCATTGCCGTATCGGCAAGTTCGAGTGCATCGTGATCCGAGAGGATCGGCTGCTGCAGAAACGCCTCATAGTGCGCACGCAGTCTTTTCGTCTCACGTTCGGCTACGCGACAGTCAATGCAGCGCACACAATCGGCGCCCAGGTAGAATTGCAGCGTCTCGTACCAGTGACGTTGCTCTTCGGCGAAAAAGATAAAGTTGCGACCGCACTCGCGGCATTTCCGTTTCAGGTCAAAGTAGTGCGTGACCGGGACCGTAGGACTGGGCTGACGATCGGCATGGGCGACAATCGCCGTGTCGGAGATGCGTTCCTCAGCGCGACAATGCCAGCCAAAGTAGATCCCTCGCGAGAGATTCTCGACAGGATTCAGTCCCGTGAATCGGGGGCATCGCCCATATCGCGGGTGATTGACAAAATCGGCGTAGCTGCTGTCGCGAAAAGTCATTGAGGTGTCTCCCAACGGTCTGCCGCTGCCAAACGAGGTTCTCGGGCCACTTGATAGCTCCGGTCCAGCACACTGCGCTTAATCTTCGGGCTCAAAGCGGCTCACGAACGGGTGCCGCTCAAGCTGCATCCGCAGCTGATCGAGACGCTCTGCTTCGGTTGTTGATAGCTGCTCGGCGTGGCTATACGAGCCCCATTCACCATTCCAGCGATGATACCAGAAGTACGGGTTGGCACGTGGGTCCTCCGTGCCCGCCCATGCCGACGCCAGCGACTCGGACACACCTCGTTGCGTGTCCGCCGCAACCCAGCAAACGCCTGGTCGATCGGTCAACACAGGGCCAGACAGCTCAATGCGGTAGCAGTGAAACAAGATGAACACCAACAGCGCGTCTGAGTCCGAGAGCTGGCGGCCAAAAGTCTCGCGAATCAGTCGCCCTCCCAGATCGTAGATCGTCACACCGTCCACCACCGTCACTCCATGCTCAATGGCCCGTCGTGCGATTATTCTACTTCGACATCTCAAACTCGACCGTCACGCGGGCCGAGATCACGATCTGACCGGGCGCGGCGAGCATCGCTGCATGGTCGTCGTCTTTCGCGACTTGTTGCAGGGCAACGAACGTGATTACCGACTGAGAGGATGCTTGCTCGTCGGCATCGAGTTTGGGTTGAGTCGACACCATGCTGCCTCCCATCATGCCGCCGAAGCCGCCGGCGTCCCAATTGTCTTCGACATCCTCCTCAATGCGAATCGGCAACCCCAGCTTCATGCCCGTCAGTTTTGTAAGGTGTTCCGCCTTTTCCTTCGCGTGCGCGATCGCCAGTTTGCGAGCTTCAAACTGGTGATGTCGCTGGTTGCTGACGCGAAACTGCAGCCCCGTCACATGGCTAAGCCCCGCGTCGAACGCAGCCGAGAGCAGCGGCTCAATCTTTTTGAATTCGGCAAGCCGAAACTCAATCGAACGCGTGAAGTCATACGCGAGAGGCGTCGGCTGGCGCACTCCATACTCGCCGTAGTACGGTGAGACGTCGAGATTCGTGACTTTCACGTCGGCAGCCGGAACTTCGTGCTTTGTTGCCAACGACAAAATGGCCGCAGCGATCTTGTCATTCTCACGCTTGGCGGCCACAAGCTGCTTGTCCCGAGTGTGAACTGCGAGTTGCAGGACGACTTCGTCGGGAGGCACCTTGATCTCGCTCATCGCCGTCACTTTGATGGAGCGCGGAGCTTCTGCGGAAGCCAACGTGGAGCAAGCCAGTGCGGCTACGGTCAAGAGCCATCGCATGGATTCACCGGGGAGTGGGAGCGTCAAAAGGGTCGGAGTTCGCTTGCTCCATTGTGTCACAGTACGCACTTGTTTGTCACCTTTTCCAATTCAATGATTGGCATCGAGCAGTTGCAGGACACGCTTGACTTCTTGATGCATATTCGGAACAAGGTTTCCCCGCAGGGCCTCGCCGCCTTGCGGCGACTCAATCGCCTCAAGACGCTGCACCTCAACCAGACCAGCCTCACCGAGCGGCAGGTCCATGCCCTTCGCCAAGCGTTGCCGGACACGCAGGTGTTGATCGAGGGCCCTTGACTCGCTTAGTTGCCTGTGGGCGTGACCGTGAGCATTCGCGCAAAGTCTGCGAAACTTGCCGCGACGGGGATCAGAAAGCTGTAGTCGTACTTGTTTTCGGGGGCGCTGTCGTATTCAACGTAGGCGGCCATCGCTCGCTCAAACTCGCAAACAACGACAGAGATGGGGTCTGTTGACGTGTCAAAGCACACGCAGTCGTTGCCGTAGCCGAAGTGCCAGCATAGCGAGATTGGCTCCGAATCATCCAGGGGATCGCTATGCAGGGCCGCGAGTGGGTACATCCGCATCGGACTGTCTTCAAGCGGCCGGTAAATGGATGATTCGCCATCGAGTAGGTAGATCAAAGATCGATCGATGATCCGGGTGTCGGAGTCGTGGTACATGTGATCCACTTGTGTGGGGCCCGCTAGATCGGAGTCCAGGTCGGTCATTGTGACGAACCAGCCAATGCGGCGAAGGTGCCCTCTGGAATCGCGAAAGTATGGCCGGAGCGGATGGGCTCCGTGCAGTTGAGGCAGGGCCGCGATGTAATCGGGGTCGAATCGCAAGGCTTGGTCAACATGCCAGTAATTGCCCGCGAGCAGTGAGGCGAGCGACCGCTGGCAAATCGGCATTGCCGAGCCTGGAGTGCATTCAATCATGATAGAACTCAGCCAAGTTCAATCGCTCAAACGTCATTATTTACTGCCCATTCTTCTCACGGAGGCACGGAGCCACAGAGTTTTTCTCCGTGCCTCCGTGTCTCCGTGAGAGACATCTTGGAGGCCATGTCTAGCTGCCAGCCGAGCAACGCCATTGCAACAGGCGTTGCTCATTGTTCTGCGTTTGTATCCATCAATTGTGTCCGAGAGGCATCGCCGTCAGGGAGTTGCTTGAGCCTGCCAAGGGCCTCATGCAGGTGACGCATGGACTTCGCGGACCCAATGTGAAACTCGCGGCCGCCGTCAAGCACAACCACGACGCCGCTGGCGCCCTCTGCTTCGCCCCAGTCGCCGCCGTAGTAAACGTCTTCAATCCGGCGGCCGGCACGCGTCCAGTACGGAATGCCGAACCACGTTCGGCGGAGCACAACGCGGTCCACGTCCACCGCGATGGAGAATCGCATCCCAACCGCCACTAGGGCGGAGAAGGCAAAGAGCGCTGCCACGGCATAGAAGCCGAAGCCGTCGTACACCATGAAGGGAATTGGGATGCAGCCACCGCCGAACACCAGCAGGAACACCGTGAACTGCGGCATCGTGTCGCGCCCCGAGCAACGGAATGCCGTGATTGAATCCGTCATGGCCCCATGCCAGGGAGTACCGGGGGTTGTGGAGCACGCTGTTAGGCGAAGTCCCCGTCAGCGACGGGTTCCCAGCCCGTAGTCAGCACGCCATTTTGATACATCGCAACCGGTGCTTCACGCAAAATGTTCACCGTCGCGTCAAATTCATCGGCAGAAAGGCCCAGGAGTCTCGTCGTCGTCTCATCCATGAATTGAGGCCTTGGTCCTTTAGTCGCGGACTCGCAAGATCTGCAGCAGGTTGCTGTGGCGATCGGTCCAGAGCACGGTGCGGAGGGGCAGGGGAGAGCACTCTCCGGGCGCCGACTCGCGAATGCGGCTCAGTAGCCGGCTGTCCTTGGTCAGCAGGAGCCACGAGGCCATTGCGTCGTGAATCGCCGAGCCGTGGCCCGAGTGCACCTCGAGGCCCGACAGGCCGTGGCGCTTGGCCAATGCCGCGACCACGGGGCGCAGATTCAAGTGTCGGTTGCTGACGTGCACGCACAGCACGCTGCCGTCGCGCAGGTGACGTGCGTAAACTTCCATCGCCTCGTTCGTCAGCAGGTGCGTCGGTATCGAGTCGCCCGAAAACGCGTCCAACGCGAGCACGTCAAACTGCCCTGGCGGCTCGTGCTCGAGCGAGATGCGGCCATCGCCCAGCACCGTCTCCACCTCGCCGAGACAGTCCCCGAGGAACGTGAAGTGGCTGCGGGCGAACTGCACCGACAGCGGATTGATCTCATAGAACCGGTAGACGTCGCCGGGGCGTCCGTACGCCGCCATCGTGCCGGCGCCCAGGCCGATCACGCCCACTCGCAGCGGCCCTCGCTCGCCGAGCGCGCGCAGCACTCGCCCCACGCCGCTCTCCTCGGAGTAATACATCGTGGGTGTCATGGCCTTGTCACCCTTGAACTGGTAGCCGTGGATGATGCGGCCGTTGAACAACGCCATCCCTTCGTCATCCTCGCGCAGCGACAGCACGCCGTAGAACGACCGTGCCCTCGCGATGGAGCCGTCCAGATGCTCGTTGACCTGCGCCCAGGCGACGATCATCCCGCCCGCCAAGGCCGCGACTAACGCGGCCGCCGCATAGAACACGCTCAGTCGCGACGCTGCGCCCGGCGACGATGGCTGCGACTCGCGTTGGGGGACCGGACGTTCGCGGTGTTTTCCTCGCTTGGCCGGCGCCGTTCGGCTTGATGTCTCGGTCTGCTTCGCCGCCTCCGCGGCGGTCGCTTCGCTCGCCCGGCGCTGCCACTCCCGCGCGGCCACGACGACGCCCAACAGATAACACGCGACCAGCCCCCCATTCCACTCGCCATAACTATTTAGCAGCCAAGGGCAGAGCAGTCCCACCGTGAGTCCGCCCAACGCGCCGCCGGCGGCGATCGTGAGATAAAACGAGGTCAGCCGAGACGCGTGGGGCTTCTGCCGCACCAGCTCGCCGTGACAGACCATGCAGGCGCAGAACAACAGCGCCAGCGCCACGGACGTCTCAATGAGCACGTTGTTGTCCCAGTTGGCGATCGGCAGTCGGATGCCCAACGCCGCGTATGTGTCCTGCAGCTCGTCGGCCAGCATCACCACGCAGACCGCCAGCGCCGCGATCGCCAGGGCCACTGCCATCGGCAAGCGGCGGTACCAGTTGGTGTGTTCGAAACAGAGAATGAACGTCAGCAAGTAGAGGCTCAGCGGCGCCACCCACATGAATGGGCTGACGGAGACGTCCTGACAGATTCGCGCCGTCACGGCCAGCAACATCACTGACGCCAGCGCCGGCAACAGCAGCCAGGCGATCAGGCGACGTGCTCGCGATGGCGTTTCGACTTCGGCCGCCTGCTCCTCCGCCGCGGCAGCGATGCCGCCACGGCTTCGGAATTGTCGGCTGACTTCAAAGCAGAGCAGCGCAAACGCCACGAAGCCGGCCGACCAAATCCAACCCTGCTGCGACGTGTCCCAGTTCGGCTCCACCAACAATGGGTATGAGATCAGAGCCGCCAACGAGCCGAAATTCGACAGCGCATACAAACGATAGGGAGACCCGGGCGTGACTCGCGCATACCAGCTCTGCACCAGTGGCCCGGTCGAGGAAAGCAGAAAATAGGGCAGGCCGACGCTGGCCGTCAGCAGCAACAGAATTCGCCCGATCGGATCGCCGCCGATGGTCGGCTTCCAACGCTCCGAGGGCGTGATGGGCAACAACACAAACGCCGACGCCAACAAGCAGGCGTGCAACAGGAACTGCGTTCGCGGCGACAGTCGCGCCAACCCGTGAGCATAGGCATAGCCGCCCAGCAGCAGAAACTGAAAGAACAGCATGCTGGTGCTCCACACCGCCGGGCTGCCTCCGAACCACGGCAAGATGGAGCGGCTGATTAACGGCTGCACTTGAAACAGCAGGAAGGCGCTCAGCAGAATTGTCCCGGCGGCCAGCCACCGGAAGGCGCCCGAGCTGGACGTCTCGGAAGGAGTGTTGAGAGGAGCGGAAGGCAAGCGTACTACCTAACTATGTCAAGGAGGGTTTGACGGACTTCCTGTCCGTCAAACAATCTCGGGGCCATACCTCGTTGCGGGATGGTTTGACGGACTGGAAGTCCGTCCTACACGGGAGATGGTTTGACGGACTGGAAGTCCGTCCTACACGGAGGATTCTTCAACATGCCGTTTTCAGGCCACACTGGACAACCCCACCGGCGAGCTGGTCTCCTGCGGAGTGCCTCGCTTGCCGCGAGTCAGCAGCAACACAATCGCCGGCAACAACAGCAGGTCGCCGAGCACGGCGCACCCCAGCACCAGCACCAGGTAGGTCCCGAGCATCTGGATGGAGAGGTAACCGGAGAACGCGAACGGCATTAGCCCGATGCCAAGGATCAACGTGGTGCGGACGATCGCCTGGCCGGTGTACTGGTAGGTGTTGTGCACCGCCTGCACCGCGTTTGGCTCTCGCGCTCGTTCAATATCATAGCGATGTAGGAAGTGGATCGTGTCGTCCACCGCCAACCCAAAGCTGACGACCGCGATTCCCAAGGCGTCGGTGTCGACCTGATTGGCGAAGAACCCCATCACGCCTGCCAGCAGCAGCAGCGGCAACAAGTTGGGAGGGATGGCCAGCAAGCTGAGCTTCACCGACCTCAGGCCCAACGCCACCACGGTCATCACGCTGACGAAGCACAGGAAAAACCCTTTGACTTGATTGTCGATGATCGCCGTCGCCGCGCGGCCGACGATCGGATACATCCCGGTGACTTCCAGCGACATGCCCTCGGGCAAGGTGCGCCCCTTCATTTCAATCGCCGTGGCGATGTCCAACATCTGAAACACGCGCGTCGGCGAGACGCGGACCAACATTCTCGTCAGCGATTGATCGGGCAGCAGCAGCCCGTCCATCGCTTTGCCGGACTGAGACGCCATCGTCAGCAGTCCCTCGCACTGCTGATCGGTGGCAGGCACGCCGTCCTGCAACGGCAGACGCACCAGCTCGGCCGTGGTTCGCAATATGCCGGGCAGTGAAATGATCGTCTCGACGTTGTCCACCTCCTCGATCTGACGCTCCAATCGCGTCAGCGCTGCCAGCGTGTCGGCCGTGGCCAACTCGCCGGGCGGCAGGTTGACGAACACCTCCACCGAGTTCGCGCCCATCAGCTTTTCGCCGAAGAACTCGACGGACTTGCGGTGTGGATGCGAGGGAGGGAAGCGTTTGGGAAAGTCGGCGTCGGCCTCAATTCGCAGCGCCCCGATCGTGCAAACGATCAGCAGCACCACGTGCACCACCACGACGGGCACCGGCCAACGAGTGGCCGTCGCTTGGCAGACATGCACCAGACGATCGCCCGTCCAGTTGATGA
>JAGQPF010000722.1 GCA_020426845.1 Planctomycetales bacterium
ACGTCTCAAGTGCCCGTCGACGGGACAGCCGACAACGCGTCCGATGTGGCGAAAGCAAAAGATGCAACAACGGATGCGGCCGGGAAAGCGACTGACGGACAGAAGGAGCCAACGCCCGATCCGAAGAAATCTGCGAGCCCCAAAGGTGTCACAACTCCGTCACCCAACGGTTCGTCACCTAACACCTCCAAGGGCGCCGGCAATTCTCCGAATCGAACAAGTCCGGTGACTCCCGTGCCTTCCGCCGGGAAGGCGCCCAAGCAGCCGGTGACGAATTCCGTTCCCGCAGCCACACCCAATGCAGGTGGTGGCCAGGCGACCGTGCCACTCCCAGCTCCCGCGGCGCCGACAGCGCCAAACATTCCGGACACGGCGTCACCAACGCCGACACAGCCCGCCGCGCCGGTGCGGCCTGACGCCCCTGACCCGGTGCTCGTCGTCCCGCCGGTCCAGCCCAAAACACGCCTGCCGGTGCCGAGCGCCGACGTGCAGGCTGAGATGGGGAAGAAGCTCAGTGAAGTCTTCGGTGACGAATTGGCCAAGTTCCGCAATGACCCCGAAGGCGCGGCGAACTATCTGGCCAATCAAGCAGCTGAACTGCGCGACGACCCGAATTCCCGCTTTGTCGCGCTCAAGCAAGCCTATAGCCTTGCGATTGACGGAGCTGCGCACACGGTCGCAATGCACGTGATTCAGGCGTTGGCGGACGATTGGGAGATGGACGGGTTGCTGTTGGAACGTACATTCTTGGTTCGCGCCAGCGCTTCCGCCCGCGACCTACCGCGGAGGCGCAAGTTGGCGGCTGAGGCGTCGCGCCTATTCAAACGGCTGATGGCCGAGAAGGACTATGACGGCGCCGAGTCGGTGGCGAAGGCGGGCGAGGGACTCGCGGTCAAGATCAGGGACGCCAACCTGCGCAGCATGCTGCAAGACCAACAGCGAGAGGCGCGTACACGGCGCATCGCTTCAGCCCAACGCGATGAATTGAGTGAGAAGCTGAAGATATCGCCGAACGATCCCCAGCTGAACCTCGAGTATGGCTTGGCGTTAGCCGTTGAGGGCGAAGGGTGGGACAAGGTGTTGCCGCATCTGGCCCAGGCCCCGGCCGGAGTCATTCAGCAGGCCGCTCAGAAGGACTTGCAAGTTCCCAAGGACTCCGCCGACCAGCTCGCCTTGGCCGACCAATGGGCGCAGGCGGCGGCGAGTCATGCAGCTGCCGAGACGCTGCGGCGCCGTGCTCTGTATTGGTACCTCGCCGTGGCGGAAAACGGTGTGGGGCTCGACCGCAAACTGGCACAGCAAGAGGCCGAAAAACTCGTGGCCGCGCTGGGGCCCTTGGCAGGCAACGAAGTTCCGGCTGCGTCATCGCTGCAAATCAAGTCGCTGGCGAAGATTGATGCCATTCCCTCGACTCGAGCGAATTCCCCGCTGGAAAGCCTGATGCTCTGGAATTTCACATTCAATGAAAGCGGAACGCAACTCTATGTGCCGAAACCGGACGGTATTTCCGTGCGAAGTTCGTCCGACGGAAGGGAGTTGTTAGACGTTAAGCTGATTCGTCCTGCGGTGTTGCGGCTGCTTGCAGAGCGCCGTGGCCGAATCGCGGCCGCTTACAGCGACGGGAAAATTCTGCTGGTCGACTTGGCAAGCAAAGCGGTCGAGCAACCTGCCACCGGCGGGTCGACCGAAATCCGGCGGATCGCTTGGGGGCATGAGAACGATACGTTGTTGGCGCTAACGCCGACCCACCTGGTTCGCCTCGATTTGCGGGGACAAAAGCATTTGAGCGTGAAGCTGCCGCTGAACGGAGGGGTAGGCATGGGCGTTGCTGACCACTTGACCGCCGTGACAGCATACACCGGGGCGGCCGGTGGCCAACGTCCCGGCGACAAGCTCGGCGCCGTGGCCGTTTATGACACGCGCACCACGCCGCCTCGATTGGTGGCCCAACGGTTTTTCGATCATCCCGTCGGCGACTGCGCCCTGTCGAAAGATGGCTCGATCGTCGCCGTCGCGGGGCTCGGCAACGTCACCTTGATCGATGTGTTCCGCAACCGCCAAAACACCTTCCCCTTCCCCGGAACGCCGGAGGCGTTGGGATTCGTCTCCAATCGATCGAAGCTCTCGCTGTATGTCTATGGCGGCGGGCTGCTGAGGACCTACGCGGTGGATGGCGTGCAACAAGTGGCTCAACATGGAGAGCGGCGATCGCTCACCACCCGGTATTTGACGATTTCCGGCAGCGGCACCCGCATGGCGTCAGCCACTGCCACCGGTGTGGAATTGTCGGAGCTAATCGGTGCCGCCCCGTAGCCTTGGTGCAGGCATTCCAATCACCCACGCGTCAGAGATGTGTTGGGTGAATCCGCTGTTTAAAGCCAGCAATCCATGGCTGGCTCACGGCCCCAGACATTTTTGAACTTGCATGTCCAAAGACCCGTATCATCTCTGGCTCGGCATCACGCCCGACGAACAGCCGCCGAACTTCTACCAGTTATTGGGGATTTCGGTGGGAGAGTCGGATCCTCACGTGATTCGTCACGCGGCAGACCGTCAAATTGCCAGTGTTCGCAATTTGGCGCCGCAAGCGCCGGCCGTGGCGCTGGTGTTAATTCGCCAATTGGAGTCGGCTCGCTTCACCTTGTTGAACACGGGACTGAGAGCGGCCTACGACCGGCACTTGAGCGGCGACTCTCCGACTCGCGTTGTTGTTCGGGCTGAGCGCTCCGCAATTCCATTGTCGCTGGTCTGGGGATTCGCGGCAGGAGTCGTGGCGGTCGTCGCGATCACGACAGGCGCCAAGTTCTTCACAGCGCAACCAGCGCAGCAAGCGACGACATCGGTGGAGCGCGAAGCTCCCCAGGCCATTGCGACGCGCGACGTTGCTCCGGAGCCTCCCACTGTTGACGCGGTCCCGGCGCCCCCAAACTCAAACACCTCGACCGCGGCGAATTCGCCAACCGGCGCCACGGCCACTCCGACGCCTATTGTGCCCCGCAAATTCGTAACGCAGGACAGGGCTCTCCCGCGTGGACGCCCAACTCCGCCAACGACTTTGGCCAATCTCGGCGGCGCCGAGGGCTCGGTGCTCAAGTCGATTGAGCAATGCCTGAACGCCAAGGAGATTCTGCTCTCGGGCGGAGTCAGCGAAGAGGCGATGGTCACGATGATTGCGGCCAGGCCGGACGGCGGCATGTTGGCAACGGCCAACTCGTTCGGCGAGTTTTCGGCATGGTCGATGCCGAACGGAATGCTCGAGACAACCGGGAAGTTATCGAGAGAGCCGTTCTCGATTGCAGGAATCTACTTCGAGGACAACCGGCTCGTCGCACATGGCCCAGAGCGTTGGTATGAGATCTTTCTTACTTCTCCACCGCGATACAACTGGTCGCGTGGGCGTCGCGCGACGTTTGTCGGCGCCTTTCCCGGCAAGGAACGCCAGCTGGTGATCGACATGGGTGACGTACAAATCCAGGATCAACAAGGAGCTGTGTTGGATCAATGGACTCCCGACTTCCCCTACATGCCGACGTTCGCCGCCATCAGCCCCAATGGCCAGCGGGCCGCGATGTTCCACGATCGAGTGGTGGAAGTGCGGAACGTTGAACAACATGAACAGTCACTGTTTCGACACGACTATCGCGACGAGGTCGAGAGGGTCGTGGCCTGCGAGTTTTCGCTTGACGGCAGCCGGCTATACGTTAGTGTGAGGCCGCCCCTGATTGGCAGACATGGGCAGCCAGCGCGTCTGGACGTCTGGGAATTGGAGAGCGGCAGACGCGTCGCGGAAAACACGCTGACGGGGTCGTTCTTCGTAAGTTGGCTAAAGCCCATTCCCGACACCAATCCCGAGCTGCTCTTGTTACTCGGCTCGCAAGGGCTGGGTGTCTACCGAGCATCCAACGGTGAGAGCCTGTGTGTGCGCAGAGGGACTGGTCGGATTTCTGGCTCCAGCAGATATCCGTGGCGATTCGTCGCTCCGGACGACTACTCCTGGCTGGCGGTTGCTTACGGAAGTGGGACCGTATCGGTGTGGAAAAAATGAGCCAGACGCCCAACGATCCGTACTACAAGTGGCTGGGGATTCCGCCCAACAAGCAGCCGCCCAACTACTATCAGCTAGTCGGCGTCGCTGTGCGCGAAGCGAACCCCGAGGTCATTGTTAACAGTGCAACTCGGCAGATTGCTCACATCCGCGAGGCCTCCTCGGGCTCCGCCGCAGGACGCGTGCTGATTCAGCAGATCGAGGTAGCTCGCGACACGCTGCTGAATCCACCGCTGCGGGTGGCCTACGATCTGCACCTAAGTAGTTCCGCGTCCTTCCGCCAGTCCCTGTCGGAGCTGACCCAACTGTCGCCAACGGGCCCTGCCGAAACGGTCTACGGACAGCAGCGTTTTTTCCTGGCTGCCGGCTTGGGAGCACTGGCAACGGTCGGATTGATGACCCTGCTTGGGTTGTTCTCGTCGCCGACGAGTCGCGATAACGGCGGCTCAGGACTGACGGCAGACAGGGGATTGAGCGTTGATGCGGGTCGCAAAGCCCCGGAACGAAAGCCGGATCCTGCGGACGCGAAGTCGGCGAGCCCCGGGAACCCCGTCACTCCCACGCAGCCGACAGAAGCTGTCGCCAAGGTGTGGCCAAGTGCGTCTAGTCCGGAAAGGAACTACTGGCAGGGCAACGAGCATGGCCTGCTGCTCTCTTTCCTCCCCGTCGGAAACCAAAAATGGGTTGATTTGAGGTGGGACGGCGACCTGTTTGTCTACTTTGAACGCGCGCGGAACGATCAGTACATTGAACTTGAGGGAGTGTGGCCCAATCGCGTCTGGGTGCGTCTGTACTCCAATCGCTTTGAGATGCGTCCCCATCGAGATGCCGCCTGGCGCGAGCGTGACATACGCGTATTGGGCTGGATCAGCCACCAAGGCCATGCCGAGAAAATCGAGTTGGCACGCCAGGCTCATGGCGCTGCCGTGGCCGCGGTTGTCGACAAGCGAACGTCGGCCAATAGCGAGGCAAAGTCCCGTCAGCAACGCCTTCGCTCGCTGCAGCAAGACGCTCAGGATCCAACTGAGCACGAAGAGCTTGGCATGCTGCTGTTGGAGGACGGAGACGATCAAGCGTTGGCTCATCTTGCCCGCAGCGACCACGCTCCGCTCGCCCTCGCCGCCAACGCGGACCTCGCAGGGCCGGGAGAGCCCGCAGCGCAGTTGGAGTTGGCGGACCAGTACTATGCCCTGGGGCAAGACCGGCCAGAGTGGCGCGCGGCGCTGAGACGCGCCAAGCACTGGTACGAACTTGCGGCGCCACAATTGCCGCCTCGGCAGGCCCGCCGAGCAGCGGCGCTGGCCCAAATGGCGACGCGCAGTGAGCCCCCGGACAGCGTGCCAAACTATGAATTCGAGCTGCCCGAGGACGCGGTCAATGGCGAAGTGCTTCAGCAACCGCAAACCACCAGCTCGGACTCGGCGCCCGACTCGCTCGCGAACATCCGTCGAATCACCGCCCATTCAAACGGGACAACCAATTTCCTGGCGGCATCGAGTGACGGACGATATTTGGCCACGGTCTCCGCTACACGCGACACGGTCGTGTGGAAAATGCCCGAGGCAGAGCTGCTCGTTCAAGTAAGCGTGTTTCCCGAGGATAAAGAACGGCCGACCAGCGTGGCATTTACCGCGGACGACCAGCGGCTGTTGATCGGCGGCGGACAGGCATATGAAGTTTGGCTGCGCGACGGAAGTGTGCATCGATCCAGCCAAGCGCTGCATGGCAGGTTCCCCCGCGCCATGTGCGAACTGCATCGGTTCAATTGGCGATTCGTTTTGTCGCCTCGCGGCAATGTGCTCGAGGACATCCCGTCCGCACAGCCCCTGGTGACTCTGCCGATCACGACGGTCTCATTTTCCAGGCCCGGTTTGCACATCACTTTGGATGAAGAATTGGTCTGCGCCTGGGAAGGGCCGCAGGCCTGCGTGTGGAACTTGCCCGAGAACCGGATGGTATTTCGACGTCCTCACCCACCCAGTCTGCGAACGGTGAAGGAGTCGTTCAATTGCGGCGCGATCTCATCCGACAAGTCATCGCTCTACATTGCCCAGATGCGAAGTGCTCAGTCGAATATCCTGCCGACATTGGAAGCGTGGAATCTCGGCGCCCGACGTCTGGAACGGAAAGTCGTTCTGCGCGAGCAATGGGAGTGGATGGCGCCAGTGGGCCCTGCCGCTCCGGGCGAACCCGAGCGACTGCTCGTGCTAACGGAGCGCGGTGTGATGCAACTAGTGCATGCGACGGACGGTGTTGTCCTTGCCAGTTCGCCGAAGTTTGACCGCGTCAGAGGAGGAGGGCTGCGATCCTGGGAAGTGACCATGCCTAAAACGCTCGAATGGGTGGCGCTGGCCACGTCCAATGGCGACATCATTGTCGCCGAACCACTCTTGGACCAAGAGTAACCTGGCGACCAACTTGGCTTCATCATTGCCGGGGCGGCGCTTCACTCTGCCCCAGCGATGTTACGGTCAGCTGATGATCTCGCGGATCACTCGCGCAGGCTCGACACCCGTGAGCCGCTGGTTGAGGCCTTGGAAAGGGAAGGTCAACTTCTCGTGGTTGATCCCCAGCTGATGCAACATGGTCGCATGAAGATCGCGAATCGGCACGGAGTCTTTGACCACGTTGTAACTGAAGTCGTCCGTCTCGCCGTACTCCATGCCGCCTCGAATGCCGCCGCCGGCCACCCAGCCGGAAAAGCAACGGGGATGGTGGTCGCGGCCATAGTCT
>JAGQPF010000723.1 GCA_020426845.1 Planctomycetales bacterium
CGCCGGTGCTGGTCGACAATGGAGCTTCCGGAGCGCCTGGCTCCACTTCCGCCGCGGCGGTTCTTTGCGGCACTGGCGGCACGAGGTGCGCGGAGTTGGAAGGCGCGGCAACGGGTTCGACCGCGGTCGTCGGTGTGGGTGCTTCCGCTTTGACGGGCACCTCGAGCCGCGGGAGCGCGGCATGCCGCAGCTGCGCGCGCGGTGCGCTCTCGCCATGGGAACCCACTGTCGCACCCGTAGCGACAAGCAATCCGACGACGGCGCCGAGCGCCGCTGCTTTGCCGATGCCCGCTGCCTTCGCCCCCGTCGCCGGGGACGCATTGCCGCTGGGCGAGGTGGGAGGTTGACCACCGGTGCCTCCGGTCGGCGATATCTGGGTGAGGATCGCGGCCCAGGCTCGTTCCTTCTCGCCTTGCGGTGGTTCGATGTCCACGCCGGCGCGGAGCACGGTGCGTTCGAGGGCTGTGGTGTTGGCCTCCGCCAGCAGTCGTTGCGGATCAGTCATGATGCCTCACCTCGCGCAGCTCCGATGCTGAATTGCTCGCGGGCCTGGCGACGGGCCAACCCTCGCTTGAAGACTTTGCGCGCGAGGCGCAGCCGCGAGTAGACGGTACCGAGTGGCACCCCCACCAGCTCGGCGATGGCTTCGCAGCTGTGCTCTTCTAGCTCGAAGAGCGTGAATACCACGCGTTGCTCCTCCGGCATCTCGTCAAGGATGCGTTCCAGAAGTCGGATGGCGTCACGACGTTCGATATCGGACGCCGCGCCGACGTCCGGCAGCTCCGCGCCGAGGTCGGTGCCGGTGGCGATCTCACGGCGCGCATGGGCAGACCGGCGGCGGTCGCTTGCGACGCGCAAGCAGATCCCGAAGAGCCACGTCGTGACCTTCGATTCGCCGCGGAACTCCGGCAGCTTGCGGTGCACCACCACGAACACGTCCTGCAACGCATCCCGCACGTCCTGGTTTGGGACACCGAGCCTTCGCAACACGCGCCACACGAACTCGAAGTGCGCGTCGTAGATCTCAGCGAGAGTCAATCCGTGGTCGGCCATTCCGTTGAGCGCTCTCGATCCGTGGTGGGACCCGCCCCGCGCCATCACACATTCTTCGTCAGAATGATCTCGGTGCCCATCCGATCCCGGGGCCCTTGAAATCCTTCAGGAAAACGGTGCGCTCCGCAGATCGGGTGATGGGGCTGCGGCCCGACCCCCACCGGATGGACTGTGAGCTCGAAGTTCTCCCGCGTGCAATCCCTCTGCCAAGCGTTCGCAGCTTGCGTCGTGGTGCTGAGCTCCACGTCCTGCGCTGGCTCTACTCCGGATGCCCGAGGCCCCGCGGCGGGGACGGAGTGGCCGATGTTCGGCAAGGACCCGATGCGACGTCGCGCGAGCACGGCTCGCGTTGCCCTCCAGCCGCGACTTCGTTGGAGGTACGTCACACGCGGGGAGATCTGGGCATCAGCAGCCATCGATCGTGCCGGGAACGTGTACGCGGCGTCGCTGGGCGGAGACCTCGTGGCGCTATCCCCTCGCGGTGAGCTGCTCTGGAGCTTCACTGCCGAGGGCCCCATCTGGGCGTCACCGGCGGTTGCCGACGACGGCACCGTCTACTTCGCGAGCGTGGACACGCATTTGTACGCAGTGCGGGCGGGCCGGAAGCTCTGGCGTTTCAAGCTCGACAACTGCGGCTTCTCGTCACCGCTGCTGACGCCGAACGGCACTATCGTGGTGGGCTCCAGCGGGCGGCACGTGTTCGCGCTGCGAGCGAGCGGCGAGCTCGGCTGGGCCGTGCGCGTGGGCGCGCAGGTGGAGTCCTCCCCCACGTTGCTCTCCAATGGTGACATTGTCGTTGGTACGCGCGCCGGAAGCTTGTTCCGCATCGACGATGCTGGGCACACGCGCTGGTCGACGGCGGTCCCAGGGCCGATCGCGTCCACACCGCTCGTCACCCACGACGACACGGTGGTCTTCGGGGGAGGGGATGGTGTGTACGGTGTGAGGCATGGCCGGGTTCGCTGGCATCTCAAGACCCAGAGCCCGGTCGTCACGTCGCCAGCGCTGTCGTCGGACGGGACGATCGTGGTCGGCGATCAGACGGGCCTCGTCTACGGTGTGAGCGCCGAGGGCAAGCTGCGGTGGTCGGCGTCCCTGGGCGGAGTTGCGTCCTCCGCGGCCATTGCAGGCGATGGCCGAGTGCTGATTGCCGCGGCGGACGGTCGCGTGCGGCTGCTCTCGCCGCGCGGGCGTGTACTGTGGTCCTTCGCGGCGGATGCGCCCTTCGCGGCCTCACCGGCCATCGGCCCGAACGGACAGTTCGTGGTCGGGTCACGGGGCGGCGTGTTGTACGCGTTTCGATAGAGCTCAGGTTGGACCGACGGTGATGGAGTACGCGGCCCCGAAGCTCACCTTGGTCACGACGATGAAGTACGTTCCGTCGGGCAGTGCCGTCACGTCGGCGAGCGGCCCGATGGAGCTGTACGGCAGCATGTAGGGAAGGCTTGCCTGAGCCACTGTGGTCGAAGCGGCGCAGCCGGTTCGGATGTCCACAGAGATTGTTCCCGACGTGTGCGGCGTCCCCACCTTGATGAGATAGGTGTAGTTCTGCGAGTTCTTCGTGAACTGATACCAGCGCTCGGCAGAATCGAGTACCTGCGGTTGCGGATACGGCTGCCCGTACGTGAGTGTAGCCGCGCCATTGCATGTGACATTCGTGGCTGCCGGCGGCGGCGGAGCGAACGTTACGTTGGCGGGTCCGCAGGCTTCGATCTCGTAGGTTCCAGGCTGGAGTAGCCGCGAGAGGATCTTCGGGTAGTTGTTCCACTCCAGGCATGCGGGGCTGTTGGTGCATGC
>JAGQPF010000724.1 GCA_020426845.1 Planctomycetales bacterium
AATCTGGCCTCCTTCAGATCCTCCAATTCCACGAAACCCCTGTGTTTCTCGTCTCAAAATGCTTCACAGCGTTGCCCGGCAGGGGCGACATACGTTAGCCCTGGGCGCAAGCCCAGGGAACCGCGGCACGTCACGCGCTACAGCCCCGGCAGGGGCGACATATGTTAGCCCTGGGCGCAAGCCCAGGGAACTGCGGCACGTCACGCGATACAGCCCCGGCAGGGGCGACATATGTTAGCCCTGGGCGCAAGCCCAGGGAACTGTGGCACGTCACGCGCTTCAGCCCCGGCAGGGGCAACATATGTTAGCCCTGGGCGCAAGCCCAGGGAACTGCGGCACGTCACGCGCTACAGCCCCGGCAGGGGCGACATATGTTAGCCCTGGGCGCAAGCCCAGGGAACCGCGGCACGTCACGCGCTACAGCCCCGGCAGGGAACCTCGCAACAGCCCCGGTGCCGGATGTTCCGCAAATCGCGAGAGGCAGCATAACAAGCCCTGCAACTACCGTGTGTTGAGTCCCCGTTGAAAAACACCGAATGGGGCCTTTTCAACTGGCTGGCAGCTAGTGCCACGTGCAGCCCCGCAACTGACTGGTCCTCGCCACAAGCACAGGCTGGCAGCCTGTGCCACGACCGATTGCCAGCTTTTTCAGCGGGCTGTTAAAATAGGCAGTTCATTGGCGCCCGGTTGCCCGTTTTACGGGGACATTTCGAGGTAGCCGTCTTTGCCTGCTTCCGCTAGACTTCTCCTTTCATATGGTTGGGAGTGCGTTGAAGTGCGCTTCCGGCAAAGGCCACCGAGAAACGCCGGGCGCAGGGAGGTGCTCATGGCTGATTCCACACTTCGCTTCTTGCATGCCGGCGCGTTCCGTTTGGACGAGCCGTTGGATGGCCTTTCCGATCCGCCCGCCGAGTGGCTTGATTTGTTGGCGGACGCTCCTTACACCGCCGCTCAACACGTCTTTGCCACGGCAATGGCGGAAGAGGTGGACTTCTTGTTGCTGGTCGGCCGCTTGTTGGATCCACATCGGGCCGGGCCGCGGGGAATGGCTTTCTTGCTCGACCAATTCGAGCAGCTCGCGGCCAAAGAGATTGCCGTCTATTGGGCGGCGAGCGATTTGGACCACTGGGAAAAGTGGCCGTCGGGATGTCAGCAACCCCGCAACCTGCACGTGTTTGCGCATGGGCATGTCGAGGAGGTGACGCACATTCGCGGCGGCGAGCCGTTGGCCACGTTGCTGGGACGCAGCGGCGGCAGCGGCGGCGTGCGAGGCGCGGACTTTTCGGCCGACTTTTCTCGATACACGATCGGCATGGCCTGTGGCCAGCCTGACAAGAAGTCGTTGTCGCGTCACTCGGTCGACTACTGGGCCTTGAGCGGCCAAAGCACGCGCGAGACATATTTTTCCAAGCCGCGTCATGCGCATGACGCCGGCTCGCCGCAAGGCCGCAGCGAGTTGGAGACCGGTCCGCATGGCTGCACGATGGTGCGAGTCGCGGGCGGGCGAACGACCATCACTCCCGTTGCTGGCGACGCCGTGCGTTGGAACGAAGTGACAATTGAGGCGCCTCGTCCGGCAACCTTGGAGACGCTGGAGTCGGCGATGAGCGATCAGATCCGACGGTTGTCGGCCGACGCTGATCGCCCTCAATTGGTGGTCTGGAATGTGGAGGGCATCGAGCGAGTGGAGGGCGTGGGCCGTGACGGCAAGTGGCGTCGCGAACTCGCCTCTCGGCTGCGCAAGAAGCATGCCACCGTGGACAACGGCGTGTGGACGGTTCGGATCGACGCCGTGTTGCCCGAAGCGCCTCCTGAACAGTGGCTCGAAGAAAACACGATGCTCGGCGATTTCCTCCGCGAGCTCCATGAGTACTCGTTCCGCGACGACGCCGAGCGGGCATTGCGGAATCATCTCGCGGAGCTGGGGATTTCGAGTGACATCCATGAGTTTTGTGATTTAAGTGATCGTGAGGAGCGAGACCGCGTCCTCCGAGAGGCCTCGAAACTAGGAGCAGACTTGCTGCGCGGCAACGCCTGACGCCGGTGGCAGACCTGACCCCGCGCATTGCTTCCCGAAATCCGACTCAGCTGGCCCCGTTACGCCGCGTTTGGCGAGAGCACTTGAGTCGATGCCGGCGGGCAATGGAAGGAGACCTGATGTGAGAATCAAAGAAATCGAAGTCGACGGCTTCGGCGCCTGGAGCAACCTGCGGCTCTCGGACCTGTCGGACCATTTGACCGTCTTCTACGGCCCGAACGAGGCCGGCAAGACGACGTTGATGCAGTTCATTCGCGGCATTCTGTACGGCTTTTCGGAGCAACGGCGCCAACGTTACCTGCCTCCCGTGCACGGCGGCGAGGGCGGAGGCTCGCTGCTGATCGACTCCACCAATGGCCGCGTGCGCGTCAGCCGCGTCCCCGGCGACGGGCTCGGTCCGGTCAAGATCGTCGGCGCCGACGGTTCGCCTCGCAACCGCGACCTGATCTTGCAGTTGATGGCGGGCGTCGACGAGGCGACCTTCAACAATGTGTTCGCCGTCGGACTTCGCGAACTACAGGAGCTCAACGCGCTGGACGCCACCGAAGCGTCGCAGTTGCTCTACAACCTGACCACGGGCCTGGATCGAGTTGGCCTAATGGAGGTGATGGAGGAGCTCCAAACGGCTCGGCAGCGGATCCTCGGCAACGGCGAGACATCGGAGCTCGAGCAGTTGCTGAGCCAACGTCGTCGATTGGACGCGGAGCTTGCGGAACTCGAGACCCGCAACCGCGACTGGTACGAGACCATTGGCGACCTCACACAGCTGAAGCACGACATCGAGACGCAGCAACGCGCCAACGAGCAGCTCGAGCGGGAGGTCAAGCTGATCGACGCGGCGCTGCCGATTCGCCATCGGTGGGACGATCGAGAGTTGTTGCGCAATCAATTGCGGGCCGGCGACCAGCGGATTGTCATCGCTCCCAACGCCTTGGATCGACTCAAGGACATCAAGACGCAGATTGCCCAGAAGCAGAAGCAGGTCAAACAGCTCAAGCAGCAGCGGCTGAAGCTGAAGAAGGACGCCGACGAGCTCGGCATCGATCCTCGCATTACCGACAACGCCAACCGGATTGAGTCGTTGGGCGAGCAGGTGCAGTGGATGGACGCGCTGGAGCAGCAAGTGCGACAGCTGCAGCCGATCGTCGGCGTGGCGCCACCTCCCGGCGAAAAATTGAGCCTCGTCTCGAGCCTCAACTCGTTTGCCTCCGCCCCGCCGCTGATCAGTCCGGTCGCGGCGCCAACCGTGTTGAATGCTCAGGCGCTGGCGGGCGCCAAGGCGAATCTCAATAGCAAGGATCCTCAAGTTACCTCCCGCGTGCTCGCCTCGTTGCGAGGTCCGGCCCGCGCCGTCCGCGAAGCCGGCAAGCGGCTCAAGTCGGCGAAGGCCGAGCGCGATCGCAATCACATCGCTGTCGAGGAGACGAACGACCGCTTGGCGGCCGAGTTGCTGGAACGCGGCGAGAGCTCGCTGCGGGCGGCCACGGAGAAGGCCAGCATGTTGGCCACGCGGCTCCGTCGACGCATTCAGATCGAAGAGCGGCTCGAAAAGATGATCCGCCATCGCGATGAATTGGAGGATGACATCGAGGGCATGCTCGGCGACGCGGTGGTGCCGCTGAGCGGCTTGCTCTGGCCGGGCTTCCTGTTTGTCGGCGGCTGCCTGCTGATGGCCATCGGCGTGCTGTACGACCACCTGTTCGATCACTTGTTGTGGCTTGGCACGGTCATCAATTTGCTCGCAGTGTTTGCCATCGCCGCTTCGATCTTGTGGAAGGTGACGCTCGACAAGCAGGCCGAGAGCGAGCTGGAAAACTGCAATCGGCAATTGCGTTCGCTGAGCGAGCAGGTGCGACAGACGCAAGATGAACGCGACGAAGTCGATCGGCATCTGCCGCAAGGCGGGGGCAGCCTGGACTCGCGACTGGCCAAGGCCGAACAAGACTTGGAGCACCTGCAGTCGCTCGTGCCGTTGGACACCGACCGCCAAGTTGCCGGGCAACGCGGCAGCGGCTCGAACCGCAAGGTGGAATTGGCGGAAGAGGCGCTCAGCGAGGCGCATGATCGCTGGCGCGCCTCGCTGCGACGCCACAAGCTGCCCGAAACGCTGAAGCCGAGCGAGATTCGCGAGCTAGCCGAGCTGACCGAAGAGCAGCAAGCGATCGACCGGCAGAAGGATCAGCAACGCATGGAGCTCGAGGCCCGCGAGCGCGAGCTGCTGGGCTTCTGGGGCCGCATCGACCAGCTCACCGCCGAGCTGAAGCTCAAGCCGAAGTCGGAGGAGCCTCGCGACAAGCTGCGGCTCTTGGGCCAGACGCTCAAGGACCAACGCACGTTGCTGAGCAAGAAGTCCAGCATGGGCGCCAAGTACAAGCAACTGGGCGAAGAGATCAAGCGACTCAACGCACATGGGCGAAAGCTCTCCAGACAGCGGGCCGAGCTGTTCGCCGAAATGGGCGTCATCAACGAAGAAGAACTGCGGAAGCTCGATGAGCGAAAGCGCGAGGCTTCTCGGCTCGAACAGAAGATCGAAGAGGAAACCGGCCGCATCGAGATCGAGCTGGAGACCCTGGGCCCCGCCACGGAGCCCGTGCGAACGCTCGTCGAAAACCACGATCGCGACTCGTTAGAGTCCAGGCGCCACCGACTCGAGCAGCAGCTGGCCGAAGGGCAGGCCTCGTTGTCACGGCTGCACCAGCGACAGGGCGCGACGGAGCAGGAGGTGCACGCCGCCAGTGACGATCGACGTCAGGATCGGCTGCGGCTGGAGATCTCCGGACTCAACCGTCGCATCGGCGATCTGGTCCGGCATTGGCGAGTGCTGAACGTCTCGTCCACCGTGCTGCAAAAGATTCGCCACGACTACGAGAACGACCGCCAGCCCGAGACGCTCAGCGTCGCCTCGCTGTATCTGGAAAAACTAACCGAGGGACGGTACCGGCGAATCTGGACGCCGTTCGGCGAGGCGGCTCTCCGCATCGACAATGAGCAGGGCCAGAGTTTGCCGTTGGACGTGCTCAGCGCCGGGACGCGCGAGGCCGTCTTCGTCTGCCTGCGGCTCGCGCTGGCGTCGAACTTCGCCAACCGGGGCGCGGGACTGCCGTTGGTGCTGGACGACGTGCTGGTCAACTTCGATGTCACGCGGGCGGACGCCGCCGCGGCGGTGCTCCGCGACTTTGCCTCTCGCGGCCATCAGATGCTGCTGTTCACCTGCCACGAGCACATCATGGAGGCGTTTGCCGACGCGGGCGCAGAGATTCGCATCCTGCCCGGACGCGGCGCCGAACTGCTGGAAGAGCGGCGACGGAAGAGGGCCGCGCTGATGGCGCCTCCGGAGCCCGAAGTGGAAGATGTGGAAGACGTGGAAGACGTGGTTGAGGTCGAGGAGGTTGTTGCCGAACAGCCTCAAGTCGTCGAAGTCGTCGAAGTGGCGCCAGTGATGGAAGTTCCCGAGGCACCGCCGGAGCCTCAAGTCATGCTGGTGCTTAACGACGACGAGCAGGACGAAATCGACGAAGAGATTGAAGACGAGTTCTACGACGATCCGGAAGAGGTCGAAGTGGTGGAAGTCGTTCAAGAGGAGCCGGACTTTTACGCGTGGAAGTCGTTTTGGTTCGACGACGATGACATTGCTGCCTTCGCTCCACCCAACGAGCCCGAGCCGGAGTTGGAGCAAGCGGCCGAGCCGGTTTGGGAGTCCGCTGCAATGTGGTGGGATGGCGAGTCGTCTGCCCCGCCTGCGGGAGTGATTTCACCCTTCAGCCGCGGCAACCGATGAGCGGTCCATCGTGTCTCATATCGGTTGCCTGCGATGGAGGCCCGAACGGCCAACCGGGCCTCACAAGGGTTGCCTGCGATGGAGGCCCGAACGGCCAACCGGGCCTCACAAGGGTCGCCTGCGATGGAGGCCCGAACGGCCAGCCGGGCCTCGCGGCGGCAAATCTACCTTGTGTCGGATCGGCAAGATTGCCTAAAACCCAGAGTTATCCCGCCCATTCGAATCAAAGCGACGACATGGAATTCGGCTCGCGGTGGTTCGCCTCAATCGTCCCGGACACTGTCCGACGAGGAGACCTAGATCAATGCATGGTGTAATCCTACTGACGATGCTGGCCGTTCCGGGCGTGGAGTACGGCTGGAAAGAGACCTCGCAGGGCCGAGAGTACATTATCCAGATCGAGCCCCACTATGTTCGGGAGCTGAGCGAGGGTAAGGAGGTGTACAGCGATGTGCCTAAGGAAAAGTCCGCCATTGACCGCTTGCGGCTTCACCACGGCTCGGGCCAGCCGCGGGAGGAAGAGCTGACGTCACAGCAAGGACTGCCCGGAGTTCGTTACGGCTATGAATACTTGCCCGACGGTGGCATCAACTTCATCGCCCAGATTCCTCTTGCGAGCGTCCCCGCATTCCAACAAGGGCAGGATGCGCTGATTGCGATTCCGCAGACGATTCTGTCGGTCCAGCGATTCACCGTTCGCATCGGCAACGATCCGTTGCCGCAGGGCGCCACACCGCCGGCGCCGATCGCAGCAGGTGCGGGTGGCGTCGGTGCAGGTGGCATCGGTGCGGGTGGTGTAGGTGCGTTAGGGGGCGCGGGCAACACAGCCGGGGCCGGGACCGTGATGACGGCGCCAGCCCCTCCCGTGATCGATCTGATAGGGCCGTCGAGAGCGAGCACGCGGCCGGTCGCGGCAGCACCCAATTTGACCCCGGTCTCGCCCTACGGGAACAATCAGCAGCAGCAGCCCGCAGCTCAGGGCTATGCGGGCGGTCAAGGGTATCCGGGGCAGGGCGGCCAGGGTGCGGTCGGCTCGACCGTCAACAATCAGGGAAACTACAACGCTCAACCGCCAACCAGCTATCCCTACGGCATGGAACGTCAGTTCCCGCAGCCATACGATGGCCGCACCGGCACCCAAAACTATGCGGCCTCGCAGCCGCCGCTATTGACCAATTTCTCCAACGCTGGCCAAGCGACGGGGAGCCAGGGTTACTACCCACAGCAGCAACCTTCCTACCAGAGTCCCGCTGGGCTTGGCACAACGGTTGCTTCCGCAGCCGCGCCCGGCGCCAACCCGGTCACCGACCCTGCGCCCACTCGCGTCTCCTCGCCGCCCAACACCACGCCCACGACCGTTGCGAACACCGAGTTGCCCCCGCGCGCGGCTGCTCGAGACGAATCGGCCGGCCAGATTGCGCTCATGCTCGTGCTCATCGCGTCGCTCGGTGGCAACATGTATCTCGCCTGGGTTGCACACGGGTTTTACGATCGCTACCGCCGGGCAATGTCCGACATGCGCGATCAGTCGCGCAGAGCCGCTCGGGCGTAGCAGCGATTCTTTCGCCGATAGCGTTGTCCGAATCTCCGCGTCACTGGCACGAGCGAGAGCCCGACGATCTGCACGTCACGCGCGAGCGGCGTGACCCCCGAGGTGCGCGCCACGCACAAGCTGGCGTGCCCCGAGGACCCACGCACATCACGGGCAACAGCCCCGGCAGGGGCGACAGACGTTAGCCTCGGGCGCGCGACTCCGACGATCCGCGCACATCACGCGCAACAGCCCCGACAGGGGCGACAGACGTTAGCCTCGGGCGCGAGCCCGAGGATCCGCGCACATCACGGGCAACAGCCCCGACAGGGGCGACAGACGTTAGCCTCGGGCGCGAGCCCGAGGATCCGCGCACATCACGCGCAACAGCCCCGACAGGGGCGACAGACGTTAGCCTCGGGCGCGAGCCCGAGGATCTGCGCACATCACGCGCAACAGCCCCGGCAGGGGCGACAGACGTTAGCCATGGGCGTGAGCCCGAGGATCCGCGCACATCACGCGCAATAGCCCCGACAGGGGCGACATAAATTAGCCTCGGGCGCGAGCCCGAGGATGCGCACATCATGCGCAACAGCCCCGACAGGGGCGACAGACGTTAGCCTCGGGCGCGAGCCCGAGGATCCGCGCACATCA
>JAGQPF010000725.1 GCA_020426845.1 Planctomycetales bacterium
TCGACTCCAGCAGCACCAGCGATTCCATCAAGACACCAAGGGCTGGGTCGACATCGCCTATCACGCTGCCGTTGATCGCAACGGCAACATCTTCCAGCTTCGTGATACCGCCATCGCCGGCGATACGGCGACCACCTACGACACGACGGGCCACTTCCTGGTGCTGGCCGAGGGCAACTTCGACCAGGAGGCCGTGAGCGAAGCCCAGCTCAACGGAGTAGCGCTGGTATTCGCCTGGGCCACATCACAGTTCAGGATCACCGTCGACACGCTCGCGACCCACCGGGAAGTGGCTGCCGGCACGGACTGCCCCGGGCAGAATCTGCAGGCTCATGTTGATTCCGGCGATCTTGCGAACCGAATCGTCGGCGTCATCGCGCAGGGCTTCGAGCTGCAACCGATCTGCGGTCCGGCAGCCGATCAGCGTGTCGCCGCGATCGAGGCGAGCACGTGAGCCAACTTGTCGGTGCCCTGCTCTAACATAGGAATTGCTTCACGAGACACCGTCGCCAAGCTCCGACTGGGCGGTGCGCCAACCCCACGCTCGTGGGTGGCTCGGATGACGAAGCGGCCCACACCAACCGGTGCGGGTAAGAGCGCCTCGATTCGAGGCTTGGGCGGCGCGGCCATTGTGCTGGTTCGGCGCGACCTTTCACATGCAGCACTGCCACCGCAGGAGGAACAGGATGACGGGTTACGACATCATCGGCGACGTCCACGGTTGCGCCGGCCAGCTCGAGGAACTGCTGACCGCTCTCGGCTACCAGATCAACGGCGCGACAGGCGAATACCGCCACCCCAGCCGCCGGGCCATCTTCGTTGGCGACCTCATCGACCGAGGCGACGAACAACTACGCGTATTGGAGATCGTCAAAGCGATGGTCGATGCCGACAGTACGTTGATTGTCATGGGCAACCACGAGTTCAACGCACTCGCCTACGCCACCGAATCGCCCACCGGAAGCGGCAAGTTCCTGCGTCCGCACGACGATCCGGACAACGAATACTCCGAGAAGAACGCGCATCAGCACAGAGCGTTCCTCGACCAGGTGACAGGTACGGATCGAGAGCGATACCTGCAGTGGTTCACCACGATTCCGATGTGGCTGGATCTCGGCGGGGTACGGGTGGTCCACGCCTGCTGGCATGCCGAATCGATTGCGTTCGTCCAACAGCACTACGGTTCGACACCGTTCACAAAGGTACGCAATCTGGTCGAAGCGACCGACAGGAGCACCGAGCTCTACCGCGCGACCGAGACGCTGCTGAAGGGGCCCGAAATCAGCCTGGTCGACCACGACCATCCGCCGTACCACGATAAGGACGGCCATCCCCGTGACAGTGCCCGACTGCAGTGGTGGAACAGTGACGCCCGGACCTTGCGTGAACTCGCCGAAATGGGTGGCAATTTCACGACCGGATCCGGCGAGCCATACCCCGCGCTGCCCGAGCTAGAAGTAGCTCGCAGCGAGACGGATTTCGTCTACCGCAACGAGGTTCCCGTGTTCTACGGGCACTACTGGCGGCAGGGCTTGCCCAAGTACCTGCACGACTGGACGGACTACACCGCCTGCGTGGACTTCAGCGCCGTCAAGGACGGAGCGCTGACGGCGTACCGATGGTCCGGTGAGCGCAAGATCGATCCCGCGCACTACGTCTCGATCGCGGCGACAGGCACCTACCAGTTGCTCCGCGAATAGTCCTTCAGGAAGCAGCCGTACAGATCCTCACCGGCTTCGCCCCGCACGATCGGGTCATACACCCGGGCGGCACCGTCGACCAGATCCAGTGGGGCGTGGAATCCTTCTTCTGCCAGGCGCAGTTTTGTCGGGTGCGGCCGCTCA
>JAGQPF010000726.1 GCA_020426845.1 Planctomycetales bacterium
CAGCGAGACATAGTACCCGAGGCTTTGATAAGCGTAGGAACGGCAAAGGTTGTAGACCCTGGCGCCTCGCTTGGCATGGGCGCCGGGGTCCGCCAAATAGTCCCGCGGATCGACGGTCTGCAGCCCTTCCAAATGGCCAAGCCAGTCGTCTTTGGATTCAGCGACGAGGATGATGCTCATGATTGCATCTCAAAAGGAAACCCGAAGCGTGAGCGAGGGATCGGATCGAGATTCGGGTTGGGGGTCATGGTGCGCGTGGTGGCTCGACCTCACATGGCACGATCGCCAGCAGGTTGGCGTCGTAGGTGACAACGCCGAGCATGATGGCGGAGGCGACGCGCGGCAGCGGGGCCACGTATTGGTGAGTCGTCGCGAAAGGATTGGGGTAGAGCGGATCGGCGATCAGCACGCTGCGCGTCTGAGGGTCGAAACCGTGCATGACGACGAAATGGCCCACGGGATCTCCGGCGATGTCATCGGGGATTCCGGTTCGCCCCATCCGATCAGGCGGCTGTGACCGCTCGCGAGGCTCCTGATAAAGGTAAGTGGCGCTGAGGCCACACAGCATCGGGATCTCTTGCGTCAACGTGTCGACGATCAGCGAGTCGTCGAGCAGCCGCATTTGGATGCGTCCGCCGAGCGACAGAAATCTCAGATAGCTGTCGGTGGCGGCGCGCAGCCGTTCTTGATCGACCCCGGGCCGCAAGGACTTGACTTCGTACTGCTGGGCCAGCTTTTCGGCCAGCCGCCCTTGGTCACCGATCCCGTCGCCAGCGTCGAACCACGTTGGGTCAAATACTTGCAGGTTGTAGGTGGTCAGGACCGCGTCGTAGCCTCGCTCCAACGCGTGGCAGCCCAATTGGACGGCCAGGGCGCCGCCGGTGGGGAGCTGACCCACTTCGGAAATGACTCGATTCAGGTCGACGATGTCGTCCCAATAACGATAAACAGCGGCGAGACAGGTCGGGCCGCAGCTCGAATCGTTCGGTTGTGATTGAATCTCGAGTGTGAGCGAGTGTTTCATGTCCTGGACATCCAGCCCGGCGGCGCCGCGCTGATTCTCCAGCGATGGTCCGCCACTGCGCAAATTGAAACGCTTTCCCGGAATTCTGACAAGGGGAAGTAAACGACGGATTTGCAATGAAATCGGAAGGGATCTCCCGGCGCCCGAAGTTTTTTCGCGTCTCGCGAAACTTCCCACGCTGCCCGGTGTTTATACGGCAGGCAGCTGTTATTCAACACCGAACCGTGTTCACTCGGCCGGAAACGGCCTTGCGGTATGGAACTCGGAACTCAAACGGGGCGGGACGGCGACGATCCGCTTGGCGATGCCTCAATCCCTTGTGCTATTGAACGGCGATCAGCCCGGCGTCTCCAAGACGCTGGTGCCCGGCGAGGAGGTGACCATCGGGCGCCACCCCGAGCGCGACCTCACCGTCGATGACGACCGAGTGAGCCGGTTGCACGCGCGGGTCAAGTACGCATCGGGCCGCTGGCACGTCGAGGACTGTGGCAGCCTGAACGGCACGCAGGTGAACCTGCAGGCGGTTCAACGCGCGGTGTTGGAGCCGGGCGATCTCATTCGGGTCGGCGAGCAGCTGATCCTGTTCGCCGACTATCCGACCGGCTACGGCCACGCCGGCGACAATTCGCGGACGTCGCGGATGCGGCGGCTCGGCGGCCGCGGCAAGGATGACAGCGTCGAGCAGTCTTTGCAGCGACGCACTCCAATTGTGGGCGACAGTCCGGCGATCCGCGATTTGCTCGATCAGATTTCGCGGGTCGGCCCGACCGATGCCAACGTGCTGGTCCTCGGCGAGAGCGGCTCGGGCAAAGAGCTGGTTGCCAGAGTGATTCACGAGCTGAGTCCGCGCAGCTCGCAGCCCTACCTGCCGGTCAATTGCGCGGCATTCAGCGAGCAGTTGTTGGAGAGCGAGCTGTTCGGGCACGAGGAAGGCGCGTTCACGGGCGCCGTCAAACAGCATGTTGGTCAGTTCGAGCGCGCCACGGGCGGCACTTTGTTTCTCGACGAGGTCGGCGAATTGTCGCTCGGCTGCCAGGCCAAGCTGCTGCGCGTTTTGGAGGGCCATCCGTTTCAGCGGGTTGGCGGGTCGGATGGGCTGCGGGTGGATGTGCGCATCATTGCGGCCACCCATCGCGATCTCGCCGAGTTGGTCGGCCGCGGCGCCTTTCGCGAGGACCTCTACTACCGTCTGCGAGTCATCGATCTCCATGTGCCGCCGCTCCGCGATCGGGGCGACGACGTGTTGCTGCTTGCCCGCCGCCTGCTCGGGCAGGTCGCGCAGCGTCTGGGGCGCGGCCCGCAACGGCTGTCCTGCGAAGCGATTGTGGCGCTGAAGCGCCACCGCTGGCCGGGCAACGTCCGCGAGCTGCGAAATTGCATCGAGCGCGCCGTGGTGCTCGCCCGCGGCGCCGAGATCACGCCACGCGACCTGGGCCTGGACCATTGTGACCCCGAACGCGACACGGTCGGCGATGAGGACTCAAGCCCTTACCTCTCGTTGCAAGACGCGCAGCGGCGCCACATTCGACGGGTGCTGCGTCAAGTGGACGGCAACAAGTCGCTGGCTTGCCGAATTCTCGGCATTGGGCGCGGCACCCTCTACAAAAAGCTCGGCGAGCCCCATGCGGACGTGCCTCCCGAGCAATAGCGGGCAGCTACTCCACCCGAAACACTCGCCGGCCCCAGTGAACTTGGCCGTGCATGTCGACCGACTTCACCTCCAGCAGGTGCGTGCCGGGCTCGAGCGATTTGGGGATCTCGGATTTCCACAGATGTCCCGACTGCATGGGCGCCGGTAGGTCGCGGTACGTCTTGGACTTGTTCTCCTTGTCGGCGGCCACGATGGCTGCATAGACCGGATCCTGCTCGCGGACCTGCTGTAGTGCGCTCCACTCGCCGTCGTCGATTCGCATCTCGACGGTGGATCGCTCCGAGCCGTTGAACACGTTGACGTGCACGGGTGTTGGCTCCGTGGCCGTGGCCGTAATCGCCTCCGGCATCATGATCCGCATCTGGTAGTCCGACGGGTGGCCGGCCGCCTTGAACTCGAGCGAGTACTTGGCGCCGTCGAAGCTGATGATCGAGTAACCGTTCGGGGCCCCATCCTTCATCATCGTGTGCGGAATGCCGTTGTCCTGCGGGGCGCCTGACCACCAGCTGCCGCTGACCGTCACGTTGATCACATGGTGATGCGGCTCGGGGCCCTGCCAGCCGTCCTTGCGAGTGATAAAGCGGTGCTCGTGATAGTGGGTATGGCCCGAGATCGACATGCAGAACGGCCGCTTCTCGATCAGTCGATACAACTCGTGCCGATCCTCGACGTCCACCAGCGGAATGTGCATCATCAGCACGACGAGCTGGTCTGCGGGAATCATCTCCAAGTCGCGTTGAATGAACCGCATCTGGCGCTTGCCGAGCCCGCCGCGATAGCGTCCCTTGCCGGTCTCGCTGTTGTAGACCCACTCGATGTCGTCCACGACCAGGAAGTGCACGGGGCCGTGGTCGAACGAGTAGTACGACGGGCCGAACACGCGCTCGTAGGTCTCGTTGGCGTGGCGGTGCTCCTTGGCGTCCATGTTGATGTCGTGGTTGCCGATCACGTTGTACCAGGGGATGCCCAGCACGGCGATGGTCCGCGCGCTTTCTTCGAACAGCGAGAGATCGTCGAACATGATGTCGCCCAACGTGACGCCGAACGACGCGTCCGTGCCGACCAGCTCCTCGACCACATCGTGCGCGATGTACTCGATTTCCTGTTGGTTGCGAGGCTGCGGATCGCCGAACAACAGAGCCCGGAACTGCTCGGGCTCCTTTTGCTCGTACAGCGGAAAGTCGATTGACGCCGGCAGCGGGCCGGTTGGCTCGACGCCCGCGAACTTCGACTGCGGGGAGCCGTGCGGTTTGTGGATGTAATAGAACTGCGGCAACATGTGTTCGCTGACCAGAGTGCGGTAGCCGCGCGGCTTGATCACAAACACGATCGAGTCGTTGTCGATCGGCAGCTCGTACTCGCCGTTCTCGCCCGTGGTGACGATCTCGAGCCCGTTGGAGACTCGCACGCCCGGCAGCGGCCGGTCGCTTTCGTCGAATTGGCCGTTCCCGTTCAGGTCATGAAACACACGTCCTCGCGCCACGTTGTCGGCGGGCGGGTCGGCGTCGACCGTGGTCCACTGCCAAAGCAACAGCAGCGCGGGGAGAAGCAACAGGAAGCGGGACCAGACGGAACGCATGGGAGTCTCGCGAGCTGGAGAAGGAAAGGGAAGTAACGAGGGGGTATTCTAAGGGAATTGCGGTCTCGCCACAGTCGCGCGGCGGAGATGAAGGCGCGGCACGAGACGGCCGCCGGTGAACTACAACCGCCCATTAGCCTGTCGAAAACGCCATTCTAGACAGCCTCCCATGATAGTCGGAGTTGTGTCTGCTCGTCGGCTGGTACGCGCCTATTCTGGCAGCGAAAAATGCCCATCGTACGACGGACTGGAAGTCCGTCGTTGCGACCAGAAGGCTCTCAACGGACTGGAAGTCCGTCGTACGACATGTTGCCGGGTGACCTCGCTGCCGATTCCTCGCTATCGGCGCGGGTTTCCTGCCCCCAACGGAGCGGCGCACTCGGGCCTCACCAGGGCGCCTGCGACCAGAAGGCTCTCGACGGAATGGAAGTCCGTCGTACGAGATGTTGTTCGGTGACCTCGCTGCCGATTCCTCGCTATCGGCGCGGGTTTCCTGCCCCCGACGGAGCGGCGCACTCGGCCTCACCAGGGCGCCTGCGATGGGTTGCAGGCTGGCAGCCTGCACTACGTACGACGGACTTCCAGTCCGTCGTTGCGACCAGAAGGCTCTCGACGGACTGGAAGTCCGTCGTACGGATGCAACAGCCGGCCTTGGGTCGAGATGCGGCGAGCTGGGAGCGCCTCACGGAATCGCAGCATGGTTCGGCCGCATTCACCGCGTAGGGCGGCAAAGGTGAACCTAAAGGCGACTTGCGCTCTCCTTGCAGGCATGTCGCTGCCCGAGTCCACTTTCTCAATAAGCGGCCGCGGGAGCGGGGTATTCCTGGCAATCCATGGCATCTACATGGCAAAACGAACTTCTCGAAATGACGGCCAGGCGGCCATCAAGACACTGCAGTTGTGCCGGCAGGTACAACGGGCGCTCCAGCAGGAGTTGGCCTGTTGCCCCGATGAAATCGTGCAGTCGTTGCTGGTCGTTGGTGTCGAGCCGTCGCCCGGTCCCGGGCAATTGATGGTGACGGTATCGCCGATGTTGCCCGACGACGAGCGACCGGTGGTCGAGGTGCTTGCAGCGCTCGGTCGCTTCACGGGCCTATTGCGGACCGCAGTGGCCCATTCGGTCAGCCGTCGCAAGGCGCCGCAACTGTTTTTTCAGGTTTCGCCACTTCCGCCTTCCCCGTCATCCTCGGGCCCTCCATCGCCATAAGCGAAAGCGCTGCGCAGCCCCAAGGCGCCGGCCGAGCCCGTGGCACAGGCTGCCAACCTGTGAATGATGTGGTCTTGAACGCAGGGTTGCAGGCTGGCAGCCTGCACCACGACAATTTCGCGCCCGTAGCACAGGCTGCCAGCCTGTGCATATTCTGGTC
>JAGQPF010000727.1 GCA_020426845.1 Planctomycetales bacterium
ATGGCGCTCGGCGGCCTGCTGCAGCGAGACGCCGGCGCGGAAAGCACCGACAGCCGCTGGCCGGGCGTGATTCAAGAGCCTCACGTGCCGCCGCGAGCCAAGCGGGTGATCTTCCTTTGCATGGCGGGCGGGCCGTCGCATCTGGAGACGCTGGATTACAAGCCGAAGCTGGCGGAGATGCACGGCAAACCGATGCCCGAGTCGTTCACGTCGGGACAGCCGATAGCCCAGCTGCAAGGCAAGCAACTGAACTGCTTCGGCCCGCAGCATCCGTTCAAGCAGTTCGGCGAGTCAGGACAGAGCATCGCCGAGGTGTTTCCACATCTGGGCGAAATCGCGGACGAGATGTGCATCGTGCGGTCGCTGAAAACCGAGGCGATCAACCACGACCCCGCGCACACGTTCATGAACACGGGCTCCACCGTGCCGGGGCGCCCGGCCATGGGCAGCTGGCTGCAGTATGGACTTGGCAGCGAGTCCGACAGCTTGCCGGGCTTCGTCGTGCTGACGTCGCTGGGGAAGGCGGGACAGGGCCAGCCCATCGCCGCCCGCCAGTGGCACAGCGGCTTTCTTCCCAGCCGCTTTCAGGGAGTCCAGTTCCACTCCAAGGGCGACCCCGTGCTTTACGTCAGCCGACCCGGCGGCGTCGACGAGGCGCGTCAGAAGGATGTGGTGGATGCGGTGAAGACTTTGAACCAACTCTACAACCAAGAGGCCGCCGACCCCGAGGTCGCCACGCGAATCGCTCAATACGAGATGGCGTTCCGCATGCAGGCCTCCGTTCCGGAGCTGATGGACGTCTCCTCCGAGCCACAAACGGTGCTCGACCTGTATGGCGCCAAGGCCGGCGACGGCTCATTCGCATCGAACTGCCTGCTGGCTCGCCGGCTGGCCGAGCGCGGCGTGCGATTCATCCAGCTCTACCATCGCGCCTGGGATCACCACGGCGGCGTGAAGAACAACATCGCCACCACTGCGGGCGAAGTCGATCAGGGCGCCGCGGCGTTGATCAAAGACCTGCGGCAACGCGGCATGCTGGATGAGACGCTAGTGATCTGGGGCGGCGAGTTCGGCCGCACCCCGATGGCGCAAGGCAACGGCCGCGACCACCACATCAAGGGCTTCTCGATGTGGCTCGCCGGCGGCGGCATCAAGGGCGGCATCAGCTACGGCAACACCGACGAGCTCGGGTATAACGCTGTGGAAGATGTCGTCCACGTGCACGACCTGCACGCCACGATTCTGCACTGCCTCGGCATCGACCACAAACGACTCACCGTGCGTTTCCAGGGCCGCGACTTCCGCCTTACCGACGTGCACGGCAACGTGGTCCACAAGATTCTCGGCTAGCGGGCCGGCCCGAAACCCGTGGAATGCAAGGAGCTTGCTCACGCCAAGTCGCCAAGTCGCAAAGAAATCGAATCAGCCACAATAGCGTGTTCACTCACACTCTTGGCGACTTAGAGTCTTGGCGTGAGTACTCTTTGCGTGAGTACTCTTTGGAGACCCCAAATCTCGATTCATCCCTCCCTTACGCTTCGGGTTTCCTTCTTGGGCACAACGCTGGAATCTATTGGACTTTGGCGGCTTCGGCGGCCGAAATGGCGCCGCTGCCATCCGTATCCAACTTCTTGAACGCCGCGCCGCGTCCGGGATACTCGGCGCGCTCGAGCATGCCGTCCCGATTGCGATCGAGCAAGCGGAACCAATCAGGACCTTGCTCGGCGGGCGACGGTGTGGGCAGGCTTTGCTGCGAGGCAATGGAGAACTGCCCGAGAAACTCCGGGCGGCCGATCGAGAAGCTGATCAGGTACTGCTCGCACAACTCACTCGACTCAATGGATCCGCTCTGATCGCGATCGCATTGCGCCAGCGTCTCCGAAGCCGCTTGTCGCTCGGATCGATCCACGATCCGATCGCCATTGAGGTCCAGCGAGGCGAACAGCTGCCGGCCATTTTCGGCAATAGCCACATCTGTCGACAGACTCGCCTGCAAGCGAACCTCGTCGATGAATCTCTGCAGCTCGTCCTTGTACAACATTTTGTTGTCATCGAGATCCGCTTCATCAAACATCACGTTCAGCGGGTAGTAGCGGGTCGACTCCTGCTTGTCGATATAGTCGTTCTTATCGGCGTCCGCCGTAGCGAACGTGGTGATGGCATTGTCCAACGGATCGTAGCCGATGGCTCCCAGCGTCAATCTCGCCTCCACCAAATTGCCTTGAATCGCCACCCAATTCGGACCTGCGTGCGTCCGGACGCCAGGCTGCGCGGAAACCAGTTCGATTCCGCTCTTCATCGGCGGACGGCCATTGGTCGGCGAGCGATACTCCGCATCAATCAACACGCGGCAATGGACATCCCAGGGCAACGCTTCGTCTTCCAGCAGCATTGCCCAGCCGGCGCTGTCCAGTGGTTGCTGCGGATCAAACTCGGGCAAGTGCCTTTCAATGAGCGGCGCCCAACGAGGGTCCGCCAGAAACGACGCGTTGTCGTACCGCGTGGCAAGCCTCGCGCCGAGACTGTCGGAGGAATGCATCAGAGGCACTCGATCGGCATCCGAACACGTCAGCCAGCCCGCTCGGCCCGCATACTCCGCTGCCGTGGTCGTCGAGCGGTTCTGGGCCGTCATCGGGTTGTCCAACGCGGCCAACTCCAGATCCTCCAGCAGCCCATTGCGATTGGTGTCGAGCCGCTTGAGCTGCTGCGCGACTAGCTCCAGCTCGGCCGCGTCGAGCTGCTGATCTCGATTGCGGTCAACCGTCTCCCAAAGTCGATCGACCCTGGCGCCCGAGCTGGCGCCTCGCGTTCGAATGGCTGACTGCTCGGTCGATTCTCGCTTGGCAAACTGCTCGAGATCCACTCCCGGCGCTGGCCGATTCTCCACGCTCCCAAGTCCCCACTGCTTGGCAACCATCCTGGTGAACATGCTTAGAGCGGAAGGGCCGACCTGAGGTATTGTGCGTTTCGTTTTGATCGCGAAGCTCAATTCCCGATCGTCCACTCGACCGTCCCCGTTGGTATCCAGTTTGTCGAACTGCTCACGAACGCCATGCTCCCAAAAGTGATCCAGTGGCAACGTTTTCCCGTCCTTCAACAGCAACACGTCGACCCGGACGAACAGCGGACGATCTTTGCCGGGCAGCACAAGCAGATGTCGGGCAGTGGGAATTGGCAGGCCATAGCCGGCGGGCAGTCGCTCCAGCGGAGGCAACAAGGGCGCGTCGTCCTCGCCTGCCGACATTTGTTCCAGCGGCGGCAGCAGAGGCTCGTCGCAAATCGCCGGCCGACCATGCAGGAAGGCCAGCGACCCGGCGGTGAGGAGCGCAAGAAGTTGCGAGATCCGAGCAGATTGGCGAGCAGGTTGGCCAAACATCGCGGGCTTTCGAACGGGTGGACGACGAGTCGATTGTCAGGCGGAGCAGCAGCAACGGCTTGCTTCGGTCGCGAAGCACCCGCCATGCCGTTGCCGTCCGATTTTCGACGGCTTGTTAGGACAGCAATTCCTTGACCGGCTCCACGCCGGGATCAACCAGTCGAATCGGGCGGCCGACGTTCGACATGTTCTGCTTTTTCAAATTCAGCCGCAGCCGTGCGCAAATGGTCGCAATCAACTCGGGCGCGGACACGGGTCGGTCTTCGACCGTCTCCCCATCGTCGCTCGTCCGTCCCACGATCGCGCCTCCCGGCACTCCCGCGCCGGCGAGCGCCGTGGACCAAGCCCGCGGATAATGGTCTCGACCGTTGCCGCCGTTGATTTGGGGCGTGCGGCCAAACTCGCCCATCCAAACCACCAACGTCCGCTCCAGCAGGCCGCGCTGGCTCAGGTCATCGATCAGCGTCGCCCAGCCGGCGTCAAGCTGCCCACAAAGCGTCTTGCACTGATTGAAGTTGTCGTTGTGCGTGTCCCAGCCGTTGAGGTTCACCTCGACGAACGGCACGCCGGCCTCGACGAGTCGCCGGGCCAACAAGCAGCTGCGGCCGAACGCCGTGGCCCCGTACGAGTCTCGCAACGCTTGCGGCTCGTCGTCCAGGTTAAACGCCGCGCGAGCGCGACCCTCCATCATCCGCTTTGCTCGCTCCGACGCCGACAGTTGCGCCCGCACCGACAAGTCGGGGCGATCTGCGGCAAACGATTCTTGCTGGGCCTGCAGCAATTGCCAACGCCGATCGAACACCGGTTGCTCGACTTGTCGATCCAGGTTGGCCACCGACAGCGAGACCTGGCCATTGTCGCCGACATATCCATTGCCGCCGACCGAAAGTGGCGAAAACTCGGGCCCCAAGAATCCGGATGACAAGTAGTCGCCGAAAAACTGTTGCGAGTTAATGGAGACAAATGGCGGCAAGTCGTCGGGAGGACTCAACTCATGAGAAACAAACGCGCCCAACGTGGGATAGTCAACCGGCCCCTGCGGCACGCGCCCTGTATGGGCGACAAAGGTGCCTCGCTGGTGGTCTCCCTCTTTGGTGCTCATCGAGCGAATCAGGGCGATATGCTTTGACTGTTGCGCGAGCTTGGGCAGATGCTCGGCAAGCTGCATGCCGGGCGTCGCCGTGGCGATCGCTTGGGTGGGCCCGCCGTTCTCCTTTCCCGGCTTGGGATCCAGGGTCTCCAATTGACTGGGGCCGCCGCTCATCCACAGCAGGATGCAGGAAAACGGTCGCTCGGCGCCCGCCGCATTCGCATCCGCTGCGAGCGCGCTAAACCAAGGGCTGGCGCCGGCGCCAAAGGCAAGACTCGTCGCCAGCGTGCCACCGGCGGAGCGTCCGAGCCATTGACGACGCGTGAGACGTGTAGCAGCTGCCGGATGGTTTGCCATAGTGCGATCTCGACAAGGAGGTCGTGAAGACGACGGGAAAAGAATACGCGTTCGACGTTGGAGCAACGTGAGCAACGTGAGTTCGTTAGTGGTTGACGACAAACTCGGCGCTGTTGAGCAATACCCAGCTGATATCCGCCAATCCTTCGGCCAATGTGCTGCTGGCCTCCAGATGGGCCTTCATTCGCGACATCTCCTCGTCGCGAGGCAGCCGGCCGAGAATGCTCAAGTAAGCCATCTCGACCAGCTCCTCCTGCGTCGCTCCAGGCAACTGCGTCCAAGCGCTGATAATGGTGCCCTTGGGCGCGATGGCCGACTGAGCGAGTGTGCCGTTCATTAACAACAGCATCTGCTGCACGGAGGAGGTGCGGTCCAGCGGCGCCGCCGAAGACCTGAAAACGGCCTGAAACTCGTTGCGATTGTTGTAGACCACCCCTGGCGTGTAGGGCGGAACGGTCAGGCTGAACGCCTTTTGCAAACTCCGTTCAACCTGCGCGGCGTCGAGCCGGCGTGGCAGGAAACGGGCGAACAACTCGGGGGCCTCCTGGGTCGAGTCGGTCCGAACGCTGGAACGCTGGTACGGCGCCGACATCACAATGCCCTCGATGAGCCGAGGAACATCGAAGTCTTCCGCAAAAGCCGTGGCCAGCTCATCCAACAGTTCGGGGTGGCTCGGCGGATTGCTATGATCCATGTCGTCGACCGGATCAATGATGCCGCGGCCCAACAAATCGGCCCACGTGCGATTGACCATCGCCCGCGCAAAGTAGGGGTTGTCGCGAGACACCACCCAGTCGGCGACGATGTCGCGCGGTCGTTTGCCCCGCAGTGCGGGCGACTCCCCATTGAGAAACTTGGCGGGCACTCGCTTTGCCGTCTCGGGGATGCCGATGGTCACCTCTTCCGTGGCGCCTTTCAGGAAAAAGTCGACCAGGAAGTTCGTGCCCTGACTGCGGCCGAGGCCCTGATAGAACGCTGCGTATCCCCAAAACTGCTCTCTCGTCCAGTCGGCGAACGGGTGATCGTGACATTGGGCACAGTCAACGCGGATTCCGAGAAACACGCGCGAGGTCGCGGCGGCCAGATTCTCCGGCGCCGTGTCCTTCGCGGCGTAGAACGCGGTGGGCTTGGGATCAACCGAATTCGAGTAATAGACGTTTCCACTCCGCGTGTTGGGCGACAACGGCACCATCAGCAAGCTGCGCACCAACTGGTCGTAGGGCACACCCTGCAGCGCCTGGCTGCGCAACCAACTTCTCATCTCTTCCTTGGCGAACGCCAATTGAAAATTCGAATCGCCCTCGGGCACCAACAACTCCGTCCACTGGTCGGCGAACCGCTGCACGTAATGCGACGACGCCAACAGCTCGCGAGTGACTCGCTGTCGCTTCTCGGGATTCGTGTCTTCGAGAAACGCTTGCACTTGTCCGGCCGAGGGAGCTTCGCCCGCCAGATCCAGCCAGACGCGCCGGAGAAACTCGGCGTCGGATACAAGCGGAGAGGGTGTGGCGCCTTCACGTTCCCAGCGGGCCACGATTCGGCTGTCGATCAGCTCGCGATAGCGCTCGGGCGAGGCAGCCTGCGTCGGCAAGGAGGACGCGACCAACAGGGCGACGGAGGCCAGTGCAGCCAGCGAAGCGCGAGCGCCCGAGTTCGTCCTCAGCAGTGACCGCCAAAGCTGCTCGAAACATCGAAACACCATCGTGACCTCGGCTGTTTGCTGCGACTTTGCGACTGCACAAGGGGCGTTACCACCAATCGAGAGCTGGTCGCCGCCTTTCGATTCTACTCCTTTCGCTACCCGATCGCATATCTTGGGGAAAGTTTTTCGTTACACTCCGAACCAGTTAAGATAAGGCGACTTTCCCACCTCGATCTTGCACCTGAGCTTATGTACACACGCCCCCCCACCCGAGTTTTGCTGACGCTGACCATCCTCTTGGCCATGCCTTGCGGCAACGCCGACGCTCAGGAAAAGGAGCCTCGGCCATTGCCCGGCACCGCGCCGCTTATCGCCAGCGCCGACGTTGACTTTGCCTCGCAACTGGTCGATGGCGTCGACCGATTCCTGTTGAAGCAGCTCGCCGCGTCCGTGGAGCAGCGAGCGACTCATTGGCAAGTCGACGTGAGCTCCACGGAGTCATACGAGCGTTCGATTGCCGCCAACCGCG
>JAGQPF010000728.1 GCA_020426845.1 Planctomycetales bacterium
GACCGTCAAGTTTGGGCTTTCCGGTTGGCAGGCCGCGAAGTCGCGGTCAACCGCGAGTTTGGGGCGGCGTCCGATCCGTCGTTTCAACATTGACGGGGCATGCTGTTTCTCGACTGTTTGGCCACGGCGTTCTACAATCAAGGAGTGCTGCCCCCAGCCCCTCTTTTCACCGCACGCCGTTCACCAAGATGTAGCGGATGCTCCCAATGCTAACCAGCGTGACGACAGCGGAACAATTGGCTCGGATGCCACAGGACGGCAACCGATATGAGCTGGTGGAAGGAGTTCTGAATATCATGTCACCCGCCGGAGGCCGTCACGGAAGAGTCACGGTTCGCATCAACAAGTTGCTTGCCATTCATGTCGATGACAATCGTCTCGGCGCGACATTTGCCGCAGAAACGGGCTTTCTACTGGCAACGGATCCAGACACCGTGCGAGCGCCGGACGCGGCATTTGTTGATCAAAAGAAGATGAACACGCTTGCGGATGATCTCGGATTCCTGCCCTTCGCTCCCGACTTGGCCGTCGAAGTCATTTCGCCCAGCGACACATTTGCAGAAGTCGAAAAGAAGGCGTTCATGTGGCTGGACCACGGCGCCAAACTCGTCTTAATTGTCGAACCACTTTCCGAGACGGTTCACGCGTATCGCTCGCGCAGCAACATCGTCGTGTTGACGGCAGAGGATGTGATGGACGCAACGGACACGGTGGCCGGATGGTCCGTCCAGGTCGCTGACTTCTTTTCATAACGTGCGGAAAAACCGAGCTTCCGCTGTTTGGAAAGATCCGCTATGGGACAGTTATGGACGACTCTCCCAAGAAATCGCGAGTTCCTCGCGTTGGCACCTGGTGGCCCGCGTTAGTGTTGCTGTTGGCCTTGGCCGCGGCGACGCCGTATCTGATCGGCCCGCCCTGCCCTCACCGAGTTGTCATGGCGGCCGGGTCGCGCGAAGGCGCCTACTATCGGCATGCCATGCGTTACCAGCGAATTCTTGCTCGGGATGGCGTCGAGTTGGTGGTGCTGGAGACATCGGGCGCCAAGGAAAACCTGCAACGGTTGGTCGGCGCCCCGGCCGCCACGGCTCTCGACGGCCCATTGGCCGACTTGGCCATGTTTCAGGGCGGCGCCGCCAGTGCGAACGACAAAGCGAATGAAAAAGCGGAAACCCTCGCCGGCGTTTATCTCGAGCCGCTGTGGGTTTTCGCTCGAGCTGACATGACAGTGCGATATCTGTCGGACTTGCGCGGCAAACGCATTGCCGTTGGCGAGCCGCTGAGCGGCACTTTGCCGTTGGCGACCCGACTGCTGGCAGCGAACGGAGTCACTCACTTGGATCGGCCGACGGGGCAGGCCGCCGCAGCAACCAATCGTGTGGCTGGCCAGGCTCCCCTGCAGCAGGTCGCCCGGACCGGCGCCGCGAGTCAGGCGTTGACGCGCTGGGTTGCGGTGGGGGGGGCGGCGGCGGCCACCGCCTTGGAAAATGGCGATGTCGACGCGGCCATGTTCGTCACGGCCGTCCACGCGCCGCTCGTGCAACGCTTGATGCGCCGCACCGACGTGCGGCTGCTCAGCTTTTCCCGCGCCGCCGCCTACGAAACACGTTTCCGCGAACTGACGAGCGTCACCTTGCCCCAAGGCGCGGTGGATCTCGCGGCCGACCTGCCCGCCACACCGGTGAAGTTGCTGGCGCCGCTGGCGAGCGTCATCGCTCGCAACGACCTGCACCCCGCCATCGTGCCGCTGATGATGAAAGCCATGATCGAAGTGCACGGGCCCGGAGAGACGCTCTCCAAACCGGGTGAGTTTCCGTCGGCCCACCACGTCTCGTTCCCGATGCGCGACATGGCGCGGCACTATTTGCAGTATGGCCCGTCGGTGCTCTACCGCGTGCTGCCATTTTGGGTGGCGGCCTGGGTCGATCGCATGAAGCTGTTGATTCTGCCGCTGTTCACACTGCTGTTGCCCGCTCTGCGAATTGCCCCGCCGGTATATCGCTGGCGCGTGCGCAGAAGAATCTACTGCTGGTACGGCGCGATTCGCAAAGTCGACGAGCAGGTTCGCATGGGCACGCTGAGCGACCCGCTCCGCGCCCGACGACACCTCGACGCAGTAGAGAAGGCGATTGTCGAAGTCAACGTGCCGATGGGCTATATGGAGGAGTTCTTCGCCCTCAGGCAAAACCTGGACGATGTCCGTCGTCGCCTCGAGTCGCATATTCGGGAAGCGACCACCACCCGGCTGCGCGCCGCGGCGTAGCTTCGGATCGAGGGAAAAACAGCTTCAACAAGGCTCGCCTTCTTCAGCGTCCGAGGGCTCTTCGCCCGGAAACAGGACTCCCACCATGAGGGCGCCCGACGCGCACAGAAACGCCCACATGGCGTACGGCTCGCCGGGCGCGATGCGGCCGCCGGAGAGCCCGGCATAGAACAGCAGGCAGACAGTGAACAGGCACACTTTCGGTGTCGTCGATCCCGATCGGCCGACGATCTGGCCGACGGTGAATCCGACAACTCCCATCACTCCGGCGATCATCAAGCCGCGCAGCGTCAGTGCCGTCAGCAAATACATCCGCGCCGCTCCCGCCAATAGGGCGCCCGCCAAAGTCGAGAGCAGCAGAGTGCGGAGGCTGAAACGCGTCACGGCTTACTCGTCGCGAGGGATGTTGTTCAGCGTGTAATACGCCTCTGGGTGCAACAGCGGCAAGCCGGCGCCTGAGCGGACACCTTTGGCGTGCAGTTCGTGCACATGCCCGCGTTGCAGCCCGTCAATACGCAGCCGCACCGACAACCCGTCCTCCGCAACTTCGGCCTTGGCGATTGTCGGCTTGGTGTGGTCGACTTCGGGGCTGCCGTAGGAGGATTGATAGATGTATGCGTACGTCTGCAGTTCATAGGACGCAACATCGCCCGCCGACTGGGGATCCACCGGCAGAGTAAACGTCAGCTCGAAGCCGTCCGGCTTGGCCCGCATTTCGTGAATCTCGAACGGTGTCTTGCCGGTCCAGTCGAGCCGCTGCAGATTGTATGCCTTGCCGCCGCGGGCGCCCCAACCTCGGTTGGTTCCGCCCACGAACATGGCGCCGCTGGCGGACATCTCCATGCCGAGCGTGCCGGAGTCAAAGCCTTCGCGAAACGGGAAGCAGGCGCCCTGATAACGGCCGGCGACTTTCTCCAAATAACAGCGCATCACCGTGCTGAACGTCTGGTCTCCTACAAAGAGCTGATTCCGGAACGGACCGAACTTGCCCGCTGTTTGATCGCAAACAATGCCACTCGCCGACTGCCCCATCTTCTTATAGGGAAAGAGAATGGCGGTCGGCATCAGTTCGGGGATCTTGTCCGCCTCGGTCATGATCCGGCTGCCGCTGGTGGGCTCGGCAGGCTGCTTGCCCATCGCCTTCTGAACGGCCTCCAACTCATACCAGCGATTGCCGCCCGTATGCCCTTGAAAGGTCCCGGGAACGAGATGCTTCAAGCCGCAGGTGCCGTTCCACGGCCCCTGATTGTCCGTGTAGAACATGTCCCCTGCGGCGTTCATGCCAATGCCGCCCGGCGAGCGAATGCCGCTGCACGTGGGAATCAGCTTGCCGTCGGGCGTGACTCGCACGCACCAGCCGCGATACTTGACGTTGCTGCTAAACGAACCCGTCAAGCACAGCACCACCCACATGTTGCCGTCGGCGTCGAAGTCCGACCCGAACGCGTACTCGTGATAGTCGCCGCTGATCTCCCAGCCGTCGGCGTGTGACAACACTTGGTCAGCGCGGTCGTCGCCGTTGCTGTCCTTCAGTTTGGTGATTTCGCAACGCTGCGTGGCGTAGAGCCAGCCGTCTCGGTAGGTCAGCCCAAGCACCTCATGCAGGCCGGAGGCGAACAGGGAGAACTCCATCGACTCGGGCTCGCCAGTCGGATTCTTCACCAGGTAGATGTCGCCGCGGCGCGACGAGACGGCGATGCGTCCGTCGGGAAGCGACTCGATGGCGCCGACCTCCAGCTCGACGTTCGAGGGAATCGGCAGCGTCGTGATCGGGTAGTAGTCATCTTCGGTCGGCGCCGCAGGCTGCGTCTGACCGTAGATGGAGGGCGTCGCGATGAGGACGGCGAGCACGAGGCACGAAAACATCACGGCGATCGGCTCGCGCCGAATAGGTGAATAGCTGCCCGGAAGTTGGAGGCGTGCGCGTTGGATTCGAGGCATGGGAAGGCTCACCATTTGTACTCTTGTTGGAATTGAATCGTCGCGGACAGCGGGACCAGCAGCTCTTTGCGACCTTGGCTTTCACGCAGCACCGGCTTGGCGCCGATGATCCGTGTGCGCCAGCGGCCGTCCACCTCGTACCAGCCATCGCTGAGCCGTATATCGCCGACGGCGGCGAGATAATAATGTTGATCGCTGCCGTCTCTGACCTCGAATTCTCGGCGGACCATCGCCTCGAGGTCGCCCTCGACGCGGAGATAGTCGCTAACGTTGACGCCAGCTGCCCGGTATTGAAAGGCTGGCCGCAACTCTTTGCCTCGCAATTCGTATCCGCCAAACCGATAGCCGTCCAGCTCGCGCGCCGACTCGGTGGGCCACGCTGCCTGCGCGTCGTCCAATTTCGCGAACGCAACATAGTCGCCGAACTTCAGCACGTTCTCCCCGGCCGGAGGCTGGAAGCCTTGGCCACGACCGGTCCAGTGCCGCGAGGCGTCGATGAATCGGCCTTCCCACAGCAATGCGAGTCGCAGGTTGTTCGCGTCGAACGCCTGATGAATCTGCTCGGGATAGCCGACGCCAACCGCCCGGGGCCCCGCGTCCTGAATGAAGTTTCGGTAGATGATCGCCTCGTTGACGGGGATCAGCTCCATGGACTCAGTGACCATGCCTTCGGGAATGCGAGCTCGACTGCCATCCTCGAGGTACGCCCAAACGGCCGCGATCTGCAGCTCCGAGTGCCCGTCATAAATGTTCTTCAGCAAGCTCGGCTTGTCCAACGGCCAGGCGGTGGGCATTCGCGTGCGTGGGCGGTAGGCCTGGGGATCTCGGACGTACCGACGGAACCAATCCTTGCGCAATCGCTGCGTCATGATTTGGAAGTCGACGGATTGAATGCCTTTCGAAGGAAAGCGACCGAAGGGGTGGCACTGCGTGCAGGAGAAGCCGCGAATGCCAACCATCCGCCGGCCGTGCTCCTTGGCCTCGGCCAGCGAGCCGGGCAGGTCGAGCGGAGGGAGTGGCTCCTGCCGGTCGGCCTCAACGATCAGCGGACGAATCGGGCCCACATTTGGCAGTCCGAATCGCGGCATGCGAGTGTGCATGTACGGACGGTCCTTGGCGCCTTCATTCAGAATCTTGTCGATCCAGGCGTCGGTCAGCTTGGCGCCCGCCTCATCGAGTTTGGGCGGAATCCTCCCCTCGTCGCCCATTTCCTGCATGGTCGTCTGGAACACGGCATCTCGCGCCGGCTCGACGCCGCCGATTTCGCCACGGTTGTGGCAGGCGTAGCAATTGAACGACGTCAAGGTTTGATGAATCTGCGTTGCGTTGTCTCCGGCCGGCTGCCGGGTGGCGGCGCGCAGCGCCATCCGCTGCAGGTCGCTCAGTCCGAATTGCGGCGCCTTGCCGTCGGCACGCTCGCTCAAGCAGCCTTGCTCCAATCGCAGCCGATCCCAAGCGGGCGCCTCCAACGTCGGCTTGGGCAACGGTGAATCTCCGGTGTCAGCAGCATGGCAGCTGGCGCAGCCGAGCGAGGCAAACAGATCGCGGCCTTGCTTCGCCTTGGCCACGTCCACCTTGAAGGTCAAATCGGGCGCCTCCGGCGGCGCCTTGGCGCTGGACAGCGCGTTGGACAACGGCTGGCGCTTGATGCCGGGGCCTTCGAACTCGACGGTCAACTTTTCCTCGCCGCCCTGCTCGAAATACTCCACGACGATCGAGTGCCCGCCGGCCGTTAGCTCGACCTCGCCCGTCTTCGTCGTGAATGGATGAATGCCGGGGACCTCCACCACAACCTGCCCGTCAATCAACAAACGAGAGCCGTCGTCCGAGCCGATGTGGAACTTGTACTTGCCGGGCGAGGTGATCCGCAGCCCTGACTCGAAGCGAAGCGCGAATTGATTGTCTCGCTTGCGGTATGAGACATCCAATCGTTCGGCCTCACCGGTGGCCACGGGCTTGAGCTCCGAGAAGTCGGGCAGCTCGTTCCAATTGCCCTCGAAGTATTCGTACTGGATTTGCGCGAACTCGGGAGACTTCAGCAACCACGCGGCGATGGAGCGGGCCTCGGGATCGGTCAGATTGAGGCTCGGCATGCGGCCTCCGGAGCGAACCGCCAAGGGGTCGCGAAGAAAGCGCGTCAACGACGGCAGCGTGTACTTGGCGGCCAAATCGCCCAACGGCATCGTCGTGGGCAGCGTCTCGCCGTCGCCGGGGAGATGATGGTGGCAGGCCGCGCAGCCCACGCGGAAAAACGTCTGCTCGCCCAGCAAACCGGCGCCGGGAGACGCATACGCCTGCTGGGGCGGAGCGGGGTTGAGCGACACCAGGAAGTGCGTGAGCGCCTCGGCTTGCTGTTGCCGCTGCTCGGCCGAGCCGGACAACACCGATGGCATGGTGGTGCCGGGCTTGGCGGCGTGGGGGTCGGCGATGAACTTCAGCAGCCAATCCGCCTTGGCGCGGCTCGCGACCGACTCCAGCTTGGGCGCCGGCTTGGGCTCAGGAGCCTTGGCGCCGGCATGGCAGGACCGGCAGTTGAGCTCGGCCGCCAACACGCGGCCGTCGACTGCGGGGACGTGATGCTTGTCGCGGACCAAGCGTTCAAAGCCCGGCACGATCGGCGTGGCCGCAGGAGCATGCTCGGCAAAACTCCAGCCGGCGAGCACGCCGGCCAGCCACAGAGCCGGCAAGCGAAATGAAGCGACTGCACCACGAGGCGCCGTTTGATTCATGGAATTGGCAGGGGAGGTAGGAGGCGGAGGTAGGACGAAGGGCGAGGGCGGTCGCTACCATGCGGAAGCGCGAATGGATCGTGCTGGAAGGGTCGTGGAATAAAGTGATATTCAGCTCGCGCAATTTGGGGCATTGGGGTTGCGCAGTGTTGCACGGGCGAGGACGCCCATCAAACGTGCAGGCCCCAAGCCTCACCATGGTGAGTATCCCGAGCCCGCGCGTCAAGCTCGCGAGGAGCCTTCCGGATCCTGATCGGCGTCATCGCCCGACGAAGCCGCGGAGTTGATGGCGTGCAAGACGAGGCCCAGCAGGCCGTCGGACATCAACGCCAGTTCGTTCGCGCGCATGGGATAGTGCCCCATCAGCAGCGCCTGCACGTACAACATCTCAATGCTGCGACGCACCAGCTCGGCGTCCCTCACGCCAGCCAATTGGCGAATCAGTTTGTTGTTGTAGTTCAGGCAAAGTTGCGAGTGCGCGTGGTCGGTGGCGTCCGCCGCGATGCTCGCCAGCACACCGGACCAGACCTCGTTCGCCACATCCTGTGATTGCTCGATGCTGCGCAGGAACGTCGCGCTGCGATTGGCCGTGAACAACGTCGCCAGGCCGTGCGGACTGAATTTCTTCACCTCCACTTGGCAGTGGAACGGCCGCAACGCCTCGTCGGCGATGTGGACGAGCGACAAGACTTTGTCACGCTCGGGCAAGGTGAGCTCGCCGAAGCTTTGCGACATCAAGGAGATGTCCAGCTGCTCGACCTCGATCATGGGGTCGATGTCGGGCAGCTTCCCAATCAGTTCCGTGTCGTAGGTGTAGCCGCCATTGACTACGCAGATCGATTGCGCGGCGGCAACAGCCGAGATTTGACGGAATTGGTCCGCATCGGGGACGAACAGCACTCGCTTCGTCAACTCGCGAATCTCACCCAGCGTCATCGTGCCCAGCGAGGTCTCCATCGGCAGCCATTCAGCGAACAGCTGAAAGAACTCGTCATCCTCGACCGCCAATGCTTTTAATGCGAGATAGTGCAGCCTAATCAACGCCTGCAGCCGCGGGCGATCCTCTTGCCCCAGCTGAACCAGGTAGTTTCGCAGGCACGCGCCCAACGAGCGGCGAGCCTCATTCAGCGTTCTGTCTTCATAAAAGGACTCGCGCGACGCCGTGGGCCGCAAGGCGTTGGCGTTGACGACACACTTGACGAAAAACGCCCATTCCGGAAGCAAGTTCTCGGCCTGGTCTGACAGCAGCATGCGCTTGACGTACACCCGATGCGTGCGTTTGGCCGCCAAGCGGCCCGAGAACGGCAACACGAACGCCACGCCGTCGACATCGCCCGCCGCGGACTCCAATGGGATGTAGTCGAAGAACTTCGAGCCAAATAGCTGCTCGCCGTATTCCAGGATCGCCTCGTCTCGCTCCGCGGACGTTTCATGCTCGACGCGCCAGGGAGGCGTCTCGGTGATGACCGATCGCTCGTCCGCGGTGATCACCTCGATGCGATGCGGCAGCAAGCTGCCGAAGTGGCGAGCGCGATTTCGCACGAGCTCGGGCTCGAAGTACTCCTCGGCGCCGGGCTTGGCCGTGAGATAAACCTGCGTGCCCGGCGCCATGTCGCGATCGAGCTCGCGGATCGAGTAGGTGCCGTCAGCTCGTCCTCGCCACTCCACCGCTCGTTGCTTCAAGTCGATTGAGCGAGTGATGACGACAATCTCCTCGCTGACGACAAACGCAGACAGCACGCCAATTCCAAATTGGCCAATGAAGTCCATCGGCGCCATCGACTCGCGTTTGGAAGACTGGCCGATGGTTGCCAAAAACCGATGCACTTCCTCGCTGGTCAGGCCGATCCCGTTGTCGATCACGCACAAGGTCGGCCGCTCGCCCTCCGTCAACTCGAGCGTGATCTCGCCCTCGGCAGCGGGCTCACGCTGTTGCCTGGCGACAACCGCGTCAACGGCGTTCTGCAACAGCTCCCGGATATACACTTGGGGGCTGCTGTAGAGATGCTGCGAGAGCAAGTCGATGACGCCTTGCAGGTTGACCTGAAATCGATGGTCCTCTGGCATTATGTCTCGCGCTGAGTGTGAGAGTATTTAAAGGAATACGAATCCGAATCTGATGGGGCGCCCGGCAATTTTATCTCAACCGCAGGGACACGTTGAGACCGCAGGGTGTTCACCAGAGGATATTCACCACGCATCCCCGGGAACGTGGGCAGGCTAACGGGTCGAGCGTGCCGGAGCCGGCTGAGCAGCCACGGAGCCCGAAAGCGGAGACGGAGCGCGGCGGCTGGCCACCAGTTGATCGATGCCGGATGCCGCCAACGCTCGTTGCAAGGCGCCGTGCGAGACGTAGCGCGGGCGGCTGGCCAGCAACGCTGTCCCCCGCGAGTCGACCAAGATCACATGCTCTCCGCTCTCGCTCGCATGAGGGCCCGGGCAGTCGCCCATCAAGGCCAACCCCTCTTGCCAGTGGGGACGCAGCCAGATCCGCACGGCCAGCTGACGGAAGCCAAACGACGTCGACCGCGCGGCGTGTGCGGGGGCATCGACCTCGAGGTGCTGGGTCAGCGCCTGCAATGCCTCGCTCGAGAGCTCGCCGTCCTCCGCCGCGAGGCGACCATCCAACTGCACGGGGCGCCCATCCACGAAGGCCGCCATGGTGACGTCGAGTTGCGCCATGGCGCGAATCGTCGCGGCCCCGCTGGACCAGCGCGACAGGTCAATGTCTTGCAAACGCGTGTCGTGGACCTTGACGGACCAACTGCCGTTTTCGCGCACCGCATGGGCCTGACCAAACAGTCGACACCTCTCGCCGGCCATTCGTCGCAGGTCTTCCGATAACAGTCGCGCCGGGATGCCGGCGCCAGCGTGCAGTTTGATGTGAGTCAGCGGCGGCTCGCGAGCAGGAAGCGCGACAGTTGGCAGAGGCCCCGGCGGCGGCGATTCACTCCCGGCCACTCGGTGGGCGACAATCAACTCGATCGGCGGAGGCCGTCGCGTCGAGAGCTCCTCCGGGCAAACGAAACGCACCTCCAGACTCCGCACGTCGCCCGCCAGTCGCAGCACGCCGTCAACTTCCAGCAAACGCTCGACGCCCCGATCGCCGCACTCGATTTTCGCTTCGGCGATTGATAGATGCCATTGCCCTAGCGCCTGACTCACGGAGCGAAGGGCGCGGTGATCCAGTGTGTCCCAGAGCTGCTCGAGCGCGTCACGTCGCAACTCGAGCCGGCTGGCTCGCCACTGTGGCACGCCGTCGGATTGCTCGATGCGAACCTCGTGGGCGACGGCCAAGGGAGCTCCGTCGACCCCCAGCAACTCGACTTGGCCAAGCTGGTAATCGCCATTGCGAAGGCGACGAAGTTGCGTGGGGCGTATTCCGAGACTGGTGTTGCGAGTGAACTCCTCGGCCCAGTGTTGACGCACGGCGGATCGATAAGCCGGCGAGTGAAGCACCGCCGTCCAACCGGACACCAGCACCGTTGGCGCCAGGCACAGCGCCAAAAACAAGATTCGGCAGAGTGTCCGTTCGGGCATCGTCTCGTGAGCGCCGTCGCGTCGTGCAAGCTTTCGACATCCGTGTCAAAAGTCGTGAAATTGTAGGTTTTTCGCGGCCGTGGAGGAAGGGCGATCCAAGGCGGATATCCACGTCCACAGAGTGTCCGGGCATCCGCGAGCCCCCGCCGCGACCACTTGTCGAGCGATGGTTGTGGCCGTTACGCTCAAAACTCCACCCCCGGCAAATGGCGCGAAACTCGCCCGTTTGCCGCAGTTATCCAACTCGCCCGTTCATCCCTTGTTTGCAAAGCTACTGATATCCGCAGTTTCTTTCAAAAGCGATGGTTTCTGTTCGCCTTGGCCGGTGTGCTGACACTGGGAATTGGTGCTGCGCCTCAACTCGAGTACTTCACCGATTTCAAGTTCGTCCGACATGGCATTGTCGCCACGGTGCTCTTTTTGATGGCGTTGCCTCTAGAAGCGACGAGCTTGTGGGGAACGATGCGGCGCCCCCGCGCTCCCCTATTGGCCTCGGCCATCAACTTTGGGCTGTTGCCGCTGGTGGCCTGGGCGGCGGCGAGTCTGCTGGGAGACGAAATGAGGCTGGGGCTGTATGTCGCGGCCTCGACACCATCGACGTTGGCATCGGCCTCGGTCTGGACTCGTCGAGCGGGCGGCAATGACGCGATCGCGATCGTCGTCACCGTGCTGACCAACCTGAGCTGCTTTTTGCTCACACCCATGTGGCTGTATTTCTACACGGGCCAGGATGTCAAAACGGAGTCGCTCGAATTTGCCAATATGATCGTGAAACTGGGTGTCTTGGTGGTGTTGCCGATGTCGCTGGCTCAGTTGTTGCGACGAATCTGGCCGAAATTGGCGGATTGGGCGACGGCGAACAAGACACCTTTGGGAGTGCTCGCCCAATGGGGGGTGCTCACCATGATCCTGTTGGGCTCGGTGCAGACGGGAATTCGCCTTCGCGAGCCGGATTCTCAAGGGATCCTGTCCAACGTGGTGCCGATGATGTTGGTGGTGATGGGAATCCACCTCACCATGCTTTGGGCAGGGCTGAAACTGAGTGACCTGGCCGGCCTTGGCCGGGCCGACCGGATTGCGGTTGCCTTGTCCGGCAGCCAGAAGACGCTAATGGTCGGCTTGCAAGTCGGTATGGAGCTTGGGTTTTCGATCCTTCCCATCGTCACCTACCACGTGGGGCAATTGTTGGCCGACACGATGATTGCCGACCAATATCGAGCGAGAACGTCGCAGCTGGAGTCCGCGCCCGATGCCCCGACCGCGCCGGTCAGCTGATGCGGGCCGGCGGCAATCACGGGCTCGCAGGAAGGCAGCCTGTGCCACGACAACAATCGGCTGAGTGCCCAAGGTGCGCCTTGCCGGGTGGCGGCGTGGGCTGTAAAGTTAAGGGTTTCCGCATCCAACAATCTGCTCAAAGACTCGGTTTATCACGGGCCTACGGCAGTCTCCGCATTACCTCTCACAGATTTTGGCCAGGAACCGGTCCATGAAGGAAGGCATTCACCCCGATTACGTCGATACGAACGTGATTTGCACGTGTGGGTCGACGTTCACCACTCGCAGCACTCGCAGCGAGCTCCGCATCGACATTTGCTCGGCTTGCCACCCGTTCTATACGGGCAAGCTGAAATATATCGACACGGCCGGACGCATCGAGAAATTCCAGAGCAAGTTCGAGAAGGGCAGCTACGCCAGCCTGCAGCGCCCCAAGAAGAAGAAGTCTTAGCTACTCACGTTCGCTTCCTCGCTGGCCCGCTGGGGGCGCGTCCGCATCAGCGGGCTCGCCCCCCCGAATCTCTGCGCGTCGGCCTTTCTCTCCGCGAGGAATCGGTGCGATTTGCCGAAGGGGGTGCACCTGCGGCAATTCATCACCGCTGCCATCCGGTGAACCGCCGGCGTTCTCAAATCTCTCTCCGTGCCAGCGTGGCACTGCTCATCGTTCCCGCGAGTCACGCGCGAACCGCTCCGACCGTAGCCCACGTTGTGGCCCGGCGCTGCGGCACTTCCCGCCGGACCGCCGCGAGAACGCACTGTTGATGGCGAAGGGCCTCCGCCCCTCGCCTCGTCTATGTAATCTGTCGCGAAGGCGAAGGTGAAATCGTGCGCGAACAATTGGAAAAGACATTGAAGCGGTTCCGCGAGTTGGACCGGCAGATGAGCGACCCCGAGGTGTTGGCCGACGGCGCTCGGCTGCAAAACATCGCTCGCGAACGGGGTGGGATCGCGAAGCTCGCGACAAAGTACCAGTCGTTCAAAAAAATCTCGGGCGAAATCGAGGACGTGCGGGAGATGGCGCAGAGCGACGATCCCGATGAGTGCGAGATGGCCGAAGCGGAGCTGGAGGTGCTGCTCGAGAAACGCGAAGCGATCTGGGACGAGCTGCTGGACCTGACCCTGGGCGGCGAGGACGCGGCGAGAACTCGCTGCGTGATGGAAATACGCGCCGGAACCGGCGGTGACGAAGCAGCCCTCTTCGCTCGCGACCTGTTCGAAATGTACAAGCGTCATGCGGAGAGAAAAGGCTGGAAGATGGAGATCATGGAGGCCAGCCCCACCGAGTTGGGCGGCTTCAAGGAAATCACGCTCGGCTTCGAGGGCGAGGGAGTTTATCGCGAACTGCGGTACGAAATGGGCGGGCATCGCGTGCAGCGCGTGCCCGAGACCGAGGCGAAAGGGAGAATCCAAACCTCGCTCGCGACGGTCGCCGTGCTGCCGGAGCCCGAAGACGTCGAAGTCGACATCAAGCCCGACGACATCCGCAAGGATATCTACCACGCCAGCGGGCCGGGCGGACAGCACGTCAACAAGACCGCGTCCGCCGTGCGACTGACCCATTTGGAGACCGGCATTGTCGTCGCCATGCAGGACGAAAAAAGTCAGCACAAGAACCTGGCCAAGGCAATGCGTATTCTCAAGTCTCGCATCTATGAGCAGCGGCAACGCGAGGAGCACGAGAAGCGGGCTTCGGAACGCAAGAGCCAAGTCGGCTCGGGCGACCGCAGCCAGCGCATCCGCACCTACAACTTCCCCGAGAACCGGCTGACCCATCACAGCATCAATCTGTCGCTCTACAAGCTCGACCAGATCCTCAGCGGCGATCTGCAGCTGGTCATTGACGCGCTGATCGAGCACGAGCGCGATGAGCTCCGCAAAGACATGAACGACCTAGACCACATCGACTGACCTCCCATGAGGAGCGAGCATGTCAACTGACACCACGCCTTCCGCGGAGCAGCCCTGGACGATCGGCCGGCTGTTAACGTGGACCACCGAATATCTCGCCAAATGCGGATCCCTGAGTCCGCGACTGGACGCCGAGGTGCTGCTTGCGCACGCGCGGAAGTGCGAGCGAATCATGCTCTACACCGCCTTTCAAGATGTCGCCGATGAGGCGACTCGGATGACCTTTCGGGAATTGGTGCGGCAACGCGCCGAGGGTGTCCCGGTTGCCTATCTGGTCGGGCAGAAGGAGTTCTACTCGCTGCCGTTCTATGTCTCTCCCGATGTGCTGATCCCGCGCCCCGAAACCGAGTTTCTGGTCATGGCGATGCTGGACTTCGCCAAGCAGCTGACCGCCGCCGGCGCGACGTCGCTGGAGATCGCCGACGTTGGTTGCGGCAGCGGCGCCGTTGCGGTTACCCTGGCAAAGCAGCTGCCGCAGGCGCGCGTGACTGCCTCGGACATTAGCGCCGCGGCCGTCGACGTGGCTCGACGAAACGCGGAGCGCCATCAGGTGGCCGACCGCGTCGAGTTCCTGGTGAGCGACCTGTTTGACGCCTATCCGCCCGAACGAACGTTTGACTTGATCGCCAGCAACCCGCCTTACATCAGCCCCGGAGAGATGGAGCAACTGCCGCGGGATGTCAGCGAATACGAGCCGCATCTGGCATTGGCCGGAGGCGGCGAGGACGGTTTGGCGACTACGTTGCGGTTGCTGGAGCAAGCCGAATCGCGAATTCGTCCGGGCGGCGCCATTGCCTTGGAAACGAGTCCGATGCTGGCCGAACGACTGCAAGAGCGGCTGACATCGCAAGCCGGATTGGCGCCCGCCGAAGTGACTCAAGACCTGGCGGGACTCGCACGGATCGTCGCTGCACGGAAACGACCGGAATAGGACGGAAGCCAAAACATATTCGCACAGGCGAAGCATGCCAGACGCCGCACTCGAGCAGACCATCGACGCCTCCGACAGCCAAGGCGTCGCCCAACAGAATGCCCCAGCTTCTGACGCGGCGCCCTCGCGGGTGGCCATCCGACAAAACTCCTCGACGAGGCTGACGGAGGATCTGCTTCAGTCTCGCTTGCGAACGGCCTCCATAGTGCTGGGCGCGGGACTTACGTTCTTTTTGATTCGGTCCGCGCTGCAATTCCTCCGCGTTCCCAATGGACTCACGCTAGCGGTGCTGGCGACGCACATCACGGCGGCGCTGACCGCCATCGTGATCGCCGTGCGGCTGTGCATGGACTGCGAGCTGCTCCGTCGCCATTTGCGAGCAGCGGAGGTGATGCTGTTCGGCACTTCCGCCGTGTACTTTCTGGTGATCAGCATCTTTATGCTGCTGCGATCCGGCGAGACGGGGATCTTGTTGCCGTTTCAACAAACCTGGCTGCTGCTGATCTTCACCTATGCGCTCTATATCCCCAACACCGGCCGTCGCGCCGCGGCGGTGATCGGGTCGATGGCGATGGTCCCCGCGCTTCTGATCTTGACGGTTCCCGCGCTCGCGCCTGCCGTCGGGCGCGTGATCTATCCGAATCCCGAATATCGCCAGCTGCTCTACATGATCCCTTCGCTGATGGCGTTCGCCTCGCTGATTGCGATCTGGGGCGCAGCGCGGATGGGCTCGCTGCGAACGGAGGCGTATGCCGCTCGCCAGCTGGGGCAGTATCAGCTCAAACAGCGAATCGGCGCCGGGGGCATGGGCGAGGTGTTTTTGGCCGAGCACCTGCTGCTCAAGCGACCGTGCGCGATCAAGCTGATCCACCCCGATCGCGGCCAAGACGAGACGACCGTGTTGCGATTCGAGCGCGAAGTGAAAGCGATGTCGCGACTGTCGCATTGGAACACGGTCGAGGTGTTTGACTACGGAATCGCCGAGGACGGCACGTTCTATTATGTGATGGAATACCTTCCGGGGCTCAGCCTGCAGCGACTGGTGGAGATGTTCGGCGCGCTGCCCGCGAGCCGTGTCGTCTACTTTTTGAAGCAGGTCTGCGCGGCGCTCAACGAGGCGCACGGGCAGGGAGTGGTGCATCGCGACATCAAGCCGGCGAACATTTTTGCGGCCTTTCGCGGCGGCGAGCACGATGTCGTCAAACTGCTCGACTTCGGCCTGGCCAAGCCCGCGGGCGAGCTCGCGGGGGACGTGGAGCTGACCCTGGAGGGCTCGATCACCGGCTCGCCCTACTACATGTCCCCCGAGCAGGCGACGGGCGACACGGCTCCCGACGCGCGCACCGACATTTACTCGCTCGGCGCCGTGGCCTACTACCTGCTGACCGGGACCCCGCCCTTTATCGGCGACAGCGTCCTCAAGGTGATCGCCGCGCACATTCACCAAGCGCCGGCGCCTCCATCCGAACTGGCCAGGGTGCCCGAGGATGTCGAGACAATCGTGCTGCGTTGCCTCGCCAAATCCCCCGACGATCGGTATGCCGACATCATGTCACTGCGGCAGGCCCTGGAGGCGTGCGACGTCACCGGCGACTGGTCCGCCGTCAGCGCCGAAGCCTGGTGGCGCGAACATGGCTGTCCCGCCAAGCGCGCCTTGGACGAGTCAGTGTTGGGCGTATAGGCACGAATAGGCCGGACCCTGGGGTGGCCCAAACACTCCGTATTGCGCTGCCGTTTGTGGTTCGGGAACGTCAGCGTGCCTCTCATCAATTGCCCCCCGACTCAGCGGAGCAGCATCGAGTCAGGGCCATCGACCTCCCTCCAATCGCTGCATCCAAATGCTTGAGAGATTGCGGCGAGAAGATCCTCACGACCGATTCGTGCCTTCCGCGGGAACCGAATAACGATACCAGCCACGTGTCGTTCCCACCGTGTAGGCTACTTCCAAACCGTTGGTTGCAATTGCAACGCCTGCACGTCATCTTTTCTGAAAATCACGACTTTCCAGAGCTCATCGCGAAGGCGATAAGTCCCCTCCATCCAGTCATTATCCTCCTTCACCACCAAATCAAAGCTAATTTCAGGGCGTGTTCCTCGGTGAACGGACTCAGCATCCACGACGCCTTCCGATTCGAGGTCCGATTGGAGGAATGTCCGCCACACCTCACATGTGGGCAAATGAACGACGTACGCCCACCGATCGGGCTGGGAAGGATCTCTCTTGATGGCAGACGACTCAATGCAGACGATTGCTCCCCGCTCGCCGTAGAACTCCGTTTCTTTGCTCTTGATGATGACACGCTCATAAAGTTCGAACGTTGGAGCAGGCACTGTTGGCGACATGACCGTTCCTTCATGAACTGTCTTCGTTCTTCGGGTCATCCACGAACTTCGAGCCAAGAGAAAGGTGCTTGGCTACTACGGCCACAAGCTGCTCAAACCCAAGGCCCGAGCGACTTCCGGCAACCTCATAGACTGAATCGCCCGAAGGGGCAGGGGGCAACTCCAACGTTGGTTCAGTCCGCCTTCCCAAAATCGTGAAATCAAAGAAATCGCACGTCACATTTTCCGTCTGCATTGAGCTTCTCTTGGAGGAGTTCAAGGCCTTTTGAGTCTGTCTTGAATGTAAAGAAGGATCGGTCTTGCAAGCGATGCTCATCGTAACTAACCGTTGAAGGTGGGTCCGTCTCCAGTAATGCCGAACCATAACAGGTGACACCGTTGTTTGTAGTGCAGTCTGCTTGAACCTCCAGAACCAATCGGTCGATGAAATACGGCATTGCTCGGTCGCTTTTTTCGAAGCTAACAAGTGACCTGACTGCAGCTTCAATGGCCTTCAGGAACTCGGGTGTTGGCGACTCAACAATTATCAATCGTCTTTTCGGATCACCCGAAGTGATTCTTCCCTCGTGAAGAGTAACCTCAAATTCTAGCCCGTCAATCGTGCAGCTTTGTTTGCCGTTTAGCCGAGCCATTTCCCCTGTCCCATAGACTAGGATTCTGGGCTGAATACGTGTAATCGTACTCATGCTATCCATGACTAAACTCTTTATGCGAATCAATCGCCAATAAGTCGCCCGCCTCGGTTTCGAGGTGTTTTCCATTCGATGGGCGTTGAACTGTTCCGCATCCGGTTTCTGTATACCAAGAAGTCTCCCGCCGTGATCGCCCGAGCGTTGAAATTGCTTGCCAAGAATGTCGACCTAAAACTTCTGCAATCTGATCGACCTTCCAAGCACCTTGTATCGCCTCTGGGGGCACAGGTCTTTCTGGGTCATACCTCAGACCATCGATGGCATAAACCCAACCATCCGGATTGAGCTTCGCCTCTTCTCTCGCTTCCTTCGTCGGTTCCATCAGCAGCTACTCCCCGATCACTTTCACCACGACCCGTTCGGGTCAAGCCCATCAATATCGAATCTGGGGAACAGACTTGAAAATCTTCTTCGACAACACCTCTCGCTTTTCAAGGTGCACCGCTCCCGACTTCGAGATGTGAATGTGTTCGATTCCAAGATTTCGTTTATCGTGCATCCATCCACAAAGCGTCACAGCACGAATGTCAAACAGATCATCGCTTCGGCTGGCCGAAGTGGTGCCGATCAACCCTTGCACCCTCTCAGAAGTTCTGGGCCGACAGTCAGCCCAGACTTCTTCACCGAGATCATCTTTGATGAGATCGCTGGGTTTCACGAAGCTATTCCCCAATCAAAGTCGCTGCCATGGCCGCTGAACTTCGGGACCGAGGGAAGGCACACATGGAGGTGTGCGAAGCCCTCAGCTTCACGGCGTCGCTTTGACGCGAACCAAACACATCGTATTGCGCAGTGCTGTTTAGCCATCCAATCGCTTAAGGGCATCCATTGCGGCAGCCTTGACCTTCTCCGAGTGACTTTCCAGAGCCCGTTCGATTGCCTCGCGATCGTGCTCCGTTGCTGAGCGAATCAGATTTGGGAGAAACTCTTCGGCAGCGTCACACACATCCTTACGCTGCGACTTGAGTGCGTCAGCCAGGTAGTCGAACGCCTGCCGCCACGTGCCAATACGCGACAGCGTTTCGATCGCCAGTGGCGCCAACTTCTCGTCATCGAGATGCTGCGCTACGTCGGGAATCAGCGTCGCAAATTCCGGACCCATACGCTTCAGCAGCTTGAGCATTCGGGTGCGGGCACACTCAAAGCCGCGCGCGTCGTCATTGTCCCAAGGAGAGTCAAGTAAGCGTGCAATGAGGGGAATCAATGCCTCGGGCGGCGCCGACATCAGATGCCCCACGGCATACTTAACCATTGATGCCGCAGGATACGATGGCTGTTCGTTCCCGTCTGGCAACGACCCAAGCAAAAAGCTAATTGCATCTGGCTGAAGCTCTGCACCAAGGTAGCTGAGGAAAGGCAAGACATCATCGCTCAATAACGGTGCGTTCTCTCTCCGTTCATCCGCTCGTAGCCGGAAGCCATGCAAAAGCTCCGGGATCAGCGGCCTGATCCGTTCTGGTTGAATGCGGGATATCGCACCCGCGGCGAAATACTGGAGAAAGGGCTTCTTCATCGCCGCTTCGAGGAATGGAAGCGCAGCCTCAGCATCTGCCCCCAATTGTGCCAGTTCCCATGTCGCGTCGCGCTGTGCCCGGCTATTCTCGTCGTTTAGCAATTCCGCAACCAACTCCACGACGCGGTCACTTGTTTCCGGCCCCATTTGCAATCGCAACTCGACGACACTTGAATAGGGGGAAGAGTCGATATCGTCGGGCGAAATCGCCCGCAATGCATCCGCGGCAGCGCGGCGTACAACACTGGATTTGCTGCCCTGCAATTCTCGCAATTTGGGAACTGCCTCAGAAGCTGCCGGGCCTAAATGTCCCAAAAGGCGAGCGGCACGCTGCTGTGCGGCGGGAGCTTGGTCCAACGCTAACATTGCGCATTCGACGACCTGTTGCGGGTCTTCTTCGGCGACTTCTAGCAGAATCTCCTCAGCTGCCCGGCTGAGTCCAGAACTAGAACCTGACAGATGCTCCGCAAGACCGTCGACGCTGCGGGTGGCGAAGGTATCAATCACGTTGAGTGCCCGCTCCGACAATTTCGCGATCATCTCGCTATTCCCGGATGACAAGCTCTTGAGCGTCTCAACAGCACAATCTGCCCACATTGCCCCATGGATGATCTTCTCGATGATGATCCGTTGTAGGTTTTCATCCTGTTCGATTCGGAGCCGTTCAACGAGTGCCGCAATACATCGTGGTGCGAGGGTGCGGGCAGCACGCTTGGCGTTCTTGCGCCACTCGGTGGGAGGTGCGTGGTCGTGGAGCGGATTTGCGTCAAAGGCCGTTTCCAAGACATCTTCAATGCCAATGGCCGCAGAAATGCGCATCATATCATCGCTTTCGTCATTGAGTGCGCGATTAAGAATGTCGATCTTGACGGGCGAAGTTGTGTGCCATCCGCTCAATTCGTACAGGGCAGTTTCGCGTAGATCGGAGTCCTGTGCCTGAAACAGGTTCAAAAGGATCTGAGCGTATTCGTCCTCGCATGCCCCTAATGCCTGCAAAGCTTCGGAAACGAACCACCGTTTCTCTTTCCATTGTTTGATCACAATGAACTGATCGCCGGGAGGTTTCGAGGCGTCCACCAGCACGGCCGACGCCTCGCCAGGCACATCCTCTGCGATTTGGATCGAGGCGATGGCGGCCGCGGCCCGAACCAAAGGCCGGTCGTCACCGACCAATTCGAGCAGCAGTCCCAGGTCGTCAGCTCGTCGAAACGTCCCTAGAGCAAGCGTCAATTCTGCCAATGCCGCCGCATCCCGCTCCCGCTCGATCTGCTCGCACAAGGCGTCTGCTGCCTGATCGGTGTCTGCGGCAGCACAGTGGGTTGCCAACCAACCAGCGTGGGAGCGGACAGCCGGATTGTCATCATGCAACAGCGCCTTGTAGAGGGGCAATCCGGAGCGAACCGCGTTGACGACTTCCCTTGAGTACTCATCGAGACGCTTCTCGTTCAGAGGCCCGTAATCCGCTCCCGGAATCCAGAAGTAGAGATAGTCGAGAAGGGTCGCTCGGTCAGGAACCGCGTCATAACTCGCCAGTTCCACAAGGAGCCGGGCAACGACGGGCGTAGAACTGTAGATGCTTCCTTGGTGGTACACCGCACTCCAGAGTTCAGACCAAGCCGCGTCGCGATCTTGCTTGTTCTCCGAACAGAGTCCATCCAGCATCTTTGGGACATCAGAAGCATCGCCATAAGCGTGGCCAAGCGCGTACCAATCTATTTCTTCCAGGCGATCGTGAAGTGGATTTCTCATCGGGCACGTCCTTCCAGATTCTTCGGCCAGCGGTGACACTAGAACTCAAGAGCGTACAGAAGTAGCCTGGCATCAATCGTCCCGATGGCCAAACGCGATCCGTTCGCCGCAATTGCGGTGGCAACCGAAGGCGCGTCGCCGATCTTCACTGCGCCCTGAAATAGCACGCTTCCGTCTTCGATACTTAGTAAGCCAATTTCGCCATCGGTCAACGCGTACGCCAGGAACTCCTCGCCGATTATCGCCATCGAAGTGACAAGCGCTGAGACTTCCGTTGTCCAAAGTGCCCTGCCGGTCGCAACATTACATCTCTGTATCTTCTTTGAGCTTTGGCCAGGACACGGATCATAGACGGAGAACGAGCGAAGCAGTGAACCGTTAGGACCCCAGCATGCCGAGCCATTCATCAGATGTGACTTCGCGTCGTCCCATTTGAATACGGGACTCACTGAACCGTCGGAGTTGAAGCGGCATAGTCGCTTGTGCTCGTGTGACGATGGCGGAGTCCCTTGAAGGAAATAGAGACCGTCGCCACCATCCAATCGCATGAAGTGATTGAAGCAATCGTAGTGGCCGAGGTCGCCGGCAAATACTTGGTTCAGCTCGCTTGTAAGCACTTGGTCCATACGGCCCCGCTTACGTTGCCAGTCGCCTGGATCACGGCAAAGCAGATTGCCCTTGTCATCCATCGAAATCACGACGGCCCCGTCGAATTCATGCACCTGCTCAAGTCCAGATGAGACGAGTCGAAACAACGTAGACCGATCATCGGTTGTCTCAGAATAGTTGGCGCGTCGGACCACATGCACCAACGGTCCATTAGGACCGCCAAGGATTTGCACGCCGAACCCCTCGCCCGTCACTTGTACTTCGCGCTCCCCGTTGACATTCCACACCTCGATATGGCAGTTGTCATGCACCAGCGCAATTCGTTCAGCAGTAATCCAACGGACATCCCACGCTCTCGCGCGCTCTTCATAGTTGGCTGAGCCACCAAGCGCAGCGTCGAATCGCTGTCGTCGCTCCTTAAAATGCATTGGTGGCGTCGAGAACCCGAGACTCCCGGGGTCCAGCGGCACGAGATCGACAAGCCGTGGATCGCCTTCGCCCTGCGGCAACTTGAAGCCAGCTTCAATCGCGTCACGAAGGTCATCAAGAATCAGCCCGACACAAGTCTCTAATGCTTCATTTTCTTCGCCGCCAAACTCGTCTTCAAAGCGTGGACGCAATGTCACGGCTAAACGGCTCGAGTCAACAAAACGGCACTGGACAACCTCTCTGGACTCCCCCAAGAGATTGCGGACCTCGCCTGTCTCCCAATTCCACAACCAGAGATCACCCTCGAACATATAGCCGCCATCGTACGAGCCTGTTCCGACCGCGATGATCGGCTGCGTTGGATGGAAGGCGATATCGTTGACTGGGAAGTGCGCCTCGTCAAAAACGCCAAGCAGGCGCTCAAAACCTCGCGAGTAGAGACTAATCCGATGTCGTAGCCGTTGCCCATCGTAGATTGCACGCCCGGGCCAATATAAGAGATCAAAGTCGCTGCAAAGAGCGATCACCTGGCCATCGTCCCTCTGGAATCCGCCGGCGGGACGCCCCGTTTCTGCGAACGGCCGTGGCGTCAGTTCGGCTTGAAATTGCAATACTGGCATGTCGGTCAAACGGGTTCGCGGGCTGAAATGGACTGCGAAGTCGACGGCCCAGAACTAGAATGAAGGGTCAGAGCCAATCCGGCAAGTCGGCACGATGGAGACGACACGCGTTGACGACATCAGGTTCTTAGAGCAATCTTGGCGACAACACGAGGTCGATGCTGAAGAACAACCCGGGCTCGAGAATTCGGCCGCCGATCAAGGGGCTGAGCGGCCCTTCCGGGCCGCGAGCAGCGGTTGGTCTTTTTGCTGTGGTTGGTGCCACGCGCTTCGGGCGGCCCGGAAGGGCCGACCTACGGTCCACAATGCAAGCGGTCGGGAGGACCGCGACATGGCAGCACATCATGCGAGTGCGAATCGAACGAAAGAACATGCTTCACGACATGACACCCAGCACCAACCAAGCTGAAAAGCCGAGAACCGCGACTATGGCGCACCGCACCCTTTTGTTTCTGTTGATCCTGGCGTTGCCCGTCGCAGCTTGCGGCCAGGACGCGTCGAAATCCGACGACTGGGACATCGAGTCGCCGCCGGGCCCGACGCGTTGGCAGACGATTGACGCATCCGAAGGCACTTGGATGAACCTGGATGTCAGCCCAGACGGAAAGCAGATCGCCTTCGACTTGCTCGGCGACATCTACCTGATGCCGATCTCGGGCGCCGATGGCGCCAACGGAGTCTATCCCCGCAAGGTGACGTCCGGCATGGCCTGGGACATGCAGCCTCGATTTCATCCCGAGGGAACACACCTGGCCTTCACCAGCGATCGCCGTGGCAAGAGTGGGCGGTCGGGTGACAACCTTTGGATCGTCGACCTGGAGGGCAAGCTGTTTCGGCAGGTCACCAATGAAACGTTCCGGCTGGTCAACGGCCCCGCCTGGCGGCCGGACGGCCAGTACCTGGTCGCTCGCAAGCACTTCACCAGCCGGCGCTCGCTCGGCGCCGGTGAGATGTGGCTGTACCACCACGACGGCATCGCTCACGATGCGTCAGCCGGAGTCCCGTTGACGCAACGCGGCAACGATCAGAAGGATGTCAACGAGCCGGTCTTCTCGCCCGACTCCAAGTACCTTTACTACTCGCAGGACGCGACCGGCGGCGACGCCTTCGAATACGACAAGGATTCCAACAAGCAAATCTACGTCGTCAAGCGATTGGAGTTGGCCACAGGCAAGATGGAGAACTTCATCACGGGTCCGGGAGGCGCCTGCCGACCGACGCCCTCGCCCGATGGTCGCCAGCTCGCGTTTGTGCGGCGCGTCGGCGCCAATACCGGACTCCATCTGCTCGACATCGCATCCGGAGAGATCCGGCTCGTCTACGATGAGCTGGAGCGCGACATGCAGGAGGCCTGGGCGATCCACGGCGTGTATCCAACTTATGCTTGGACCCCCGACGGGAAGTCGATCGTCATCTGGGCGCGAGGGCAGATTCGGCGCGTCGACATCGAGACCGGCGAGGCGACCACGATCCCGTTTCGCATCAAGGATCGCCGCAAAATCTCCGCTGCCGTTCGCTTTCCGGTGCAAGTGGCGCCCGAGGAGTTCGACGTCCGCATGCTGCAGTCGGTCCGAGTTTCTCCGGACGGCAAGCAGGTGGCCTACCAGGCGCTGGGGCATATCTACCTACGAGACCTGCCCACGGGCCGCCCCCGCCGGCTCACTCGGCAAACCGAGCACTTCGAGTTCTACCCAAGTTTCTCTCGCGACGGGAAGTACGTTGTCTATTCGACCTGGAACGACGACCGGCTGGGCAGTGTTCGAGTCGCTTCTACCAGCTCCGCCGAGGCCGAGTCATGGAAAGTCACGGCCGATCCGGGGCATTACATCCACCCCGTCTTCTCGCCCAGCGGCGAGACCGTGGTGTACGAGCGAGTCGGCGGCGGCTATTTGCGCTCGCCGCTTTGGTCTCGCGAGCCCGGACTTTACCGCGTGCCCACGCGCGGAGGCGAGTCGCGCCGCATTCTCGATCATGGCAGCCAGCCACAATTCGCCGCCGCCGAGGACCGCGTCTTTTTCCTTGCCGGCGATCGAGAGAAGGACGCCGACAATCTCCAATTGCGTTCCGTGGACCTGAGCGGTCTTGAGGAGCGGACTCACTATCGCAGCCAGTGGGCGACCGACTATCAAATCTCTCCGGACGGGCAATGGGTCGCCTTCGTCGAGCGATTCAACGTGTATCTCACCGCCTTGGTGCAAACCGGCGCCACGGTTTCGGTTGGCCCCAAGGGCAACGGCCTGCCGGTGTTTCGCCTTAGCGAGCAAGCGGGCGACAACGTGCACTTCTCCGGCGACAGCCAGCGCGTGCACTGGTCGCTCGGACCGGAGCTGTATACGAAGCAGGTGGCGCAAGCGTCGCAAGTTTCTTCCGGCGCATTGTCCGCCCCGCCTGCTGATCAACCCGCGACTGACGGCGACGCGAAGGACTCTGACGCCGCGGACGCGGACGCACCTCGGGGCAAAGCAGGCAAGCGCGTCGAGGAGGCTCCCCCATCGATCCTATCGATCGGCTTTCGCCAACCTCATCATCGCCCCGAGGGCGTCGTTGCGCTGGTCGGCGGACGCATCGTCACGATGGACGGTGATCGCGTCATCGATGATGGCGTCATCGTGCTGCACGGCAATCGCATTCGCGAAATGGGCCCGCGCGGCAAAGTGAAGATTCCGCCGGAGGCGAAGGTCATCTCCATCCCGGGGCAGGTGGTGCTGCCGGGGTTTGTCGACGTGCATGCGCACGGACCGCAAGCCACAGCGGGCATGACGCCGCAGCGCAACTGGGTCGACTATGCGCGACTGGCCTTCGGCGTGACGACCATCCATGACCCGTCGAACGACACTCGGGCAATCTTCGCGGCGAGCGAGCTGGCCAAGGCCGGGTTGATCGTGGCGCCCCGCACGTTCTCGACCGGCACGATTCTGTATGGCGCCGCGGGCAGCTTCAAAGCGGAGATCGACTCGCAGGAAGATGCGGAGTTCCACCTGCGGCGAATGCAGGCAGTGGGAGCGTTCAGCGTCAAGAGCTACAACCAGCCGCGGCGCGATCAGCGCCAGCAGGTGCTGGCAGCCGCACGCAAGCTGAAGATGATGGTGGTTCCCGAAGGCGGCTCGCTATTCATGCACAACATGACGATGGTCGTGGACGGTCACACCGGCATTGAGCACACGCTGCCCGTGCAGACAGCCTACGACGACGTGATGGACTTGTGGCGAGGCACGGGCGTGGGATACACGCCGACGCTCAGCGTTGCCTACGGCGGCATTTCGGGAGAGCAGTACTGGTACGAGATCGATGACCTGTGGCTACACCCGCGGCTGCAATCGTTCATCCCGCCGCACGTGCTTCAGCCACGCGCGCGGCGACGCAACAAGTCACCCAAAGAAGATTACAACCACATCCGCGTCGCCGAGATCGCCAAGCAGTTAGTCGACAACGGCGAGCTCGTGCAGGCCGGCGGCCATGGACAGCTCAGCGGCATCTGCACACACTGGGAAATGTGGAGCTTCGTGCAGGGCGGGATGACGCCGCTGGAGGCGCTGCGTTGCGGGACGCTGAATGGCGCCAAGTATCTCGGCTTGGACGGCGACCTCGGCTCGCTTGCCCCCGGCAAACTCGCGGACCTAGTGGTGCTGGAGCGTGGCGCAGACCCCACGAAGGAGATTCGCCATTCCGAACGAATCGAGCTGGTGATCGCCAACGGCCGGCTTTTCGACGCGCGGCGGATGAACGAGCTCGGCCAGCCCTCGCCACGCTCACCGTTCTACTGGGAACAACCGAGTCACGGCGGCATCGGACAATCCCCGCCCCACATCCCCGGCTGTGGCTGTCACCGCCCTGGCCTCACCACTTCGGCGCCCTAGAAAAACGGGAAAAACAAATTTCCCCGGCGGATTGGCTTTCGGACCAAATCGCAGCGGAAAACGTCCAAGTGCCAAACCGCAATTCGGGAAGTTGTTTTCCCTCGATCCTTAGCAACCTTCAACGTCAACACTCGTCCCAGCAACCTTCACTGCTTTTGGCTCTTCCATTTGGCCAGGAACTCACGCTCCATTTGGCGGACTTCCGCGGTGGAGAACTGCGGACCGCCGTGGCCGGCGCCATCGATGACATGCAGCTTGCTCGCCACGCCCGCGGCCTGCAGCGCCGCATGCAAGGACTCGCTTTGATTGAGCGGCACCGTGCGATCGGCGCGGCCGTGAATGATCAGAAACGGCGGATCGTCTTTGTCGACATAGGTGATGGGATTGAGCCGCTTGATTCCGTCGAGCTTCGTGAGCACCTCGCCGCCGCCCAACAACTTGGACTCCGGTGAGCCATCGCGGTTGTGCCCCTCGTAGCCCTCGGTCGTCACGAACTGCTTGAAGTCCGTGGGACCGTAGAGATCGAGCACCGCTTGCACGCGACTTGATTGATCGGGCCAGCCGCCACTGCCTTCGAGCTCCTTGACGTCGCCCGACGTGCCCAACAAGGCCGCCAAGTGGCCTCCGGCGGAGCTGCCGCCCACGGCGATTCGGCTCGCGTCGATGTGATACTGCTCCGCGTGCGCTCGCAAGAAACGAATGGCGCACTTGCAGTCCTCAATCTGGGCCGGGAATGGCGCCTCTCCGGTCAGTCGATACTCGATCGTGGCAGCGACAAAGCCCTGCCCCACGAGCTCGGGCAGCCGTCGCAACCCGGACTCTTTGTTGCCCGCTTGCCAACCGCCGCCGTGCACCCAAACGAAGGCGGGAAGTCGCTCGCCAGGCGGGTCTTTCGGCGTCGCCAGATGCATTTTCAATTCGCGGCCACCGCCCACACCAAACACCACGTCGCGATGCAACTGCACGTTCTCCGGGACCGCGAATCTTCCCATGCCCGCACGCTCCGCCGCGGCAAAGTCCTCTCGTGTCAACACTTCGTCACCGTTTCGGTCCAGCCGCTGAAAGAGTCGCGGCGGTCCACCGAACTCATCCTTGGTCACCTTTCCGTCCCGGTTCGCATCTTCGCGCCGCAAGACCTCTTCGAACGAGATCCGGGGGCGAGCCGGCAGCTGTGGCGGCTGGCCCCAAAGTGTTCCGCTCGCCAGCAGCGTTGCCGTCACGACAAGCCCAGTCGCTCCACCCACGCCACGGCTGCCTCGCCGTGCGGTCCGACACACCCAAGATGAAGCGAGCGTTGTTGATCCCATCGATGTTGCATCTCCGCTTGTCACATGCCGAGTTCTTGGATCTCGTCAGCCTCCTGCCGGAGCCGCTCGGCCAAGCGGCGTGTCCGACGCGCTCGCGCGGGCAGGCTGGACTCAATTTGGCGGGCGTGTTGCTCCAATTCGGCCGCGGCGTCGCGCAGCGTTGTGGCCACGACGGGAACCTCGGGGCCGAGCGAAAGCTCCGGCGCGGCGGCCTCGTACTCCGGCGCAGGTGGCACGAGCGGACCTGGCTCGGTCAACCCTTGGGGTTGTTCATCCAAGGCGCGTTGAAGCAGTTCCACAAAGGTGTCGTCGTTCTCATCCTCCAAGAACGTGCCCTTCAGTGGGCTGCCGATCTGCTGTCGCAGCTTGAGCATCTGTTGGATCCGCGGGTCAAGCTCCGCCGGCTCGCGATCTCGGGTGGGCTGGGGCAGCTTGGCCGCTTGTCGCTGCGGCAACAATGCATCGAGGTCTGCAGGATCGCCCAATTTCGGCGCCTCCGCCGGAGAAAAATTCGGCAAGGCTGGCGAGGTTGGCGCCACCTCGGGAGCCGGCTCCGCGACAGGTTCGTCGCGTGGCACGGTACGAGCGGCCTCCTCGCCGGACGAAGGCGCCGGAGGCGTGCTGTGCAGCCAGGTGGCGATGGCCAGCAAATTCACGACGAGCAACAATCGAAACGCATAGTTGGGCATAGGTCACCTCCGTGTTGTGAGCCAACGCCGCGATTTTATCCGTGTTAGGGCACTGCGACCAACACCAATTCGGCCAAGAACGAGCCAACGGCGTGCTAGGCGCACGCCGTTGTTCGTGAAAATCGTGGCTGGAATGGTAGCGGGTTGTGCCAGTGGCTCACCGCCACGGCGGCGAGGGTGAGGTCAGCGCGGTCGAATAACGGACTCGCCCCGAGCGCCGCCTGCCAGCTGGCCGCTATCAGACATTCGAGCCGCCGCTGCCGCCAAGCTCCCAGTGCACGAAGGCCTTGACCTGGATGCCGTTGGCCGCGGCGAATTTGCCGACCGTCTGGCTGTCGTCCTTCACGTAGGGCTGCTCGAGCAACACTCGGTCGGCGAAGTAGTTGCGCATCCGACCGTCGACCATCTTGTCGACGATGTTCTCCGGCTTGCCCTCTTGCAAAGCGGCATCGCGAAGCGCCGAACGCTCACGCTCGACGTCTTCGGCGCTGAGGTCCTCCACCGAAAGCGCGGCGGGCCGCATCGCGGCGATGTGCATGGAAATGTCCTTGGCCAGCTCGTCCGTGCCGCCCTCGACCTGGATCAGCACACCGTGCACGGTGCCGGCGTTGTGGCAGTAGCCGCCGCATGACCCCTCGTAACGCTGCATGCGTCCGACGTTGAACACCTCGCGAATCCGGTTGAAGAGGTCGTCCTTCTGCTCAGCGAGCGTCATGCCGGCCTTGCTCGGGGAGGGCTGAGCCAGCAGCTCTTCCGCCGTGGCAACGCCGCTCTTGGCAAGCCCTTCGGCCAAATCGTTGCAAAGCTGAATGAACTCGTCGTTGTTGGTCACCGGAGCGCTCTCGCACTGCAGTTCGACGATGGCGCCATAGTCGCCGCCGATCGCCCCGTAGATGCCGAACCGGCCGAAGGAGGTCTCGCGGTCGCCACGTTTGCTGAGCACCTGAGCGCCTCGCTCACGCAGCCACGCCTTGGCGGCCTCGGCGTCGCCGTTGCACTCGGTAAGCGCCTTCTTGCAGTCCATCATCGGCAGTCCCGTCTCGCTTCGCAAATTGCGGACGGCTTCGGCGGTGATCGCCATCGGTCTCTCCTCCAGGTTGGTATGGGACCCGTGAAAGGTCGAATAAAGTTTGGGAGGCCGTTGAAAAACACCTGATCCGGCGAATCGCAGATCGGGAGAGCTTTTCCCTCGGTCCCTGGTTTGAAATCGCGAATGCGGACGACGCGGGCGACTCGGGCGACGTCAGCCACGCGACGAATGCGGCACAAGGCCGATCAGGCGTGTGGTCCGCGTCGCCTCCCACTGACGCAGGCGCGCAATGGAAGGTTCATTCCGGCCGATCAATCCGGAGGCGAGCGACCGCGACGGCAACTACAGGTTCGGCTTGTCCTCGGCCGACGGGCCGGCATCGGCCTCCGCCTTCGCCTTGGCCTGGCTGGCGACGCTCTTGGTGCCTTCCAGCACCGCGTCAGCCAACTCCTTGGCCATCAGCTCGATCGAGCGGATGCCGTCATCATTGCCGGGGATCGGCAGATCGACGGTATCGGGATCACAATCGGTATCGATCAAGGCCACCGTGGTGATGCCCAATTTGCGGGCCTCCTTGATGGCGTTGCGCTCCTTGTTGGGATCGAAAACGACGAGGCACTCCGGCGGGCGGTTCATCAATCGCAAGCCGTTGAGGTTGCGGTACATCTTCCGGTACTCGCGGTTCAAGGCCGACTGCATCTTCTTGGAGTACGCGTCCAGCTCGTCGCTTTCGCGCAGCCGCTCCAGTTCTTCGAGCCGGCCGAGGCGACTGCGAACGGTGCGGAAATTCGTCAAGGCGCCACCCAGCCAGCGCTCGCTGACGAACGGCATATTGCAGCGCGACGCTTCACGCTCAATCGCGGAACTAGCCTGTCGCTTCGTGCCGACGAACAGCACCAAGCTGCCTTGCGCGGCGACCTGAGACAGATACTTCTTGGCTCGCAACAATCCGCGCACCGTTTCGCGGAGGTCGATCAGGTGAATCAGGTGCTTCTTGGCGTAAATGTACGGCTTCATTTTCGGGTTCCAGCGGCTCGCGCGGTGACCGTAATGAACCCCGGCCTCAATCAAATCCTTCACCAACTCGGACATTGTCAATCTCCAGGTCACAAGACATGCAGCCGGCCGTTGCCGCGCCACACAGGCTCCCGTCGCTCGCGAGGCAACCCTCGGAGTCGTGAGCCTTCGTCCTTTAGGACCGCTCAGGAAACGAAAAACGGCACTCCACGTCCCTGTTCGGCCCAAAGAGCCTACTAGTCGCGGAAATGCCACCAAACGAACCGCACAGTTTAGCAGCTCGCTCCGACCGCCAAAAGGGCGGCTGAGGCCGATTTCGGCGGCCAATCCCGCAACCGGGGAAGACCGCTTGGCCCATCCGTTCAACCAAAGCGGGCCGGCAAATACGCCGTGGGGTCGAGATGAGCCGGTTCGCCATCGATCCACTCGCGGATCAATCGCCCCGTCGCCGGCGCCATGCTCAAGCCCAGCATGTTATGTCCCGCCGCCAGCAGAAGGTTGTTTAACCGCGGTGAGGGCCCGATTAACGGCAAGCCGTCCCAGGTCATCGGGCGCCAGCCAAACCACCGCTCTTGGATCGTCGTCCCCAGCGGTTCCTCCAGGTAATGCCTGGCCCCGGCTTGCAACAACGCCAGCCGCTTGGGGTTCAGCGAGTTGTCGTAGCCGGCGAACTCCATGGTCGACCCGAGCCGATAGGCCCCCTCGAACGGCGTCACCGCGACCCGATGCGCCTCGAAGATCATCGGCAGCCGAGGGCAGAGGCGTGGCGGGGTGCTGGTGATCGAGTACCCCTTGCCTGGCTGAATCGGCACTCGGCAGCCAAGCTCGGCAGCCAACTGTGGCGTCAGGGCTCCCGCCGCGATCACAAATCGCTCGCCTTCAATCGCCTCATCCTGTTGATTGACGACCGCCGTGACATGGGCGCCTCCGCGGCGCAGGCCGCGCACCTGCCAATCTTCGCGAATCTCTGCGCCCAGCGATTCCAAACGGGCTCGCAGGCAGGCCAGCAGCCGGTCGGGACGCAAATGGCAGTCCTGTTCGAAGTGCCAACCCCCTCCCAGACCCGGCCGCAGCGCGGGCTCCAGCCGCTCCAGCGCAGCGCGGTCGTGCGGCGTGGCGAAGACGCCGAACTCGCGACGCAGCATCTCGTTGGTCGACTCAAACTCCTCGAACTCGCGTGGCTCGTGGTGGACCATCAGCAGGCCTCTGGGCGACCACTCGCACTGCATCCAGGGCTCAGCCATCAACTGCCGATAAAGCGTCATAGACGACTGCAGCAGCGCGTGCCTCGCCTTGGCTGACACCATCATGTCAGCCTTGTTGCAGCGGCGGGCAAAGTGCCAAAGCCAGCTCCAGAGCGACGGCGACGGCCGCAGCTTGATTTTGAACGGCGAGTTGGGACGGAGCATGGCCCGCACAGCTCCGCTCATGGCCCCGGGCGCGGCCAGTGGCAAAATGTGGCTGGGGCACACGTAGCCACAATTGCCGTGCGAACAGGCGCCTCCGAATCGGCCTGCATCGACGATCGTGACCTTTCGCCCGCTGCCCACGAGCTCCAGCGCGCAAAATGCTCCAATGACTCCGCCGCCGACAATCACGACATGCTCGCCGCGCGGCGGCGCGTGACTCAAATCCGCGTGGTTCATGGCTGCTCCGCGGGCAAGCCCCAACAGAACGGATCGGCTTCATCGAATCGCAGCGTGGATTCCGCAATCAAATAAGCGTCGCCGACAATGGTCGGCCGAATGACGGGCCGCCCGCGTACGGCATCGCTGACCACCGAGCACCGCGCCTCGAAGATGCTGCCCAAAATCCCCTCCTGTCGCCACGTCGCATCGACTCTCAGCTTGCCTTCTGCGACCAGGCAGGCCAGCTTGGCGCTCGTGCCGGTTCCGCACGGCGAGCGATCGTACACACCGCCGGGGCAGAGCACGAAGTTACGGGCGTCTCCGCCGGACCTCGGCGGCCCGAAAAGTTCGATGTGGTCGATCTCGGCGCCGTCCTCGCCCGTCACGCCGGCCGACGCGAGTGCGCAACGCACCGCCCGCGCAAACTGCTGGAGTTGCTCCACATTCGCCAGCTCAAGCGGGCAGGGCGACGACTCCGTGAGAAAGAACCAATTGCCGCCCCAGGCGACGTCGCCGCTCACCGGCCCGTGTCCGGCCACCTCCACCGTCACTCCAGCCGCATGCCGAAAGCTCTCGACGTTGTCGACGGCAAAGCGATCGTCATCCAAACTTGCGGCCGTGACCATGCCCACGGGCGTATCGAGCCGCATTTTGCCCATCGTGATGCGTTGCAGGTGCCGCAGCGTCGCCATCACGCCGATCGCGCCATGGCCGCACATCCCGAGCGACCCGACGTTGTTGAAGAAGATCACGCCGGCCTCGCAGCTGGGGTCGTAGGGATCGCAGAGCAGCGCACCGACCAGCACATCCGATCCACGCGGCTCGCGCACCACGCCGGAACAAAAACTGCGATGGTCGCGGTCCAGCCGCTCGCGCCGCTCCGCCAACGAACCGGTTCCCAAGTCCGGTCCGCCCTCGACAACCACTCGAGTCGGCTCGCCCGCCGTATGCGAGTCCACCACCTGAACGCGTTGTACTTGCCGCACGATGCTTGGCTCCTGCAGGAATTCCACCGCGGCTCCGCCACCGGTGCCAACTGCCAGCCGTCGCGATAAGCCGTGGAACGTCAACCGCATCAATATACGAAAACTAGAACCGGAAAAAGCCGGCTTCCGGACGAGACGTGCCACAGGCTGCCTGCCTGTGATAGCTGTGGTTCTCGCCGCAGGTTGCAGGCTGGCAGCCTGCACTACGACGAGGTTTTCAACTGGCTGCCGAGCACGATCGCCGTGTTCGGGAGCAACCCTCGAGCATCCCCTTCGCCGGGATGCGAGCGCAACAGCACCTGCCATGATTGTCGATCCGCCAGCGGCAGCGACGAAAGCTCCAGCAAGGGCGACTCAGCCACTGCGTCGGGACGGCACAGGCGGACGACGATCGCCCATTGCCCGCCCAGCTCCGGCGACTCGTAACAGAGCGAAAACAGGCCGCTCTCGGGCTGACAGTGTACGGTCATCCGCTCGGCGTCAAGCCAGCCGTCTTGCAGTCCGCGTCGCCGCAGTTGCAGCAGCTGCCGATACCAGTCGAGCATGTCCGGATGACTGGGGCAGGTCACGTCGCATTTCGAATACCGAAAGGCGCGAGGATCCGAGGGGACGATGGCGCCGTTCCACTGATGTTGCGGATACTCTTTCGCTCGCCCGTGGTCGACGGCACGACGCAGGCCCGCGTCGCCGAAGTCGGCAAAAAATCGGAACGGCGCCTCCGCCGCAGACTCCTCTCCCATAAAGATCATCGGAATGGCGGGATAAAGCAGCACGAGCGCGGCCGCCGCTCGTTGAAAATCCAACGATGTCAGCTGATGCAGCCGGGCGCCGTGTGGATGGTTCCCCACACAGTCATGGGTTTGCAGCGCCACGACCAGCGAGCCCATGTAGTCGCGACGGAGCCGATCGCCGTGCAGATGGCGCTCGCGGCGCCACTGTTCGTCAGCCCGCTGCACCTTGGGGCCAACGTAGAGATAGCCGTGCTCCAAGGCCTCGGCGACATCCTGCCCGCCATCGTAATTTCGGTAAGTCAGCTGCACACCGGGAGCGCCCAGCGAGTAAATCGAGTGCATCAGGCAGTCGCACCAGATCGCGTCATAGGACTCCTCCGGCACTTTGAGCAGCGTCGGATCGTACATGTTCGCTTCCGCAATCAAATGCAGATGCCTGCGCGAGCTGGCCTGGCGCTCGGCAACCGCTTGTCGCACCTCGTCGAGTATGGTGGGCTGGCCATCGTCGAACATGAAGTGGACAGCGTCGAGCCGCAGGCCGTCGAAGTGGAACTCGTCGATCCAATACAGGACATTCTCGACGATCATCCGACGCACGTGATCCGACAGCCAACCGTCGTAGTTGAACGCGGCGCCCCAGGGCGTGTGGTGGCGTTTGGTGAAGTAGGGACCAAAGTCGGCGAGATAGTTCCCCTCGGGCCCGAGGTGGTTGTAGACGACATCCAACAGGACGGCGAGTCCCGCCTCGTGGCAGGCGTTAACCAGCGCCTTCAGCTCATCCGGATGACCGTAGTTGTGGCTTGGCGCGAACAGTCCAACACCGTCGTAACCCCAGTTCCAGCGCCCCGGCGATTGTGCCAACGGCAGCAGCTCAATCGCCGTCACGCCCAACTCACGCAGATAGGGCAGCCGCTCAATCGCTCCGCGGTAGTCGCCCGATGCGCTGAAGGCCCCCACGTGCAGCTCGTAGATCACCAGCTCGCGCTTGGGCACGCCGGACCAATCGTCATCCGACCAGGGAAAGCCGTGGGGCGAGATCACACGGGACTCGCCATGCACACCTTGTGGCAGGAATCGCGCCACCGGGTCGGGGCGCGACAGCTGCTCGTCAAGCACCAGCCGATACGACTGCTCGGGGCCGATCGGAACTTGCCCGATGTGCATGCCGTCGGAGTCGCGGGTGAGCGTGACAGGTTCCTGTCGCCGAGCATCGCCGTCACTCGCGCCGACCAGTTCGACTTGCACGCGTTTGCGACGCGGCGCCCAAATGCGAAAATTGGAGCTCCCGGCATCCCGAGCGGCGACGCCATGCCGCAAACCCTCCGGCTCCGGCGACGGCAGCACGCCAAACCATGTGGCGCCGTCTCGGATGGCGGCAGGGGAGGGCGAGGAGGTGAAGTAGTGCCGAGCCGGCGCCAGCGGCCGGCGCAAAAACTCGGCGGTGCTCGCCGTGTTTGAGCCCGCGCTGATAATCACCTGAGGCCAAGGCGTCGACTCGCTTCGGCCCGCCCACTGCGAAGCGCCGAGGGCCTCGACCAGCTCGTTCGCCGAGCGACCCGTGAACCGCAGCCACCAAGACAGCGCGGCATCGAATCCAGCGGGCTGCCGCACATCGTTGCGATACTGCGTCAGCTCGATCCACCGGTTTCCCGAGGCGTTCCACTCCGCGATTCCCGCGCCACCACTATGCACGAGCCAGCGCGGCCCGCACGGCAACTCGGCGTCCGCGGACTGCAACTCCTCACATGACGCGGAGGAGCAAGCCAACCAGCCGGCAGCGGCAATCGGCGCGAACCACTCCGCCTTGTGGGCGAGGAAGTTGGCGGGACCCGGTGTGAGGCCCGGTGGGCCAGCCAGCAATTCCAGGTGGATCGCCAACGAGGGGCGATGTCGAGAAGGCTGGCCAGACGTCATTCGTTCACTCGAGCTGCGATGGGAGCCGCGACGTCGAGCACGTAGTGCAGGCTGCCAGCCTGCAACCTGCGGCCCAAACCCCAATCGTCACAGGCTAGCAGCCTGTGCTACGTAGGACTTAGGGGGCCGCGGGAGGCTCCGTGGCTGGCTGAGGTGTGGTTTGGAACGGCACCACTGGCGCGGTCTCCATCCCGCCATAGTAGTCCACTCCGCCGACGCCGACATCGCCTGTCACTTGGCAATTGGGGCAATCGGGAATGCCGCCGTAGCCAACCACCGTGTCCTGGCCGCAGCCGATCTCGCCGGCAAAGCCGTCGATGCCGCACGCGGGCGCCAGCGGAGCCGGCGCGGTGGTGTAGGGATCAAAGGTCAGGCTGCTCCGGCAGGGGGCCCCACGCCTCTTGAACCAAGGGCAGCTGCGGCAGCCGCTCAGCAGCAACGCGACGCAGGCAATGAGGATTATCATCCGCTTCATAACATCCACTCCCGTGATTCGCCATGGAAACAACACCGGCGTGGCTGTGAGTCATCCAACTCTACATCACCTGTTGCGGAAGGCAAACGCGTGTCGTTTTTTTTCAACATCCCGCAAAGCCGACCGCAAACGTGGCCCCAAAGGTTGTCGGCATGGAGAAAAATTCGGAAAAAAATCCGACGCCTCAGCCAACAGCGTGCTATGGTTTTGCACCGCAAGTTCCGCCTCGCTTTCTCCGATTTCGGTGACGGACTTGTGTCATTTCGAACCCTGCCAAACGTGTTCGTTTCAGGGGTTGAAGGAGCAACCCGCTCAAGGAAGGGCGCGCGTTGAGTGATCGCTTGAGATTGGGATGCGGATGCATCGTCCCTTCACAATTCGTGAAGGCCTCTTGAGTGGATCCATTTGCAGGCAGGCAGACTGTTGCGATTGTAACGGTCTCGACGCCTGCGCTTGTCAACGCGATCAGAGCGGTTTCTCTACCGGTGCAAGTATGCCCACGACATTGAAATCCATTGCCCGCGTGGCGCCCAGGCAATCCGTGACGCGCCTCATCGGGGCGAGGTCTGTCTTGTACGCGCTCATTTGGCTCGCGTTGGCCCCGCTCGCGCGCCCCGCTTCCGCAGAGGGCGTCGGCGTCGCCGATCCCGCGGTGGTCGGAGCTGTCGGCGAGGATGGTCGCGCCAGCGTGCTCCGTTCGATTCCGCTCCGATCGCTCGACACGGGCCCCACCGTCGAGGCCGAGCACCCGGACTCGGCAAGCGACGACGAGGCAGAGCCCCTCGACGCCGCAACCGACATGGATCTCGCGGAGCTCGGTGAAGTGTTTCCGCCAAGCCAAGGCAGCGAAGTGTGGCAAATCAACACTCGCCACCTCAACCCCTGGTGCGCGGCGCCGCCGCTGCAGGTGTACCAACACCAAAGCCGCCAGTGGCAACTTCGCTCGCTCGATGACTTGCTGACGCCGTTCGATGGCGTCGTCGTGGTTTACGTCCACGGCAATCGGATGGAGTCGTGCAACACGCTGGATCGCGGGATGCTCTACTATCGCTGCCTCACATCGGCGGCCCAGACGAACGTGCGATTCATCATTTGGTCCTGGCCCAGCGACACCATCAAAGGACAAGTGCGCGACGTGCGCGTGAAGTCCGAACGGGCCCACGCGGAAGGCGCCTACCTGGGCTGGTACGTCAGCCAACTCCCCGCCGATCAGCTCGTCAGTCTGGTCGGCTACAGCTACGGCGCCAAGGTGATCACCAGCGCGCTGCAGATGCGCGCCTGCGGTGGCTGCAACGGCCTGCCGATGAACTCGGGCACACCCGTGCGAGTTTCGATCAACGCGCCAGCCGTCTCCTACGCCGACATGTCCTCCGCAGGACGCTACCGCGCTGCGCTCTCGCAAGCCGATCGCGTTCTGATGCTCTACAACACACTCGATCCGATCCTCAAGCGATATCGAATCGTCGAAAAGCACGCGCGTCCGCAAGCGATCGGCTACACCGGCCTCTCGCGCGCCATCCCCAACGGCGACAAAGTTCGGCAAATCGACGTCTCTCACGTCGTGGGCAGATCGCACTATGAGCCGCGCTATGTGCAACACTCCGGTTTGCTCCACGAGATGCGGCAATGCATCCTCTGGCAAGAGATGCCGTAAGTCGCGCGTAGCAGCTGACGCCAGCCAAGAGAAGCCGCATGCTGCGCGAGTGAGGCGAGATCCCAGGGGAGGCGCCGGCTCCCTGGGCTTGCGCCCAGGGCTAACTTCTGTCGCCCCTTCGGCCCTTCGGGGCTGTTGCGCGCGAGAGATGCGAGATCTCAAGGGAGGCACCCGGCTCCCTGGGCTTGCGCCCAGGGCTAACTTCTGTCGCCCCTTCGGGGCTGTTGCGCGCGAGAGATGCGAGATCTCAAGGGAGGCGCCCGGCTCCCTGGGCTTGCGCCCAGGGCTAACTTCTGTCGCCCCTTCGGGGCTGTTGCGCGCGAGAGATGCGAGATCTCAAGGGAGGCACCCGGCTCCCTGGGCTTGCGCCCAGGGCTAACTTCTGTCGCCCCTTCGGGGCTGTTGCGCTCGAAGCGCGCCTCGGCCGGCGCATTGGGGTTGCGCAGTGCTGCACGGGCGGGAACGCCCATGCTACGCGAAGCGGGCGGCAGCACAGGACCAAAACTGACGTCAACCCGATGACACGCGCCGTCATTTTGACATCACCCTTCCCAGAGTCCCGAGAGAGCCCGATTGCCGCATTCTGCGACTTTTCGAGGGCGAGAGACAATTGACCTCGCTTTGAGGGCAAGTGGCACGGTATTTGGTTGTTAGGCCACACTGTAAGCCGTCACTCTCGCTCGTGGAATTGCGCAGTTTCTCGCGACAGCCCATTCCACGGCAGACCTCGCTGTGGCGGCCTGAATTCGCGCATGGATCGCTCGAAGTTCTCGGATGCGTTGGCCATCCGCCAGCCAATTGCCGACGAACACTGCTGACCCCAGGGAGACTTGTCATGGGAACACCCCGACACCGAATCGCTCGAGTGGCCCGACTCGCGCCGGCCATCTGGCTGGGATGCGCGCTGGCCACGGTTGCCATCGCTCAAGCGCCACCGCTTCCCGAACCGATTTCGCCGGGGTCGCCCGTATCTCCCGACTCACCGAATGCCGATTACGACGTGCTGCTGCACGGCGTGATCCACGAGGCGTTTGTCGAGCCGGCCGCCGAGGTGAGCGAACCCACGATTCTCACCGAACAGCCGCCCGAGCCGATTCGGGAACAACCGCCGGAAGAGCAACCGGAAGGGCACAATGTAGTTTGGATTCCCGGCTACTGGGCTTGGGACTTTGTCGAGCAGCCCACCGAGACGTCGTCGGGCGCGATGGGGTTTGTTTGGGTGAGCGGGCTTTGGCGCGATGTGCCGCCGGGTCGCAATTGGATCTCGGGTTATTGGCAGGAAGTCGAGGGCGGATTCCAGTGGAGCCCGGGGTACTGGCTCGACCGCAACCTTGTTCCGCAGACGCCCGAGACAGCCGGTGTGGAGGTGGCGCCGCAAGTGGTCTATCTCCCCGCGCCTCCCGACTCCCTGGACCAAGGCCCGAACATCATTTCGCCGGGCGCGGACTGTTTCTGGGTGCCCGGTCACTGGGAATACCATATCGACCATTACGTTTGGCACGCCGGCTTTTGGGCGCGACAACACACCGGATGGGTGTGGACGCCGGCCCGGTACGTCTGCACGCCCTACGGCCATGTCTACCTGAGCGGCTACTGGGACTACGAGCCTGCCGCACGCGGTCAGTTGTTTAGCGTGGTGGTCTTTAATCGGCCGGTCTATCGCTACGACACCTACACCTACTGTCCGCGCCACGCCGTGAACCACTCCAGCTTGAGCGTCAACCTGTTCATCGGCTCAAAAGGCCATTTCTACTACGGCAACCACTACTCCCATCACCATCGACGCCACGGCTTCGTGCCGTGGTACGAGTGCTCCGGCAGCTGGCATCGCACCAGCCCGTTGATCTCCTACAGCCGTTGGCAGGACACGTCGCGCGGCGTGGACTTCCAACGTCATATGGACGAACTGAAGCTGCGCGTCGAATTGACCCGCACACACAGTTTGCGAACGCTGGCGGATGCCCATCAGCACGGAGGCCAGCGTGTCGGACAACCGAGTGGACCTCGACCACGATCGCTCCATGTCCACGATCACGACGATCACGGAGACGTCAGCCAAACCGTGATCGCCGTCAAGGATGCGAAGCATTTGCACAAGAGGAATGCCGACGAGCTCACCAAGTCCACGCGGCCCTACGGCACTCGCTCGGCCCGCAACCGAACGCTCGCCGACGGCGCTGTGGCGATCGGCAACAGTGGACCTCAGCTGCACAGCGCGACAGTGCACGATTCACAGCACGGCACGAAGCCGAGCGAAGCAATGCGGACTCGGCCGGGCGCGCGGCCCACCGGCGCCAAGCCTCGTCCGGAGCCGAACATCATTGCGCTTGAGCCAAACGCGCAGAAGAATCCGTTTGCCAGTGGCCGCGCGCGAGTTGGCAGCGTCCAAGCCGCGACGAATGCCCCGCAACCCCTCTCGACGGACAAGCCGGACAAACGGCCAGCGTTGACACATCAGCCCGACATGCGTTCGCGCTCACACGAACATTCGCCGGAACCGGGCTCTACGATCAACTCGCCGCGCACCCGCACGCGGGTCGTCACCTCCGAGCCATCGAAAAACGTGACGCTGAATCCGGCCACCACTGCAGGCGCCAATCCAGTCGCCAATCCATTCGCCAATCCAGTGGCCACCTCTCAGCCAACGATCGCCAAGCCCACGACAACACGCTCCTCGCGAGCCAAGCAGCTGTTCCCGCCCGCCGTGAAGCCCGCCACTCCGGCCGCACCCATCGCGAAACCGACGCCGCGGATCAGCACGCAGCCGCGAGCTACGTCCATCGTCAAGCCGCAGCCCAATCCTCAGCCTCAACCTCAACCTCAGGCGCGTGCCATGCCCGTGGCCAAGCCGCTCGTCAAGCCGACCGCCCAACCCAACCCGCAACCTCAGCCATCGCCGCGATCGTCGCGTCCCAGCCGGCGGTCACTCTATCGATCGTCCAAAGATAAAAAGGAGCGGTAGCGAACATCGCCGACGGAGTCAGTCTCGACGGCGCAGCAACACATGCTTGCTGAGCTCGCTCACCAACAAGTTGAGCTCGACGGGCTTGGTCAAATAGGCCGCAATGCCCTGCCGTCGCAGTCGGCTTTCCAGCGCGGGGTCGGAACAGCCCGTCAGCACAATGATCGGCGCCGACTCGGTCTTGGGATTGTGTTGCAGGCAGGCGATCACTTCCTCTCCGCTGGCATGCGGCATCATGATGTCGGTGATAATCGCGTCCGGCTTTTCGGTGATCCCACGCCAGATGCCGTGCAAGCCATGGTAGCCCTCCATGACATGGACACGGTAGTCGTGGAGCCGGCGTTTGATGGCGTCGATCACATACGGCTCGTCGTCAATCACCAGCAGCTTGGGTTGGCGAACTCGAATACGCGGCTCGAGACGATTCTTGAGAGTGCTCACCGGCTGGCCCTTTATGCACCGTGGCTCAAGCGATCATTGCCGGACTGCCTTCATTTCTCGGGAAATGCGGCGCCGCGCCGATGTTGAGACGCATGGTTCGAAGAGAGTCATCGCTCCGCTTCACCTTGCGACGGCGAAGTGCGCGCAGCGACAGGGAAAGACAAGGACACAAGACCACTAGTGGACCGTCAAGCCTTTGTTTTGGAGTTGGAGAACTCGCGAAGTCGTGGCGAGCCACGAGCTTGGGGCGGCGGCCAACCCAACGTTTCAGTGTTGACGGGGCACAAGAAGTCTACGTCACCGCCGTTCCATGCTGGTGCGTACTTCACGCACTCGGTGCATTGCGTCCCCTAAAAGAACCCGCCACCACCACCGCCCAACCCGCCGCCGGACTTCGGCAGATAGAGCGGCTCGAGCTCCGCCACGGTCAGGAAGCCGTCTCCGTCGACGTCCAACTGCGCGAAGGACGGACCGTCTGCTTTGGGTGACCGATACTCCGACGCACTGAGTCGACCGTTGCCGTCCGCGTCTTGCTGTGCGATCAGCTTGCCAGCCAAACGAGTCCACTCTGCGGGTTGCTGCTCGTCAGGATCGTCACCATAAATCGGGGCCGCAGGCGACGGATTGACGAGCGCAGGCGCTGGCGCGTTGATGCCGGCGCCGTTGGGCGGCTCAACCTGCTGCGGCAATTGTGCTTGCTGTGGCGCTTCCGCCTGCTGCGGAGGGCCCGTGTTGGGAATCGATTCCGAGAAGGGGCCGTATCGTTGAACCGGCGCAGATCGTTGAATCGGCGTCTTTTCGATGGCCACTGTGAGGTCCGTCGTCGGGATGGCGGAGTCCGCCTGCACCGGAAGGTCCGCGTTGGGAATCGATTCCGAGAAGGGGCTCATCCGTTCCACGGTGCGCCCTAGTGTGAGTGTCTCGGCAAGTTCCGTGGTTGGGATGGCAAGCACCTGTGCTGATGGCGGGGGCTCGCCGACTTGAACCGAACGATTCTGAGTCTGTGCCAGCAGGCTCGGTGGAATTTCGTAGCGAAGATTCAGATTGCCCGATGGCAAGTCGAGCCCTCTCTCGTCAAGCAGCTCGCCCGTTTGTGCAGGAGTTGGCGCCGGCGCCGCTCCTTGCTGAGGCGCGGGACCATCGAACGCTTGAGCCGCTCCGGCGTCCATCAAGGGTGGCTTGCTGGTCATCGGAATGCCATCAACCATCAGTTCACTCACCAAGATATCGTTGACGGGACCATTGAACAGAGCATTGAATGGGTCATTCGCTTGGGCGCCGTCCAAGACATCCGGCCCGGGTCCCGTTCCCGGACGCATGGCCGCGTCGACCCCGGCGTTTTGCGCGAGAGCGTTGTCGCCACGCACCAAAGGATCTGGTAACGGTCCGCTCTGCTCGAGGGGTTCTCCAATAATGGATTCCGTGACCGCCATGGGCGTGACCAGATCGGTGGCGAGCAGGATCGAATTGGCGGGAAGCGTGCGACTCGCCACCTTGCCTTCCCAATCACGCTTATCCAGCACCACTTGGCCGCTTGGATTGACTTGAACTTGAGCCAACACAACAGGCTGCAAGTTGCCGGCGATCGGCTCCCCGCGAACGACGGTCTTCGTGAGCAAGTAGGCCGTCGGAACTTCCACCTCCTCTTCCTCGGTTTGCACCAACTGACCGGCGATTTCCGAGAAGGCCGGATTAGGGGTCGTAAGGATGACCTGAGCTGTCTGGTCGTACGTTCGCAACAAGGTGACAGCCGAGCTTTGCTGCTGAATGATGGCCGCTTCGGCATATCGAAGCGGAGCATTGGCTGGCGCCATGGTCAGCTGCAGGCTGGGGCGGTCGTAGTGGTAGCGGTCCCAATCCCATTGATACCATTGCCGAACGTGGACAACGCGATTCAGCTGCGGCGCGGCGGAGAGGTGGAACAGCAGACTGGCCGAGGCGGCCATGGCGATCGCGCCCACGGCCACGCGACCTCGTGTGCGAGGAGTCGCGACGATGCGGGGCAGCGCAATTGGCGCCGCCGCGTCGTCGCCCGAGTGCGGCGGAGCGATCGCCGCCGGAGCGATGTGGACGCGGCCGTAGATCCGGTTGGCGCGCAACGAGCCGATCAGCGAGCCGAACACGCCACCGACTGCGACCCACCATAGCAAGGTGGGCACGCCGGCAGTCAGTCGCTCGTATCCGGCGTCGCCGCGCCAGGCATCCACTGCCATATAGAAGCTCCAGACCAGCAGCGACATGCTGCCTGCCCCAAGCACACCGGCCAGCGCGCGGTTGCGAAGCGGCCCGACTCCGCGACGATGGCTCCAGAACGACGTTCCGTACCACGAGCCAACGATCACAAACAGCGCCCACGTGACGGGCCGACTCAGCTTGTCGGGCTGCTGCGCCTGAGCCAACAAAAAGGACAGGCCGGCGCTCCAGAGCATCAACGGCAGCAACGAGACGTTCAGCCATCCCCGCTGCGGCGCCGGCCGAGCCGTGGCAGGCATCGTCAATCGAGCACTGGAAGAGTGCCTCAACGCCCGCACGCTGCGCTCGAAGTTGTCCAAGCGCATGCCGCGCCACAATCTCCACACGCCGTGCAAGGCCACTGCCACAACGACCAGAGCCACCGCCAGCCAGGCGTCCCAGGTGTTGTAAGCGTATTGGTGGTCGTAGAACCAATAGTGGTAGCCCATGACGATCTGCCTACGTAAATGTGATTTGCATCAAGACGATCGGAGATCGCCAACTCGCCAACTTATTGGGGATTTAGAACTTCGGCCTCAACTTGAATGTCAAGTCGATCGTCGTCTTGATAAAGAGCAGCTCCAGACCTCCGAGCTTTCGAGGCCAACACGACCGCGGGCGAGAATTCGGCCAGCGTCAGCATACCGTCCTGATTGGTGTCCTGCGCACGTGGCAGTGGCCACGCCAAATCCGGCAATACCGTGATCGTGGAGGTTTCCGAGTCAAATACGTTCGTCGTGAACTCGGCTTTGCCAATCAACCCATTGCCATCCAGGTCCAGCAATTCGAACGTCCGCAACATGCCCGTCTCAGTGGCGGTCCGCACATGCGGATTGGGAAGGCCATTGGGGAACAAGACATGTTGGAACTCGAGCGGCGACAGCATGCCATCCTGATCAATATCTTGAGCTGCGGACAAGGGCCAATTTACGTTCGGCATCCGGACCCCGCGAGTGTACTCTGACTCGCGAATCAAGCCGTTGCGATCCTGGTCCAGCGAACCAAACAACAGTAAAACGGAAAAGTCTACGTTCGGCCCTTCGTCTTCCGGTCCGTTAATTTCATTGGCACCGAGTGGAAGCACGCCCTTTGAATTGGGCTGCTGCCCATTGTCATATTGTTGAATCGTTCCCGAGGCCAGTTGTGGCAGGGCCCGTGAAGGTCCCCGTGCTGGCATCGCCAGCTGCTGTCTCGGCTCGCCTCGATTTGCCGTGGCGACGTTGCCCAACAAGGTTTCGTCGACAACGCCCTCGGCGGCAGTCTCGGCCGCCAGTGCGCCCGTCGTCTCGACAGCTGGAGATGGGGCGCCCGCGCTCACGAGATCGCCGCGGCTGATGGCCGCGCCGCGGGCAAGATCGACCCTCGCCACCATTCCGGTCAGCTCCGCCGGGTCCGTCACGGCATCCGGAGGAACGTAGCGTTGCGGCGATTCGTGCGGTTTGGGCGGAACGTACGCCAAATGCAAGACAGCGCCCAACGGCTGCCCTGCCTTCACGGGACCGGCGACCGCTAAGAAGGGAATTGGCGCATTTGCGTTCGGGACTTGCTCCGCCAGTTGCTCGCTCAACAAAGGAATGGTGCTTTGGAATTGGTGCGTCGTGTCGAGCACCAAGTCGTCGGTAAGAGACAACGGAATCGGCAAGTTGATGTCACCGGGCCGAGCCGCCGCCATCGTGAGCACCAGCGGCCGGGGACGATGCGAAGCGAATCGCCAGTCGTAAAGGCGCCATTCGCGAACGCGGACGGTTCGATAGACTTGCGGCGCAGCCGAAAGGTGAAACATCAAGCTTGCCCCGCACGCCAGCCAGATGGCTCCCCAAGCGGCGCGGCGCGGCCGAGTCGCCAACGGCAAGGACGCTAACGCTGACATATCCTTGTCACTTAAATCGGCGGCCCCCACGTCCGGCTCCAGGGCGAACGCCCGGCGGTACAAACTGCCTGCTCGATGCGCCCCGAGCAACGCTCCGAGTGCGCTGCCAACCGCGATCCACCATAGCAGCGTCGCGCCGCTGCCGGTCAGCCGCTCGTAGCCGGTGTCGCCGCGCCAAGCGTCGACCGCCATGTAGAACGCCCAGAGCAGACCGGAGACCGCCATCGCGCTGGTCGCGCCCGACCACGCCAAGTTTCGCAATGGGCCGACGCCGCGCCGGCGACGCCAACGAGTCGTGCCATACCAGGCGCCAACGCCGACAAACAACGCCCATGTGAAGGGGCGGCTGAACTCGTCAGGCTGCTGAGCCTGCGCCAACAGCATCGCCATGCCACAGCTGATCAACATCAACGGCAACAGCGAGATCTGCAACACCCCAGTTGGTTGGTTGGCATGCTGGGCGGCATTTTGGGTGGAATGAGCCGCGGCGGTCGGGGCTTCGGCGCGTGACCACCGCAGACGACTGCCGGGCTCGCGACGGAGACGGCGCAGGCTCTGCTCAAAGCCGTCCGGACGCATGCCACGCCACAATTGAAAGACGCAGTACCAACAGGCCGCCACAATCACCAGTGCCACCACCAGCCACGGACTCCAGAAGTCGACGGCCATGTCGTACTGGCGGTAGTACATTGCGGCTTGCCTTGTGCTAGTGGACACAGTGGGCCTCCATCGTAGGCGACCCGCGTAAGGCTCCCTAAAACCGTCGGGCAGCCCCCGGTGGTTTGACGACGGTCAGGTGGCCGGGGATTCCCCGAAGGGCCCGGATTTCACAAAGTGATGTCTGACTCTCGTGCCTTGTCGTGGGTTATCCCATGAATGGTCGGATGGGGACAAGCTCCAAGTTTGTAACAACTTCACGACGGTGGCACGTCGTGGTGCAGTGGCAAAACCAATTCATAGGCTGGCAGCCTGTGATTGATGCTGATTGTGGATTTGAACACAGGTTGCAGGCTGGCAGCCTGCACCACGACAGTCTGCCAGACAGCAAACTTGTGCCACATATTAGCGACGAGATCTCGCCACGCCGCCGCCGACCCCACAAAGGACCGCCAGGCCGACAATCACTTTGATCGCGATCGTCACGATCGCCGTGTAACTCAAGCGATTGTCGCGAGTTCGATTGTCGTAGCGGGTGCCGGCCTTGCCGCCTTGGTTGGACCAAGCCGTGCCGCATTTCGGGCAATGCGTCTTGCCTTGCGACTCAGCCCGAGTGAAGGTCGCCTTGCAGTGCGAGCACTCGTAGATTTCCTCAAACATCGGAAAAGAAGGGGTCGGGATGTTCGGCGCCGGATTCGAGAAACTGGGCGGCCGCGCGGTGGAAGCCATTTGATGGGAGAAGTCGGGCCCGCTCATCCTGCCGGGATCCATATCGCCCATCCCGTCCATGTCGCCCAGGCCGTCGCTGGATGGCGCCATGCCGTACTGGCCGCTCATGCCGGCAGGCCCGGAGCTCGGGACCATGCCCGGATCCATGCCCATGTCGGCGCCGGAGTTCTCGGCCATCTGGCGGCTCATGCCCGCCGCATCCATCTCCGGCATGTTCGCACCGACCCCGGTCGGCGGCCCCGAACTCGGCACTCCGCCCGCTCCCATGCTCGGCATCCCCATCGGACCCCGCGGGCCTCCGGGGAACCCGGGTCGCGGGAAGTTCGGCATGCCTCCTCCCAATCGCGGCATGCCGGCATCCATATCCATGCCCGCCATGTCGGGCATCCCGGGCACGCCGTTCATCCCGGGCACGCCACCGATTCCCGACGAGCTGCCCGAATTCGTCGGAGCTGGCGGGATCTGATCCTCCTGACCGATCGCCGTGAGCTCGCTGCGCAGAAAGTCCTGATCCTCGGCGCTCAGGTTGTAAAACGGCACCGAGTGAATCCGCCCGCCGTGCCGAATGACGGCGTTCCCGCTATGGATGCGGACAAACTGGGCGCCATTGAGTCGATTGCCCCGATTGTCCGACCAGTCACGTTTTTCCTTCAAGGAACCGCCGGGACGTGCATCGTTGCCCCCGTTGCCCCCGTTGCCCCCGGAAGTGGATTGCGAAGTGGCAGGCGCTGTCGGCGCGGCGGAAGCCCCACCGAGACCATTGGCCATCTCGCTCATGCTCTCGGTCGCGCGAGCCATCTCTGCCGATGCGCGAGTCACCGCCAAACGAGTCGCCACCACACGGTCCTCAATCGACAACTGTGCCAGCGGAAACTGAAACTCGGCGCCATCCTTGAGAAAGTAGACGTTCGAACCCTCCAAGCGCAGAAACGAGGCCTGCATTTGCCGACCTTGGACATCGGTCCACGTCCGCACTTCGTCGCCGCCTACGCTCCCACCGAACAGGGCGAGGATGGCAAGAGCGCCAAGCCACAGCACCGGCGGGCGGCGCAGACCATGCCGAACGAGGGGGGAGAGGAAGGCACTCATCTGCTTTCTCCAGTCGGGAAATATCCGCGATTCCAAGACAAGATGTCGGGTGGACGAGGGACCGGACGAGGGACCCGAAAAGCTCGGCCACCAGCAGCCAATAGTGGCAAGACACGAACCCGAGCGATGACCAGGATCACAATTCAATCATCCTAGCGAAGAGTTCTCGACAAAGATAGAGAATTGACAAAAATACACATTCTGGGCGGGTGCTGCCCGGCCGTTGAGCGGTTGGCGGCGAACCACCTGGCGGAGGGCCGCCAGATTTGCATCCCGAGGGGGAGGTCGCTAAGAGAAGGCCGTTGCAAAACACCTTTGGTCCGAGCAGGGAAAGTCGGACCGGGTGCCTCAACGCAGCCAACTGCGTGATGAGGTCGAGCAAACGGGGCCCAAAATTCCCACGACGGATTTTCGACCATGCCTCACACCCAACATCTCCGCCACGGGCCGACGACGCCGGCGCCTCGCGATTCCTCGACTTTTCGGCTCGTGCACCAATTTCTTCACGAACTAGCGCAGCCGCTCAGTGCGATCTCCAACTACGCCGGAGCTTGTCGGGCCAACAGTGAGCAGCTTCCGGATGAGCCGTCCCGACTCGTCCAGCACTACGCCGGCATGATTGCCTCCGAGGCATTGCGAGCCGGGCAGATCGGCTCGTTGCTCAGCACGCTGGTGTGGCGACTCGGCAGCAAGGGACGCGAGCCGATCGATAGTATCCTCCGAGAGACTGCCCAACTCGTTGCCAGCACTCGTCGCCTGCCGCTGGAGTTCTCCGGAAGTTCCGGGGCCCTGATCGACGATCCGGCGGCCTGCCAGCAACTACTGCTCGATCTGTTTGACGCGTTAGCGGCAAGGTGCGACGCACTTGACGTTCGCCTCGCCAACGCAAATGGGTATATTCATATCTGCATCGTGATGACACCCTCATCACAGGATGCCATGAAGCCGCCGTTCGAGCTCTCCAAGTTGACAGCTACCACGCGGAGCAATTTCGCCTCCGCAGGCTGTCGCCTTTGGCTCGTGGACGATCAAGAGCCCCGGGCGTCGAACACTTCCCCAACCACACCACATCCCACCTTGCACTTGCTGGTCCCCACCGAGCTCGGCCAAGCCGCCGACAACAAGCCCACCGATCCTGCGACGCTTGTCCTGTCGCCGGCCCTGCCGAGCAAGGTCAAGGTGCAGGATCAGGCGAGAAGCGGGGGGCGCCCAGAAATTCCTCCGTTAGACGACACAAAATGACGGCTCTGGCGACTCACTCGCAAGCTGCCGGTTTACATTGAATTCGGGTTCGGCCATTCCAGGCCAACCGACACTTGGATTGGAAAGGATTGCCCAAATGCTGGAACACCCCACCATCTATGTTGTTGACGACGACGAGCAATGCCGCGAGTCGATGTGCGCCTTGGTGACCGCCAAGGGCTTTCACACCGAGGCGTTTCGATCCGGCGAAGAATTCTTGGCCTCGGCCGACTCCATTTCGGAGAACGGCTGCCTCATCACCGATTACAAGATGACGGGGATGACTGGCCTGGAGTTGCAGGAGGAGCTGGCGTCACAAAACTGTCACCTGCCCGTGATCGTGGTCAGTGGCCACGCCAACGTCTCGGTGGCGGTGCGAGCGATGGTCAACGGCGCGGTGATTCTGCTCGAAAAGCCGCACCCGGAGGCGGAGCTGATGGGCGCCATCGACAGAGCGATCCATCAGTCCAGCCAACTTCGCGAGCGTCGCGAGCGCTTCAAGCACGTGCAGAAGTGGTGGGACGGACTCGATTCGGAGTCGCGCGAAGTGGCCCGCCTGCTGATTTCGGGGGCGCTCAACTCCGCGGTTGCGAGCCGCCTGAACTTGGGACTCCGCACGGTGGAGCGCCGCCGCCACGACTTGCTGAAGTCGCTGGGTGTCAAAACGGTCGCACAGCTGGCTCGAATGATGGCGTTGCTTGAGGACTCGGTTCCGCGCGAAGTGTGACGTTCCGCGCGACCATGCCGAGCGGAGGGCGTTCACTTGGCAGGTTGAAAGAACAGCTCCAACCGGCGATCGCATCAGCGTGCATCATGCGGCCCGGCCAAGTGCCGGGGCGCTCGTCGGGTCAGGTGTTTTTCAACGGCGGGTTGCCAAGAGCTTCGGCACATTCGCTCCCGGTGCTGACGGCTCTGCTCCACGGCCACAGCTCGCGTTTGCGTCGTCCGGCAGAGCCGACGGCCGCCGCCAACACTCGTTCAATCTTCGGTAGCTGCGACTCGGCGCTGAAGTGCAGGCGAACTCGCTCCGCCCCGGCAGTTCCCATCTGCAAACGCAACTCGGGAGACTGCGAGTCAATGGCCGCTGCCAATGAGTCGGCGGAGCCGGCCGTCGCCAAGCTGCCGGTGACGCCATCGACCACGCACTCCGGCACGCCACCCACTCGAGTCGCGACCACCGGCAGCCCGAGAGCCATCGCCTCCAGCAAGCTGATGGGAAAATTCTCTTCCAGCGAAGCGCTGATCATCAGCTCCGTGGCTCGCAGCAAGCGCAACACGTCACGACACTCGCCGGCCCAAGTGACGCGGTCCGCCACTCCCAATCGTTCCGCTTGCGCAACGACTTGATCGCGATACTCAAGGTCTCGCACGCGCGGAGCGCCAATCATGAGCAGGTGGAGCTGCGGCTGTCGCTCGCGCAACCGCGCAAGCGCATCAATCGCAATATGGATGCCCTTCTTATAGGTGATCTTTCCCACCACGGCGCCAACCGTTCGGTCCGCCGGGATACCGAGCTCCCCCAGCACCGCTTCACGGGATGCCCCGCCCGCCTCGGCCGGCTGCTCCCCAAAACGAGCGTAATCGTCCAGGTCGATAAAGTTGTGCACCGTCTCACTGCGACGCCGCGAGACGAGATTAAATCTCCGGTGGAAACGAGTGGTCCGCTCGGACACACCAATCACGTGGTTGTTGAGCGCCCAATGCAATTGAATGCGGCAGTTGTGCGCCGTGGCGACCGTGGGAACACCGTGCAGCCAGCGGAGCAGCACGCCGAACGCGTGCGAGCGGCTCTGGTGGGTATGAGTGACGTCAATCTGCCGTTCTCGGCAAATGCCGGCGATTCGACGCAGTTCATCCAGGGGCCAGCGGTCCAACGACGTCTCGATGACCTGGCGGCGATCGAATTGGCGGCCCAGCCAAGCGCCGGGAAGGCAAGCGACGAAAACTTCGTGGCCACGCTGCTGGAGCTGGCCAACCAGCGAGCAGACGTGACGCGTGGCGCCATTGATGTCGCGCGCGGAGACGACTTCGAGAATCCGCATGATGCTGGCAAGCCGTCCCTGGTGTCAAACCCACACGATGTCCAATGGCAGCGTGTCCTGCCAGGAGCCAGCGTACCGATCCGCGGGCGACAGGGGCAACCCCAAGTCCCGGAAGACGCCGAAACTTGAATCCGGGATGCCTCAAAAAGGAAACCCGCAGCGTAAGCGAGGGATCGGAATCGCGAGTTCGCCGTGACACAACGAAGACGGGCCGCGCACCAGTCGCGGCCCGTCCGATATTCCTCAAACAGCCGGCAGCAGGAGTGGTTCGCCGGCTGCCTCACCTGCGGCCTCAAGCTACGAGGCCGGCGTCAGCGCGCGGACCTTGGAAGCATGCCCGGCTTGGCCGAACGCGACCATGCGAGCCACGCAAACCTTCTTCATCGCCTCGCGAGCCGGCGTGAGGTAGGCACGAGGATCGAACGCGGAGGGATCCTCGAACAACACCTTGCGAATCGCGCCCGTAATCGCCATGCGGTTGTCGGTGTCGACATTGATCTTGCGAACGCCATGCTTGATCCCGCGCTGAATCTCCTCAACCGGCACGCCCCAAGTCTGAGGCATCTTGCCGCCATAGGCGTTGATGATGTCCTGCAGCTCTTGCGGCACGGACGAGCTGCCGTGCATGACCAGGTGCGTATTCGGCAGACGATTATGAATCGCCTCGATGCGGCCCATGTCGAGGATCTCGCCGTCGGGCTCGCGAGTGAACTTGTAGGCGCCGTGGCTGGTGCCAATCGCAACCGCCAGCGCGTCGACGTTCGTCAGCTCCACGAACTTCGCCGCCTCCTCCGGATCGGTGAGCAGCTGGCTGTGGTCCAGCTCGCCCGTGGCTCCGTGTCCGTCTTCCTGCTCACCCGAGCCGGACTCGAGTGAACCGAGGCAGCCAATCTCGCCTTCGACCGAGACGCCGCGAGCGTGCGCCAACTTGACCACCTCGGCCGTCACTCGCACGTTATAGTCGAACGAGGCCGGCGTGCTGCCGTCCTCCTCCAGGGAGCCGTCCATCATCACGGACGTAAAGCCGTTGTCGATCGCGCTGCGACAGGTATCCACGCTGTTGCCGTGGTCCTGGTGCATGACAATCGGAATCTCCGGATACAACTCGACCGCAGCCAACATCAAATGTCGAAGGTACGCGTCCTGGCTGTACTTCCGGGCTCCGCGGGAGGCCTGGACGATGACCGGCGAATCCGTCTCGCGAGCGGCCTCCATGATGGCTTGAATCTGCTCCATGTTGTTCACGTTGAACGCGGCAACGCCGTAGTCGTTCTCGGCGGCATGGTCCAGCAGTGTGCGAAGTGGAACAAGAGCCATGAAAATCTCCAAGAATGAGTTGGTGTGAGACGGTGCGATCTCAAATCTCCGCCATTATCCAATTCGGACGGATTCTCCGCAACCCGTTGGCGAATCTCGATAAATCTGGCATTTCCAGAGGTTTCTCCACCAAGCATGCACGGACACCAAAGTGACACAACGCCCCCTTAGAAGCCCGTAGCGGCGGACGAAAGACCAGGCGTCGGCGGCCCCGCTCAATGCCCTGCGGAGATCGCTTGCCCGGATTCCTCGGGCGCGAACAGATTGTCCATCTGTGTTTGCACAAGACGCAGCAGCAGCAGGGAGCGGCCTTCGTCCACGCCGAAGAATCGGCCCCCCAATCCTTTGCGTTCCGGGGTGCACGAGACGATCAAGGTCTCGCCCGGCGAGATTTCCAGCTCGGCGGCAAGTCGCTCGAAGACCTCGCGCTCCTGCCCCACGCGCACCTGCCACAATCCTCCATCGCCAAAGTGGCGGGGCTTCGTCTCGCCATGTTCGATTTCCGGCATCACCTGGACGCGAACACTGCCGTCTCCCTCGGGAAAACAGCGAATCGCAAGTAGGCAGCGAGCCTGTTGATAGGTCCGCCCCCGGAGCGTGCCCTCTTCTTCGCAGAGCAGCACGTTTAGCTCGTCCTGCATCTGCTGGCATGACCAAGACTTGCGGGCGCCACGACGGCACTGCAGCCGCGTTCCCTGAGTGGGCGCGTTGCCTCGTTCATCGGGCAGCAGCGATTGGGGGCGATCAAGCTGCTCGCGCAGCGCCGGGGGAAGCTGCGTTCCCACGACGCCACACCAGAAGCCGTTCCATTCGAGCCGACGACGCGTCTCGACATCGGGGATCTCCTCCACCTCGCGCCAAATCGCCTCCACCTGCTCGTCCTGCTCACCCGAGAATCGCACCTGCACGGCCTCGAGCACGACGCTATTAGGCGACAATTTGGGCGTCGGCAACAGCTGTCGCTGCATATGGTCTTCCCGCCAACGAGCGCAACCACCGGCCAAGCATGCCAGCAGCAAACTCCCGGCGGCGCACACTGCTCCCCCGAGTTTCAAGGCAGTTCTTCGATCGGGTGGAAGAGTAGACAGTGCCGCGCCTCGACGGACTAGAACTCAGGCAAACAGGCCGGCAGGCCAAAGAACGAGCGCGACATGGAGCGCGCAGCCCTGGCCGGCCGTCAAAATGCAGCAGGACACTAGAGAGCGCACCACTTCGCGTCAAGGTCAGCCAAGAAGACCCGCAGCGTCAGCGAGGGATAGCGGCCAGGAAAGTTACTCGCGTTCTCGCGCTGCGCCGATCAGTTCGGCGGCGCCGGCGTCCAGCAGTTTGGCGGCAACATCGCCGCCAAGCTGCTCGGCGTCGTCCAGCGATGCGACGCCGACAGCGTGGACCCGGCGTTGCCCGTCGTGGCTCAAGACCACGGCCTCCAAAATCAGGGTGTGTTCGCCGGCGCGAGCCACGGCGCCGACCGGCGCCATGCAGCCCCCCCGCAACGTCCGCAGAAGCGCGCGTTCGGCAGTCACTTCGGCCAAGGCGGCGCGATCAATCAACGGCTCGAGCCAGCGGCGCGTGCTCTCGTCGCCCGCTCGAATCTCTAGCCCCAAGGCGCCTTGACCAACCGCGGGCATGACCAGCTTCTCCGACAACACCTCGGTGATGCGGTCGCGCAAGCCGAGTCGAGTCAGTCCCGCTTCGGCGAGAATAATCGCGTCATATTGTCCGTCATCGAGCTTCTGGAGACGTGTCTCGACATTGCCGCGAATGTCGCGCATCTCCAGGTCGGGGCGAAGATAGAGCAGCTGAGCCTGGCGGCGCACGCTGCCCGTGCCCACTACCGCGCCTTGTGGCAACGTATCGAACCCGGACGCGACTCGGCAGATGAGCGCATCGGCGATGCGTTCCCGCTCGGGCACGGCCGCCAGTTCCAGCCCCGGAGTCGGGTCCGTCGGCAAATCCTTGAGGCTATGAACGGCGATGTCGACTTCCTCGTCGAGCAGCGCGCGCTGGATCTCCTTGGTGAACACGCCCTGGCCGCCGAGCGCGCCGATCGGCCCTTGCTGATTGCGATCCCCCTGTGTGGTAATCAAGACTTGCTCGACGCGGGCGCCAATCGACTTGAGCAACTCCGTCACATGGTCCGCTTGCCAGCGGGCCAGCGCGCTGCCTCGAGTGCCCAGTCGCAACGTCGCGCTGGACGCCGTGTCGTTTGTCGAAGAATCCGTCACCTAACTGACCGCTCCCAAGCTAGCTCGCTTTTTGATGCCGTTGAAATCAACGGGCCGTCAATCTTCCTGCGTGTCGCGGTTTTCCCGGTTTTCCCGGTTTTCGCCGCGTTGGTCGACCAAGCGGCCAGCTGACTTGTCCGCATGAGCCGAGGCCTTTTCGATGGCCGCGGCAATCTTGGCCGCAAAGTTCGTCTCTTGGTACAGCTGGTTCGACGGCACCACGACGCCGCAGCTGACAATGAACTGAATCGCTTGATCCATGGTGATGTCCAGATCGAGCGTCTCGCTTTTGAGCACCGTCACGGTGAATCCGGTGGCGGGCATCGGCGAAGTGGGAATCAACAAGCTCAGCACCGGCTCGTTGGCGGCCGAGCGAACGTCGAGCATGCTCTCTCCCGTGACAAACGCCAAGCTCCAGATGCCACGGCGGGGATATTGCACCGCCACGACGCGGGTGAAGCCGACCTCGTTTTCCGAGAAAACGAAGTCGGTGACCTGTTTGACCGACGAGTAGATGTTCCTGACGATCGGCAGCTGATTGATGATGCTCTCCAGCGTCGACCAGACCATCCGGCCCACCCCGGCGGCCATGAACTTGCCGAGGAAATAGAGCGCCAGGATGAACAGGCAGAAAAATACGGGCAGCACCAACGAACGCCGCAGGAATTTGATTTCGACGTAGCGATGGACGTAATCCCTCGAGGTGCGGAGGTTTCCCTCGCCGGGATTTTCCTGCACGACGCTGAACACTGAGTGCTTGACCCAATCGCCGTTGGGGATCAAGACGTAGACCTCGTCGCGGTAGACTCCCGTGGTGATCCCCTTCTCCAGCTCCACCCGCTCGCGTTGTATCTCCTTGCCGCGTGGATTCTCGTGCAGGGCCCAGGTGATGCCCCAGGACACCCCTTCCTCAATCGGCGTCAGCACGTAGCTCTGGACGGCGTTCAGCACCCAGATCAACAGCACAATCGTCAGCAGCGGCGGCATGACGACGCCCAGGCCGCGCAATACGGCGCGGCGGAAGGGACGAGGCTTGGGTGGGGAGCCCACAGATTGCGAAGGGGAGTCGCTCATGAGATGTTCGAGGTGTCAGAAACTCCTGGCCATGCCTGTTCCGCGAGCAATCACTGCGGCGCAGACCTCCGCCGCGCCCGCCCGCTTGAGAACTCGTGCCGCCTCGCCCAAGGTGGCGCCTGTCGTCATCACATCGTCGATCAGCAACAACTTGGCGTGGTGGAAATCGTAGCGTTTCGACGGCCGGAAGACACCCCGGACATTGGCGAATCGTTGAGGAGCCGAGAGCGTTCCCTGTTTTCGCGAGCGGCGGACCGCCCTCAGCCCCGTAATTTGAGGCACACCCAGGCAGCACGACACCCGTTCCGCCAGCAGGCCCGCGCTGTGCGTGCCACGAGTCCAACGGCGCATCCAATGGCTGGGCACCGGGATCACCAGGTCGTACTGCTCCGCCACCCGCTCGCGCAGCCATCCCCCCAGCAAACGGCCTAACCCCAACGCCAGCGGCTCGAATCTCGCTTGTTTACAGCGAATCACGGCGTCGCGCAATTCGCCTTCGTAGAGCCCCATCGCGAATGTGCGGTCAAACGCGTACCTTCGCTGGACGCATGAACCGCATCGATTTGAGACGAGTGGAGCGGCGCAGCGAGGGCAGGAACTCCACGGCTCGCCGAAGAGGGCCGCGCGGCAACTCGCGCAAAACCCGGCCAAGTCGAGCGCGGGCGGGTCGAATTCACCGCAAAACAGGCAAACGGGGGGGAACACCACGTCCAGCACCGCTCGAGCGCCAGCGGACAACAGTCTGCCCAACGATTTCGCCCTTGCAGGAATCGGCCGCCAAGCCGAGGGCTCTGTTTTGTCGAAACTCCCCTGCATGCTCGCCCTCGCGACCCAATCACAGGCTGGCAGCCTGTGCTACGACCAAAACTCCATCACAGGATGGCAGCCTGTGCTACGTCCAAAACCCAATGTCACAGGCTGGCAGCCTGTGCTACGACCAAACCTGTGCTGGGTGAAGCCGACTTGACGGCCGCCTTGGAATGCTCCTATTTTTAGCGGTTTAAGCCGCATTCCGGCCCTTCTTCCTTGACCGCAACTCGAATCGGCGCCCACATTTGGCGCAGACCGTTGGCGCGGACCATGGTCTTTGCGGACACACGAGGCACTGCGAGGCGGCTTGCCACCTGACAAGCCGTTGTCTGCGTCAGGCCGTCGACCTTCGCACCGGAATCCTCGGGAAATGACATTCCCGTCCTGCAACCGCCGCCCTCAAGGCACGCTTTATGCCCACATCCGAACTCAACGAGTTTAGCCGCCGCAGCCGCTGGGCCAGTGGTCAGCCGATCGGAGCATTAATGGCTCGCGCCTTGGCCAATCCCAACCTGATTTCCCTGGCAGCGGGCTTCGTCGACCCCGAAACCCTGCCGATTGAGCTCGTCCAACTGGCGACTCAAGCGTTGCTGAGCTCGCCCGCTTCGGCACGCGCTTCGCTGCAGTACGGGACGACCCACGGCAGCTTGAAACTTCGGCGACTGCTGAAACAACGGCTCGAGTCGCGGGATCGCCAGACGTTGCAGATCAACGACGACCAACTGGTCCTGACGGCAGGCAGCAACGAGTTGCTACACCTGACCTGTGACGCATTGTGCGACGAAGGAGACATCATTCTCTCGGCGGCGCCCACCTATCTGGTGTTTCTCGGTGTCATGGACAGCATCGGCGCCGTGGCCCAAGGCGTCGAGTCGGATGACGAAGGCATCTGTCCCGACGCCTTGGATCGCGCTCTGACCCGCCTGGAGTCCGACGGCGATTTGGGCAAGGTGCGTGGCGTTTACCTGGTCAGCTACTTCGACAACCCCGGCGGCCGCATGGCGGGCCAAACGCGCCGGGAGAAGCTGTGGGATGTGACTGCGCGTTGGTCGGAGCGGATGGGCCGTCCGCTGATCCTGCTTGAAGACGCGGCCTACCGCGACCTGCGATTTGAGGGTCCGGACGTGCCGAGTCTGCTTCAGTTCGACCCAACCGCCTCCCGCACCGTCTATCTCGGCACCTTTTCGAAGTCGTTTTCGCCGGGAATCCGCGTGGGCTGGGGGCTGTTGCCTCACGAGCTGTCCGCGGCGGTGATCGACCTCAAGACGAACACGGACTTCGGCTCGCCCCATTTCTCCCAACAGTTGATTGCACACGTGCTCGAGCAGGAGTGGGACATCCCTCACACCGAACGACTTTGCGCCGGGTACCGTAGAAAACGGGACGCGATGCTGGCGGCGTTGGAGCGGCACTTTGCGGACCAGCCCGGCGTCGCCTGGCGCGTGCCCGCCGGAGGCCTGTACGTTTGGTTGACGCTGCCTGCGGAGATGGAGACCGGCTTGGGATCTCCCCTTTGGGAGCATGCGCTGAGCGAAGGGGTGATTTACGTGCCCGGAGAGTTTTGCCACCCCGCACACGGCACGCCCAAGTCCAGACATGGAATGCGACTCAGCTATGGCGTGACCACGGTGGAGCAGATCGACGCCGGCATCGCGATGCTCGCGCGAGCCGTGGCGCAGGTTGGCTCGACATAAAGTGACGGAACGGTTAACTTTCGGACAATCCGCGACCGAAGCATGGCCTCGGAGATCGGGAAAGGAACCCGAAGCGCAAGAGCGCAAGCGAGCGCGAGAGCTTCGGATAGCCGCGACCTCGGCAGAAATCGGGATGGAGCCCATGACACTGATCGACCGCTACGTGCTGCGGCTCTTCGTGAAGGTGCTGTTGGTTTGCTTCTTCAGCATCGCGGGCTTGTTCATCGTCGTCGACGCGTTCAGCAATGTCGACGAATTCGTTGCCTGCGCCAAGCAATCCGGAGGCGCCGGCGCGGTGCTCTGGAACTTCTACTCGGCCCGCATGCTCTCGCTGTTCAACTTCTCGTCGGGGCTGCTGGTGCTGGTGGCGGGAATGTTCACAATCACTTGGCTGCATCGCACCAACGAGTTCACGGCGTTGATGGCGGCCGGTTTGCCGAAGTTCCGAATCGTGGCTCCGCTGCTGATCGCCGCGACGATCGTCAGCTTGCTGAATGCCGCCAGTCGTGAGTTGCTGATTCCGCGATTCCGCGACGAACTATCGCGGGGCTGGCGCGAGCTGGCCGGCGAATACCAAGAGCCGGTGAGCCCGAAATACGACAACGAAACCAACGTCTGGTTTGACGGCAAGCACGTCGATGACCAGCGGCGGGAGATCATCGAGCCGACCTTGATGCTGCCGTTTGCCATCCGGGGCGTCGGCAAACAGCTGACCGCCGCCGTCGCGACGTACCGGCCGCCGGCTGCGGATCAGCCGGAGGGTTATCTGCTGACGGGTGTCAATCAAGCCGCGTTGCGAGAGGAGCCGTCACTGCGGCTCGGCGAACGCGTGGTGGTGTATTCCCCCAAGGACACACCGTGGCTGCAGCCCGACCAGGCGTTCATCGCCAGCCACTTGACCTATACGCACTTGACCGCGGACAAGGCATGGCGCCAGTGGTCCTCGTCCCGGCAGCTCATCGGCGCCTTGCAAAACCCGAGCGTCGACTTCGGACGGAATGTGCGTGTGGCGGTGCACAGCCGGTTCGTCAAGCCACTGCTGGACGTCACGCTGCTTTTTCTGGGGCTGCCGTTGGTGCTGTCGGCGCGGAAGCGGAGCGTCTTTGCGGCCGCCGGCATTTGCTTCCTGCTGGTGAGCGCCTTCTATGTGGTCGTGCTCTGCTGCCAGATGCTGGGCTCCAACTGGTTGATCAGTCCGGCGTTGGCGGCCTGGTGCCCGGTGATGATCTTCACACCGGTGGCCTACGCCAACAGCATCGCGCTTTGGCAATGAGTCCCAGTTCGTGTACCCTCCGTGTACCCAGTACGACGGACTTCCAGTCCGTGCACCCAGTACGACGGACTTCCAGTCCGTCGAGGGTCGTAAGTAGACGATGTTGGGCTCTGCGTCGCGGCTCTGTCGACTTGTCGCCGAATCGTCTCGAGCCATGAAGGCGCTATTCGCGTCGTACCTCAGCCGACTCGATAGTAGACGCAGTCTCCGTCCGTCACTCGCTCGAAGGAGGTGTCGAGATTGAGGGTTGTCTCAGCGGCGCCGAGGAACAGAATCCCGCCGGGCGCCATAATCTTCCGAACCCGAGAGAGGATCATCCGCTTGGTATCGGTGGAGAAGTAGATCAGCACGTTTCGCAGGAACACGACATCCATCTGCGGCATGGTCGGCCAGCACTCGATCAAGTTCATCTTGCGGAAGGTCGCCATGTCGGTGACTTCCTTCTTCAGCTTCCACTGAGCTCCGGAGCGTTCGAAGAACTTGACGAGCCGCCCCGCGGACAATCCGCGATTGACTTCGATTTGCGAATAGATGCCCTGACGAGCGCGTTCGAAGACGGTCTCGCTGAGATCGGTGCCCAGCAGTTCGAGCTTCCACCCCAGCAGTTCCGGGAATTGCTCGCGAATGATCATCGCAATCGAGTAGAGCTCTTGTCCGGACGAGCAGGCGGCGGACCAGATATTCAGGGTGCGGGAGACCTTCCGCGCCTCGATCCTTGCCGGCAGCACGCTTCGCGACAACGCGTCGAACGGATGCGTGTCCCGAAAGAAGCTGGTTTCGTTGGTGGTCATCGCCTCCACAATTGCATGCTCCAACTGCGGCTGCGGCTTGGCGCGCAGGCTGCGGAGCAGATCGAGCGTGGAGCCAAAGCCGTTCAGTTTGGCCACCGGCCCCAGTCGGGCCTCGACCAAGTAGCCCTTGTTGGACTCGAGCTCAATTGCGGATCGATTGCGGACAAGCGTGCACACGAAGTCCATCGCGTCCGTTGTCAGTGTCGATTCGGCCATCAGGAATTCACCGGTTTCTTGCCACGAATCAGCGAAAATTTGACAATTTCGCCGGGCACTTCACTCAAGGGAAGCGTGGCCGTAGCCAACCCGGCCTCAACGACGGCGCGAGGCATGCCCCACACCACGGAGGTCGCCTCGTCCTGGGCGATCACGGCGCCTCCGGCGTCGCGAATGTGTTCTGCGCCGAGCGCCCCGTCACGTCCCATGCCCGTCAACACGACAGCCAGCACATTGCCACCCACTGCCTCGGTGCAGGACCGGAACAGCACGTCGACTGCCGGCCGGCAGGAGTTCTCCGGCGGGCCTTGGCCGAGCTTGGTGCGGATCGCAAACGGAGTGCCCTCGAGCATCATGTGGTAGTCGCCGGGGGCGATCGCCACCGTGCCGCCACGCAAGGTCTCGCCGCCCTGAGCTTCAAACACTTCCAGCTCGCACTCCTGGTTGAGCCGAGCGGCCAGATGCTTGGTGAAGACAGGGGGCATGTGTTGGACGACTGCGATCGGCACGGGGAAACTTTTCGGCAATTGGCGAAGCACCGCGGACAGCGCCTGCGGTCCGCCCGTCGACGATCCGATCACCACCAAATCGCAGCGTTGCAAGCCGGCCGGGCTGCCGCCTAGCGCTCCCGTGTTGACGGGTGTCCGTCGAGGCGTCGCCATCAAGGGCGTGCGGACGGAGCAGAGCGCCTTGATTTTGGGCAGCAACTGCTTGCGGACCGAGTCCATGCCTGCTTCGACATTGTCGACATTGGCCGGCTTGGCGACGTAGTCCGAAGCGCCGCGTGCGAGCGCCTCCAACGTCTCCTCGGCGCCGCGCTCGGTGAGCGTGCTGAACATGATCACGGGAAGTGCCGGCTTGGTCTTCCGAATCTCCGTCAGCGTCTCCAGCCCGTCCATGTCGGGCATCGAGACGTCCAGCGTCACCAAATCAGGCTGGAGGTGGTCCATCTTCTGCAAGGCGATGCGGCCATTGGCGGCGACACCCACCACTTCAATCGTGGGGTCCTCGGCCAAAATGCTCGACAGCAGCCGGCGAATGATGACGGAGTCATCGACGACCAATACGCGCGTCTTTTTCATTACGAAACAGCTCCCACCAAGCGAAGTTTTTCAATCAGGCCTTCCTTCTGGAAGGGCTTCATCAAGTACTCATCCGCGCCGGCGGTCAACGCCCGCAGCATCTGACTGGTCTCAGTCTCGGTGGTCACCATCAAGATGATCATCGGCTTGTAGGTCTCGTCGGCACGGACGGCCTTGATCAAGTCCAGGCCGTTCATGTTCGGCATGTTCCAGTCCACCAGCGCCACGTCCGGCACGTCGGCTCCCGACTCCAGCACGGCGAGCGCCTCGACGCCATCGCAGGCCTCGATCGTCTCGAACCCCAGCTCCTGAAGGATGTTGGACTCGATTCGCCGAATCGGACGGGAGTCGTCAACAATTAGCGCACGCATTACGTCGTTCCTCCCGAAAACGAGCTCAGAATGGAGGGCGCCCGCGGCGCCAATTTGGAATCGTCCATCAGTCCATCCAAGGTTGTGTCGACAAGCAAGCCAACGAAGTGGCCCGACAATGAGTCGAAAGTAAAAGTCTCTGGAAGACCGTAGGACGCAACCCAAACGAGGGCAACGAAAATACACGATCTTGTCGGGCGTCTTTCACGCCACGTCCACAACGCAGCTTCGCGGCTCACACGATGGGGCGCAGCGGACGCATCGACAGGGCGCGTTCGCGACGATTGTGCGCACCGTGGCGAGGCATGCGACCGCCAATGACAGACTTCCAACGCGAGCCGCAGCGGGGCCATAGCCGAACATTGCTACGGGTCGCGAAGCCGCGGATTGGCATGCGACGAGCCAACCGGCAAGGAGGCATGACATGGGCACCATCAAACGACTCGGCAACTTCGCGTTGCTGGCCAAAGACGCACATACCTTGAAGCGCAACGCGGACTCGAGCCGGCGGCAGGAATTTGCCGAGCAGGTCGTGGCGAGGCTGGGCGCCATGCACGGCCTGCCTCAAAAGGTGGCGCAGTTGGTCGGCATGTCCGGCAGCGATCTGGCCGAAGAATTTGCGACGCTGAATGAGTCCGCGTCGACACTGCCCCTCACGACCGTGCGGCGAGAGTTGGAGCGACAATGGCAACGCCCCGTCGACGAGGTGCTCCAGTCGCTGTCCCCTCATGGCAAGGCTGCCTCGCTTGGCCAAGTCCACTCGGCCGTGCTTCGCGACGGGCGGAAAGTCGCCATCAAGTTGCAGTACCCCGGCATTGATCGAGCCATTCGCACCGACCTGAATCTGCTGAACTGGCTGAGTTTGCCGGTTGGCGGCCTGGCGCGACGCAGCTTTGACACGCGCGAGTATCGCGACATCATTGGCGCTCACATTCAGGACGAGCTGGACTACCGGCAGGAGGCCCGCAATCAACTCGAGTTCGCTCAACGGGCAAGCGTCTGCCCATGGATCGTCATCCCCGGCGTCGTGGATGACCTGAGCACCGAGCAGGTGCTGGTCACCGATTGGGAAGACGGCGAGCACTGGGCGACGGCGCAGCGGGATTGGACCAGCCGGGACCTGACGGCGCTGGCGCAACGATTGGTGGACTACTTCCACGCAAGCCTGCTGGAATGGGGCATCGTGCATGCCGACTGGCATGCCGGCAATTTGCGATTTCGCCGCACGGCCGACGGCGTGCAGCTCGTGTTGTTTGACTTCGGCAGCGTTTTCCGTCCTGCATTGCCAGAGCGACTGGCGTTGCTGCGGCTGATCCGCGCGCTGCGCGGCAAGACAGAGCCGCTCTATCCGATTCTGGTCGCGCTGGGGTTTGACGCGAATCATCTGCACCCGCTGCGCAGCAAGCTGCCGGCGCTGTGCCGCGTGTTGCTCGAGCCCTACGAGCAGGACTGGCCCTACGACGTCGGACACTGGCGAATGGGCGAGCGAGTCGGCGACATCCTCGGCGATGATCGCTGGACGTTTCGCGTCGCGGCGCCCGCGCGACTGATCTACTTGATGCGGGCCTACCATGGCCTGCTCTACTACGTGCGCGCTCTGCCCGGACTCACGAACTGGTGGCGATGCGTGGCGCCCCAACTGTCGGAACTGTCCGACGCGATCAACCGACTCGAACTGCCCGCGGCGGAAGACGACAGCGAAGTCAGCTCTGCCGGCGAGCTCGCGACCCAGCTTCAGGTGCAGATTTTCGACGGCGGCCAGCTGAAGTTTCAGATTGCTCAGCGAGCCAATGCCGTCGAGAATCTCGACTCGTTGCTGGACGACGAGCTTCGGGAGCGAATCGCAGCCCAAGACGTGCCGCTGCAACAGGTCGTGATCTCGGCGCGTCAGCACGGCTATCGCCCCGGCGAGTTGTTGCGAGTCAAAGAGGGAGAGCGAGAAATCGTCGTCCGCCTGCTCTGACTCCCCGGGGCAGGCCGTTGAAAAACACCTCCCAGTCAACGAGAGCAGGGCGTCCCGCTGGACGCCCTGCTGCCCGCTGTCAACATCCTGCAATGGCTACTACTAGGATTGGCTGGCGCCCAGTTGCTGCAGCGCGGTCGCCATTTGCGACAGCTCAGCCGCGGCCTGCTGGCAATTGGAGGCGCCCTGCGTGGTGTTCTCCGCGGCCTGAGCAACCGAGGTGATGTTCTGCGCGATCTCGGCAGTTCCCTTGGCCGCCTCGCTCACGTTGCGGCTCATTTCGGAGGCAGTCGCTGTCTGCTCCTCGACCGCGCTGGCGATGGTCGTGGAGATGTCGCTGATCTGGGCGATCACTTCGCCGATCTTCTGGATCGATTCAATCGCTCCCTCCGTGTCGGTCTGAATCGCCTCGATCTTGCTGCTGATCTCCTCGGTGGCCCGCGCGGTCTCTTTCGCCAACTCCTTGACTTCGTTGGCGACCACCGCGAAGCCCTTGCCCGCCTCGCCGGCCCGAGCGGCCTCGATCGTGGCGTTCAAGGCCAGCAGGTTGGTCTGCTCGGCGATCGAGGTAATGACCTTGATCACCTTGCCGATCTCGGCGCTGCTCTCGCCCAGCTTGCCGATCGTCTCGTTGGCGGACTGCGCGTCGTTCACCGCTTGCGAGGCGACCTGCGAAGCGTCGCTCGCGTTCTTCGCAATTTCGCGAACGGCCGAGTTCATCTCCTCGACGCCCGTGGCGACCGTCTGCACGTTCTTGCTGACCTGCTCGGAGGCGGCCGAGACGACGTTCGCCTGAGCCGAAGTCTCCTCGGCGTTGGCCGCCATCTGCGAGCTCACCGCCGTCATCTCCTCGGCCGAGGCGCCCAAGGTGGAGGCGTTCTCGTTGACCAGGGCCAGAATGCGAGCGACCTCCTCGGCCTTCCGCCGGTCTCGCTCGGCGTTCTCCTCGATTTGCTTCTCCATCGCCAGCCGCTCGGTGATCACATCCCAGGTGACCATCGGCCCGACATAGTTATTCTGAGCGTCGTAGATGGCGCTCACCAACAGGCTCAGCGTCTCGTCGCCAACCTTAATGTTGGCAGTGTGCGGCAAGTTGGAGGGGTCGGCCAGCAGCCGGCGCTGTCGATCGGGATTCTCGTGAAAGATGTCGATCGACTGTCCAAGCAGTTGGTCGGCCTTGATCGGCAACAGATGCTCGATTCCCTTCAGAGTGCGAATTGAGGAAGGATTCGCATACTGAACTTTCAAGTCGCGATCGGCAAACATAACGTTGATCGGCGCCTGCTCCATCATCGACTTCACCTTGCCCGCCTCGTCGCGGGCCAAGGCCGAGGCCGTGATGTCAGTGGCGAATTTGACGACCTTGCAGAGATTGCCGTCCTCGTCGGCGATCGGATTGTACGACGCCTCGATGATCACCAGGGTGCCGTCTTTGGTGTAGCGACGGAACTCGCCCGGCACGTTCTCGCCACGATTCAGCCGCGCCCAAAACTCGCGGTACTCGGTGCTATTGCGAGTCTGCTCGTCAACAAAGATCCGATGGTGCTGGCCGACGATTTCGTCCAGCTCGTATTTGACTGCGTTCAGAAAGTTCTGATTCGCCGTCAGGATGGTGCCATCCATGTTGAATTCGATCACCGCCTGAGTGGCGCTGATCGCCTCCATCAGGTTGGTGAGCTCGACGAATCGTGCCCTTTCCTCAGGGCTGGCGGAACGTCGGCTGGTTCCTTTTCCATTGGCGTTCTTGGTGAGCGTAGAGGAAGACATCGCGGACTCCTGTGATATCCTGGGCAGGTATGGTTGATTGGCAGGAAAAATGGCTACAACGCATTTCAAAAACTTCCCGATCGGCAATCGGGTTGACAAAACCAGCAGAAAAACTGCCTTCGATTGCGCCTGGGAAGATTTTTGAAATGCCCTCGAGACAGGTAGAAGTCGCCGCTAGGTTGCAGCGAGGCAGGTCCGGCAATCGACAGCATTTCTTGCGGATTGAATGCTGTTCGGTTGCCGATGGTTCAACGGCGATTAGCCGGCGACTCTTCCGTCGCCGTTGACTCGTGAATCGAATTCGTGCAGGACGCGCTCGGTGTCCATGGCCAGCAGCAAACGATCCGGCAGTTTGTAGGTTCCGTGAATCAAGTTGCGAACCGACGGATGAACGGTGTTTGGCGGCGGCTCGAACAGGCTGTTCTCGACCTCCACCACATCTCCGATCTTGTCGACCAGGAAGCTGACCGCGTTCTCGCCGTCCCTCACGACGACGTTCATCGGCAAGTACTCGTCAGCTCGCGCCGGCATCCCGAAGTGGCACCGCAGATCGATGGCGGTGACAATTTGTCCCCGCAGGTTGATCAACCCCTCAATCGCGTTTGGCGCGAGCGGGACGCGTGTCATCTGCTGGTAGCGGATCACTTCCTGCACGCGTTGGACGTCGATGCCGAGAAACAGGTTGTCGACATGAAAGGTGCAGTACTGGTGTGACTCGTTGCTCATGTGTTTCTCTCACATTCTCTACAGCCGGGCCAACTGGCGTTGGGCGACATTCTTGAGGTTGATGACGTCGGTCACGCGGTCTTGAATGATGGTGGTGCCGAACAGCAGATCGTTGTTGCTATCGACGTGAATTCGCAATTCGGTCTCGACAATGTCGACGATGCGGTTGACAACCAGTCCGCAGGTGCGGTCCTCGTTCGACTCGTCCGCAAACACGATGATTTGCACTTCGTCGGCCTCTTCAAGCATGGCGGGCCCGCCGAACACGTCGGTCAGCCTCCAGAGCGGCATAATGGCGCCGCGATACTGCACGACTTCTCCGCCATGTGCCTGCTCAATGGAGTCGCGTGGAATCTTCTCCAGCCGCGAGACCATCGAGGTCGGCAGCGCGAAGCGACGCGAGTCGCCCAGGTCGACAATTAGCAGCCGTTCGGTCGTGCCGGACGACGTGGAGTCGGCGTTGGCGTCCGAAGACTCGAGCTCGCGAGCTTTCTCGGCCGCCAAGCCGGACGTCGTCGCCAGTCCGCCGACATCCAGAATCAGCGCCACGGTGCCGTCGCCCATGATCGTGGCGCCGGCGAACTCGCTGATGCTCTTGAGCTGGCGGCTCAGCGGCTTCACGACAATCTCCTCGGTGTCGTTCACCCGGTCGACGATCAAACCGAACTGTCGATCGTTGGCGCGAAGCACGACGATGTTGACCACCCGGTCCTCGAGCGACGTGTCGTCCGCCTCGGACGGCTCCAGCCCCAATTGTTCGGAGAGGCTAATCAAGGGCAGCAGGCGGCCCCGCAGGCGATAGACCGGGGCGCCATGGATATATTCAATGCCGCCAACCTGCTCGCCCTCCAGCCGCACCAACTCCAGCAGGCTGACCTGCGGAATGGCGTAGCGGTCGCCGCCGTCGGTGACAACCAACGCGGGGATAATCGCCAGCGTCAGCGGAATCTTGATGTTGATGGTCGTGCCCAGCCCGGGGCGGCTGTCGACGTCGATCGTGCCGCCAATCCGCTCGATGTTCGTCTTCACGACGTCCATGCCGACGCCGCGTCCGGAGACGCTGGTGACCTGCTGAGCCGTGGAGAATCCGGGGGCCATGATCAGCTGCGACGCCTCGCGGTCGGACATCTGAGCGGCGTCGTCGGCGTTGATCAAGCCGCGTTCGACCGCTTTGGCGCGAATCCGATCGAAGTTCAGCCCGGCGCCATCGTCGGCGACTTCAATGATGACCTGGCCGCCTTCGTGATAGGCTCGCAGCAGCAGCCGTCCCTCCGCGGGCTTGCCCGCGGCAACGCGCTTGTCGGGTGGCTCAATGCCATGGTCGACGGAGTTTCGCACCAAGTGAGTCAGCGGATCCTTGATCGCCTCCACAATCGTCTTGTCGAGCTCCGTCTCCTTGCCCTCCATCTCGATGCCGACTTGCTTGCCGAGCTGGGAAGACAGGTCGCGAACGACGCGTGGGAACTTGGCCCAGATGTTGCCGATCGGCTGCATCCGAGTCTTCATCACGTCCTCTTGGAGCTCGGTCGTGATCAAGTTCAGTCGCTGTGCCGTGCTGGCAAAGCTGGAGTCTTCCTGATGGCTGATGTGCTGCAGGATCTGATTGCGGGCCAACACCAGCTCGCCCACGCGGTTCATCAGTTTGTCGAGCAACCCGACGTCGACGCGAATCGTGCTGTCGCTCGCCGCGTGTCCTTTGTCGGCGCTCTCGGCCGACTTGCGGGACGCTCGATCGTCGCTGTCGTTCGCCGAGTTTGCCGAGGGGCTCTCGACGGGTGGCGCCGCTAGCGCGACAGGAGCCGGGGGCGCGACCCGGGCGGTGGGCGCCGGGGTTGGAGCGGAAGCGGGAGCAGGCCCAGTTGGCTTGGCCGCCTCCAGTTCCTTTAGCAGAGCCAGCGCGGCGGCGGGGTCGAATTGTGCGTCGTTGCCCTGAGTGTTGACCAATTGAAATGCGGTGCGGCATGAGTCGACGGTGGCCAGCAACGCATCGACGACCTGTTGATCGACATCCACCTCGTTGGCTCGCACGCGGCACAACAAACTTTCGGCGGCGTGTGTAAGGCTCTCCAAGCGTTTGAAGCCCAGGAATCCGGCGCCACCCTTAACGGTGTGAATCGTGCGAAAGACACTGCGAATCAGCGGCGCGCTGGAAGGATCCTGCTCCAGGGCGACAATGTCCGCGTCCATCTGCTCGAGATTCTCGGTGCATTCGATGATGAAGTCGCGAATTGTCTCATCGAGCTCGGAAGCCGAAACAATGCCGCTCGCGGGCGACTCACTCGGCGTGGGCGGCGTGGATGACTCGGCGGCCGGAGTCGCCGCCGGCGTTGCCGGAACAGGCGTTTCAACGACGGCGGACTCGGCTGTGGCGACGGGTGGCGTGGTCATAGTCGGCTCTTCTGGCGGCGCCGCGCTGACGCTCGTGGCCACCGGCTTGGGAGCCGCGGAGACGGCGTCCGGATGAAATTGACGTAGCTGCTCAATGAAGGGGGCAACATCCGCGTCGTTGGAAGTCTCGATCTCATCGATCAAGCCCTGCATGAAGTCGGCAGCCGTCAGCACCGCGGTGACCAACTCGGAAGTCGGCACGACCTTCCGATTTCGCAGGTAGTCGAGGACCTCCTCCAGGCCATGAGCCAATTGGCCGATGCGATCGAGCCCCAGGAATCCCGCTGCGCCCTTGATGGAGTGCATCGTGCGGAACACCGAGTTGACCAGATCCTCCTCGACGTTGACGCCTTGCGCCTCAATCGACAGCATCTGGTTCTCAACGTCCGCCAAGCCCTCTTGGGACTCGACGACAAACTCGTCGACTAGTTCTCTGTCTTCAAAAAGATTCACGTTTCCACCTATGGGGCGCTGTGAACGACTCCCGGATGTGAGCTCCCGTGCCTGGTCGGGAGTTCACTGTCAATCGCGGCCGCTGAACCGCCCGCCACGCTTTGCAAAAAATTCCAGCACTTTAAGTTGCCGGAGAAATCAAGTGATCACTCCGTTCTTGTGGGGGCTCCCTCCCTTTGCCTTTTGTAGCAGCCTGACTTTGGAGCGGCCGCTTAGCTCCCACTGCCAGAGTGGACGGCGAACAACGGGTTGCGTGTCAGCTCGCGAGCTCGATTGCGCACGCGCGCTGCCTGCTCGCGAGTCAGATGCCCGTCTTCCACCAGGGCGTCCAGCAAGCATGGCCCATCGTCCACTTGACTCTCCAATGCCTCTTGCACATCTCGCTTGCGAACGAAGCCACGATCGACTGCGATCTCGCCAAACAGCCGCTCGGAGGTCGCCTGCTCTTGGAGCACGGCGAACACTTGGCTCATAGTCAACTTCCGCTGCTGCAACAACACCTGACCGATCGGAGTCCGCCGGCGACGCCAGGCGGGAATCGCGGCCTCAAGCGACTCGAGAGTCAGCAATCCCATCGACAATGCGGCAACGGCCGTCAACAGCGAGTCGTCCAAGTCTCTCTTGAACATCGTTAGCACTCCGGTGAATTCGACGGTGCGAAGGTCATCGAGTGGCGATGCCGATGCGGCACACGCCATACCGTTGGATGTTCAGGGTGAAGCAATGAAACGGCGAGCCGGCCCAGGCTTGCAGAGCGGCTGCCAGCTCGTCCCCGGATTTGACCGAGTCCAGCGACAACCGTTGCTCATGCGACTCCAGCAGGTTCACGGCGATGTTGAAGACCTCGCCGAGGTTCTCCTCAATGCCGCCGGTGACCTCGCCGGTCTTGATCGCGTCCTCGACCGTCCCGATCGGAATCTGCGTCAGCACTCCGCCCAACTTGGCGGCGCCAGCCACATCGACCGCGATGACGGCCTGCAACTCGCTCGCATTGTCCACATAGAACGCCGCGGTGAAGGCGTTCGAGCCGTCCAACGCCTCCTTGCACTCGCCCGCGTCGAATTTCAGGCCGCACAACTGCGAGAAGAAGTGCGCCACATCGTTCGGCTTCGGCGCGTTAATCGTGTTTGTCATCGTATTGGCCTCGTGAATGGTTAGCAGACATACGACGGACTTTCAGTCCGTCGAGGCCTGTTGAAATAGGCCCTGCAATCGGAACCGCATTCACATTGCGGTAAAACGCAGCGTCGATTGCCGGAGCAGGTGTTACTCAACGGCCTCTCAGGACAGAACGGGTTCCAACGTGGCCATCAGCGACTCCGGCGTGAACGGCTTGGTGAGCACAAACTCGGCGCCGGCCGCAGTTGCTTGCTGCTTGGTCTCGGGACTGGACTCCGAGGTGATAAAGCCAAAGCGAACGGGAATCTCCGCCTCTCTGACCTTCTGCAGCAACTCGATGCCCTTCATCTCCGGCATGTTCCAATCCGAGAAAACCAGATCCGGCTTCTCGCTCTGGATGAGCTCCAGCGCCTCGCGTCCATTGGACGCTTCAATGGTGGTGTGTTTGGTGAAGCCGGCCTGCTTCAGTGATCGGATGACGATCATGCGCATCGCCTTGCTGTCGTCAACGACTAGGATTTTCATATCTTCTCCTCGATGCTCTTGGGTCGCGTGCCGTCGGCTCGGTCGCGTCCGCTGATGGAGTGTGCGTCGCCGAGTCGGTTGCCTGCGGCCAGGAGTTCGCTTCTGGCTGTCACTACTGGCTGTCAACAACGATCCAAAACAGCTCCGAGTCGCATTGGTAGGCGGACCAACGGCCGCTGCCGTCCTCGTCGCCCACAACTTCCTCCACGACCGGCAAGGACAACGAGCACTGCTTGTCGATGGCGCCCTTGACATTCCCGCCGACAATGTTGGCCACCTCGCCCAAGGAGTCCCGGATGTCCCCGTCGGCCACCGAATCGGAGTTGAACAGCGTGGCGGCGATGCGCTCGGCGAGCGCCTCGCTGACGACGACGGAGACAACACCGGTCCAGTCGCCGGAGATGCCCACGGACGATTTGAGATGAGGGCCGACGCATTTCGCGGCCTCAGTTTCCTCAAACGGGAGCTGAAGCATTCCCGCAAACAGCTCTCGCGTGATTGCCGCCAGGTCGTCTTCCGTCACCGGAAGGTTCTCCCTGTTCGCAGCCTCTACGGCAGACTGGGTCATTGGCCTCTCCTACTGGCATGCTGAATGGCGCCAAGCCTCGCCCGGGTCTCCCCGGGGAGACTTCACGGCGCAGCGGAATGCCTCAGCACGCGGCTACGTTACGTTTCAACACATCAACTGCCGATGCGTCGGTCCAAACTATGTGACTCGCAACCATGCCTTGTCCCGCACCACTTGCAATCGAAATCCAACGGAACTTCTCCGCTTGTGCGCGTCCTGCGTTTGAGGTTGACGATGGGGCAGCCAGCAGCACGCGAGGAACACGCATTCCACATGGACAGGGATTTACAAGGCGGATGACCGTCAATCTCCCCCTACTCGCGATGAACTCTCTCTGCCCATGGAGCCATGGGGGCCGCGGGGGTCGAAGTTGCAGCGCCGCCAGGTGGCGTTCTTCGGCAGACCGCTCGTCCCCGGCGCCCGCCCTGCCGCGAAACGGCAAGAAGCCTACAATGGTGTTCTCGGTGGCTGACCCACAGACGCACCGCACACCAAGTTTCGGGCCGGACTTGCCGACCGGCGACGGGGCGGATCGCGAACACAGCCCCGAATTACCTCACTCGCTGCCAATTTCCGATCGTGTCCCGGTCCGTGAGACCGGCAGCCTCGCTCGCCCAACTCATTGACTTCATCGCAGTAGAACTACATGGAAATCATCGTGACCGCCGTCGGGCCGGACAACGTGCGTCTGGCCGACCCGATCATCCACCATGTCACTGGCCGTGGCGCCAACATCGGTGAAATCCAGATGTACGACCACGACGAGGAGGCGCTGTTCGCGATGCTGCTGCGGATTTCGCTGCCGGCTGACGAGCTCGCGTCGCTGCGTTCCGAACTGCAGGAGATCGGCGCCCACAAACGGCTCTCGGTGCGAGTCTGGTCGCCCGACGAACGCGCCAGCCGGCCGCGTCTGGCGATTTGCACAACCTACCGCCCCGAACCCGCGTTGGCCGTGCTGCGGGCCATCCGGGATGGCCAGATCAAGGCGGAGCCGGCGGTGATGCTCGGCAATCGCAACGCCTGCCGAGGCATCGCCGAACAATTCGGCATTCCCTGGGAGAACATCGGCGCCAAGGACCGTTCCGGCGCCGCCAACGACGAGCTGATGATTGAGCTGCTCGATCAGTACGAAGTCGACTATATCGTGCTCGCTCGCTATATGCGAGTGCTGCCGCCGGCCACGTGCTGGAAGTTCGCGGGCGGACGGATCATCAATCTTCATCACGGCTTGCTCCCCAGCTTCCCCGGCCTTCGTCCGTATCACGACGCGTTCGCCGGCCGCATGTTGACCTATGGCGCCACCTGCCACTTCATCGTTCCCGAATTGGACGCTGGCAATCAGATCATCAATCAATCCACCTTCACGATTCAGCCGGGCGCAAAGCTGGATGACATCATTCGCCGTGGCGAGGAGGACAACGAGCCGCGCTGCTTGGTCGAGGGAGTGCGACGCGTCGTCGACCGTGAAGTGCAGCTCCACTTCCACCGAGTGATCGCTCGGACCGCCAGATATTGAGGACTGAGGTGCTGCCGTGCGTTGTCCTCTGCTTGCACTGACCGCTTGGGCTGCCTTTTGCCTGACCGCAACCGCGTGCGGGCAGACAGGGCCGACAAGCGGCGATCGTGAAGGGGAGCCTGTCCATCGGCTTGAAGAGGCTTTGCAGGCGATCCTTTCGCATGCCTCCAGCGCGCCCAACCGGCGACTCCTGGAGGACGCTGCCATCAAGGCAATGCTCCGTGCGCTCGATGATCCGCACGCCAGCTATCATCCTCAAGGCGGCAACCAAGGCGCGGCGCTCGCACCGGCACCGTCGATCCCATCCGCCCTGGAGGGCTGGGGCCGCAACGCCCAAGGCGACTGGCAGCATTTGTTGACGCTCGACAGCGGCAAGCGCGCCGCCTACCTTCGTCTGACCGCCTTCTCGAGCGGAGTCGGCGACGCTTTTCGACAACAACTGCGCATGGCGCGGCAACAGCGCGCGACCTGCCTGTGCCTGGATCTGCGAGACAATGCAGGAGGCCTCGTTGACGAGGCGGTCGCGGTTTGTGACACGCTGCTCGACGCCGGCCTGATCGTGACCGCCGTCACTTGCGATGCGCAGCCACACGCTTGGCGGGCCACTCCCAACTCGCGAACCGACGTCGAATTCGCGAGCTGGCCCGTCGTGGTGCTTGCCAATCGATTCAGCGCCAGCGCAAGCGAGATCGTCGCCGCTTGCCTTCAAGACCACGGCCGAGCGGAGCTCGTGGGCGAGCGGACCTGGGGCAAAGCCACCGTGCAACGATTCCTCGAACTGCCCTCCGGCGGCAACCTGCAACTAACCGTGGGAAAGTACCAGCGCCCCTCCGGCGAGCCGATTGACCGCGTCGGCGTCGAGCCCACCCTCAACAACTCGCTTGCGCTGACCCAGGATGAGCTCAAGACACTCATGCGTCACCGTCGCGACCACTTGTCAAACGCCTCGTCGCAAAAGCTGTTGCGCGTCGATCGACAATTGTCACTCGCCCTCGCACGGCTCAACGCGACCTTGGTCGAAGGTAACCCGAAGCATCAGCGAGGGATCGAGTCGCCCAGCCCGCCCGCTGTTAAAGGTAAGCTGAAGCGTCAGCGAGGGATCGCATCGCCCAGCCCGCCCGCAACTCCACCGAGCACCGGAAGCAACCGATGAAGCTGCTCGCCATTGAAACCACCTGTGACGAAACCGCCGCCGCCGTGGTCACCGACCAACTCGAAGTGCTCAGTTCGGTGGTCGCCTCGCAAGAGAAGTTGCACGAGCGATTTCATGGCGTCGTGCCGGAGATCGCCGCCCGAGCGCACCTCGAACGGATCTTGCCCGTGCTCGAGGAGACGCTGCGCCGCGCCAACTGCAAGCTGACGGACCTGGACGCGATCGCGGTCGCCTACACACCGGGACTCGCCGGCTCCTTGCTGGTCGGCGTGTGCGCGGCCAAGGCGCTCTGCCTGTCGCTCGGCAAACCTCTGGTGGCCGTCAACCACCTGCACGCGCATATCTACGCGTGCCGGATCGCCGAAAAGCGCGACGTGTTTCCCTGTGTGGGCCTGATCGTCAGCGGCGGACACAGCAGTCTCTACGACTGCCCTTCACCGGGCGATTTTGAGTATCTAGGCGGCACGATCGATGACGCCGCCGGCGAAGCGTTCGACAAAGTCGCCAACATGCTTGGTCTGACCTACCCCGGCGGGCCGGCCGTGTCCAAGGCAGCCTTGACGGGAGACCCCACTCGCTACGCGTACCCTCGGCCATTTCTACACGACCGGGAGAAGTTGGACTTCAGTTTCAGCGGGCTCAAAACTGCCGTGCGCTACTCGCTCTACGGCGCCGGCAATCCGATCGCTCCGGAGTCGCTCGAAGCCACCCAAGTCTCCGATGTCGCGGCCAGTTTCCAGCAGGCGGTCGTAGACTGCCTGGTTGGCAAAGCCGAGCTCGCCATGCAGCGCACGGGCCGGGAGCAGCTCTGTGTCGGCGGCGGAGTCGCGGCGAATCGCGTGTTGCGAGACCACCTGGAAGCGCTTGCCCAACGCTGCGGCTTTCGACTGTCCATCGCCCCCTTTGAACTCTGCACGGACAATGCCGTGATGGGGGCGATTGCCTTCGAACGGTTCAAGGCCGGCAAGACCGAGTCGCTGGAGCTGGATGCAATTCCGGGCCTCGTCCGCCCCACCATTTTATAGATGCCGTTGAAATCCGGGCCTACGCCAGCACCTCTTCGATCAGCTCGCCGTGCACGTCTGTCAGTCGCATGTCGCGGCCGCTAAACCGGAACGTTTGCCGGGTGTGATCCACGCCAAGCAAGTGGAGCATCGTGGCGTGCAAGTCATGCATCTGGCGTTTGTTCTCGATCGCCTTGTAGCCGAACTCATCGGTCGCGCCCGTCACGGTGCCGCCCTTAATGCCTCCGCCGGCGAGCCAGATGCTGAAGCCAAACGGATTGTGGTCGCGTCCGTTCGTGCCCTGAGCGAACGGCGTCCGCCCGAACTCGCCGGACCAAACGACCAAAGTTTGCTGGAGCAGCCCGCGCGCCTTTAAGTCCGTCAGCAAAGCTCCGATTGGCTGATCGACCGCCATGGCATTGTCCTCGTGGCCCTGGCGCAGATTGCTGTGCTGGTCCCAGCGATCGTGCCCGACGCTGGGGCAAGTGACCTCGATGAACCGCACTCCCGCCTCCACCAGTCGCCTGGCGATCAGGCACTGGCGTCCAAACGTGGCGGTTCCCTTCGTCTTCGCTTCCAAGCCGTACATCTCGCGAGTCTGCGCGGTCTCCTGCGCAAGGTCCGTCAGCTGGGGAACCGCCGCTTGCATCTTGAACGCAAGCTCGTAGTTGCTGATGGCGGACTCGATGGCATCGTGGTCGCCGCGATCATTCAGCCCGTCGAGCTGCCGAATCAGCGCCAGCTTGTTGCGTTGCAGGTCGGCGTTTTTTTCCAAAGGCTTGATGTTGGCGACCGGGGACACGCTCGATTGAAAGACAGACGCTTGATAGCTGGCAGGCAGAAATCCGCTGTTAAAGTTGTCCAAGCCGCCGGGGGGAATCAGGCCGCCGTTGAGCACGACGAAGCCCGGCAGCTCCTCGCATTCGGTGCCGAGCCCATAGCTAATCCAGGCGCCCATGCTGGGCCGGCCCTGCAAGCCGCTGCCTGTATGGAGAAAGTAGTTGGCGTTGGTGTGCTCGGAAAAGTTGGAGGTCATCGAGCGAACGATGGCCATGTCGTCGACATGTTTTGCAACATGGGGAAACAGCGAGCTAACCGGGGTGCCGGACTCGCCATGTTGCGTGAACTTCCAAGGACTCGCCAACGTCGAGCCATTGTTGTTGAACTGCGTCGGCTCGATCTTCATCTTGAACGGCTTGCCGTTCTCTCGCTCGAGCATCGGCTTCGGATCGAAGGTGTCGACCTGCGAGGGACCACCGTCCATGTACAAGAAGATGACGTTGCGCACTTTGGGCGCGTGGTGCGTGCCGGCGGCCAGCAATTGGCGCTCGTTCAGCAGGGTCGACAGCGCGACGCCGCCAAAGCCCGCGGCGCAGCGAAACAACATCTCGCGGCGACTCAGCGCCGGCCGCACGCGGCGGCAAGGGAATCCATGATTCATTCGTCTCATACCACTTCCCATTTCACGCCCTATTCCATCGATCATCAACGCTACGGCAGGTAAATAAACTCTTTGACGTTAAACATGGCGTGACACAGATCCGTCCATGGCTCGATGCCCGGCGCGTTCTCGTCTTGGCCGTAACTCGCCGCTTGCCGGCGCAGGAACACGCGAGCCGCCTCGACCTCGCCAGGACGAGCGGGCCGCGCGAACGCCTCGAGGTGCATGCGTTGGATGCGATCCTCGACCCCTTTCGTCGTGCCCAGCCGTTCGGCCCACTGCCGAGCCTGCTGCACGACGAATGGATCGTTCAACAGGATTAGCGCCTGAGCCGGGACGTTGGAGATCGTACGGCGACCGATCGCCGTGGTCGGCTGCGGTGTGTCAAATGCCAGCATCATCGGAGACAGAAAATTTCTCCGCACCGAAATGTAGATGCTGCGGCGGCCATTTCCGTCCAACGGCCCTTGTGGCGGCCGGCCACGGCCCTGCATAAACTCCGTCAAGTAGACGGGGACACTGGGGCCGAGCTGATTGTCGTCCAGTTTTCCGGCGAGTGACAACATCGAGTCACGAATCGCCTCGCCCTGCAGACGACGAACCGGCAGGTGATGCAACAATCGATTCTCGGGATCCACAGTCACGGCACGGGAGTCGGCCAAGCTGCTGGACATCGCGTACACGCGGCTCAACATGATGTCGCGAATCAGCGACTTGATGCTCCAGCCCTCGTCTCTCAGCCTCCCGGCCAGGTGATCCAGCAGCTCCGGATGCGTAGGCGCCTCGCCCAAGACGCCGAAATTGTCGACGGTTGGCACAACTCCGCGTCCAGTCAAGTGATGCCACACGCGATTGGCGACGACGCGAGCCGGAAACGGATTGCGGCCATCCAGCAGCTGTTCCGCCAGCTGCAAGCGTCCGCTTCCCGATTCGGCAATCGGACTCCCGCCCCATGCCTGCAACGACCGACGAGGCACGATGTCGCCGGCGCGATGCGGGTTGCCTCGCACCAACAAACGCTCGTCCTCCCCGTTGCCGTCCCAGATCGCGGGCGCCGTGGAGGACTCGAGCTGAATCCGGTCGACGATCTTCGCGCGCTCGGTCAGTCGGGTTTGCCACGCTCTCCCGAAAGCCTCGTCGTTAGACAAGGCGATCTCGGCCAGGCACGGATCGGAGCCATCGACCAGCCAAGCAGCCAATTGATCCAGCAGTTCGCCTTCATCGGTGGCTGCCAGCAATTGCCGCCGCAGTGCCACTGACGCGACCGGCAGCGGAGGCGGCGACGGCGCCGATACCACCTTGGCAATCGCCACCGGATCCTCGCCGTTGGCGGAAAACTCGATGTGCAGGCGATGGCCGATGTAGTCCTTCAGATTGTGCGTGACCCACCGCCAATCACTGCCCGCAGGCGCCTCCAACTTCTGCACCAGCACTCCGTGCAACGGCCCCATCAGCGTGCGATGGGAGTCGACGACGGCGTGCACACGGCAATTGCCGCGAATCAGGTAATGGAGCTTGCCCTCGCCCTGCAGCTCGAACGTGGGCGTCCGCACCGTCTTCCCCGCTCGATCCCAGCTGCCCAAGGCGCCGGGCTCTCGCTGGACGTCGGACTTGACTCGCAACTTGGCAAATTCCGGCATCAATTGCAGGTAGCCCCATTCGGCAACCGCAACTCGCGGTGTCGCGCCCAGGGTCGGCGTCTCCAACAGCAATTGCGACTTCGGGACGGCGCGGTACGCCGGGCCATCCGCCCAGTAGCGATTCACCAGCTCCAGCTCCATGGAATTCCCGGGCTGGTCCGTTTTCGCCGGCGCCGCGGCTTGCTCACACCACTTCGACGCGGATGAAAAGTCGCGGCGAGCGAGCAATGCTGCAGCATGCATTGCATGGTGTTCGTCGCCACTGGCGAGCAACAGTCGCAGGGTCCATCGCGCTAGCTCGTCCGGCCGAACTCCCCGGCGCTGCGCGATCTCGTTCAACTGCTCGCGTTCGCGGTCTGTCATTCGCGCCAGCGACGGCTCGGGGCGTCCCGCACTCCCCGTGTCGGCCTGATCGGTAAACACGATGTGGTCCAGCCCGATGTTGCCCCAGCCGCCGACTTGATGATCGAGAACTTGGATGCGGGCGGATTTGCCGGCAAACTCGGCCACATCCCAACGTTCCAGCCGCATCTGATTGTTGCTGGCGCCTGTCGACTTGCGCACCGGGTTGCCATCAACGACAAGTTGCACCTGCGTCTTGTCAACATGCGCTCCGCCGCCGACCCAGAAGGTGATCCACCGCCTTTGAATCGTGAATTCGGCGGACGTCATCGTGCCCTGCGCCTCGTCGCCACGTTTGTCCCCCGCAGACGCGCGAAGATTGTGCGAGTTGACAAAGTACCGCCCCACCGCGTTGATCTTGCCCTGGTACTTGCCGATGTCGTTCAGTGTCACCGGTCCGTCACCGAATGCCTCCCCGTCAATCGACCAGTCGTCGTAGTTGCCGTCTTCGAAGTCTTCGAAGAGGATGTCTCCGCCGCTTGGCGTGGCTTGCAGGGTCACCCCCTGCCGCACGGCCTCGACGGCGCCCTCCAGCAGTTTCTGCACAGTCGCCCGGTCGGGCCGGCTGACGGCGGCGGCATGCTCACGCCACAGCTTTTCCGATTCTCGATCGAACTGCTCCAACTGCTGAGCGACCTCTCGGTTGTGATCGAGCGTTTCGAATCGCACCTGCCGATAAGCGCTGCTCTGCAAAAAACCTGCGAGAGCGTAATAGTCCGTTTGCGAGATGGCGTCAAACTTATGATCGTGACATCTTGCGCAGGCAACCGTCAGCCCGAAGAACGCCTTGCTGAAAACATCGATCGCATTGTCCATGCGATCCGTCTCATCCTTGCGAATGTCCACGGGCGAGTGGACCCATTCGCCCAGGAACCAGAATCCCGTGCCGAGCACGGATTCGTTAAAGCCGAGTGTTGGATGGCGGCGAGGATTCGGCAACAGGTCGCCAGCCAGATGCTCTTTCACGAATTGGTCGTAGGGAACGTCCTGGTTGAGCGCACGAATCACGTAGTCCCGGTACTGCCATGCATTGGCAGCATCAAAGTCGAATTCGTGCCCTCGGGACTCCGCATATCGCATCAAGTCCAGCCAGTGCCGCGCCCAGTGCTCGCCAAACTGCGGCGAGGCGAGCAATTGGTCGACTTCGCGAATGTAGTGCTCGCGAGGGTTCTCGGCCGCCGCCATGCGTCGCACCGCTTCGGGCGACGGCGGCAGTCCGGTCAAGTCAAAGTAGGCGCGACGCAGCAGGGTCGGCCAACTCGCATCGTCCGCCGGCGACAGCCCCGCCTCCTCGAGCTTGGCGAGCACGAACCGGTCGAGATCGTCGCGTGCCCAATCCTTTCGCCTGACCTCGGGAGGCGCAACCGGCTCAATCGGACGCCATGCCCAGTGGTCCGAAAGCCGCGATTGAATATCGAACGACTCCGCCTCGCGTTGCTCTTCGTTCTCGGCGGGCCAAACGGCGCCGTCGCGGACCCAGCGGGCCAGGACCTCGACCTGCGACTCCTTGAGCCGATACTTGGGAGGCATCTGGTAGCTGTCGCCATACCGAACCGCGTCAATCAGCAAACTTTTGTCGGCGTCGCCCAGATCGATCGCCGGACCGCTGTCGCCGCCGGTCAGCAATTGACGCCGCGAGTCCACTCGCAAGCCGCCACGGACGACCTTCGCTTTGGCGCTATGGCACTCATAGCAATGCTCGACGAGCAGCGGCCGCACCTGTTTCTCAAAGTATTCCAACTTTTCCGGCGTAGCCGGAGCGGATGGCTCGGCGCCCGCGGCGCTGACCGCTGCGCCGCAGATCGCAGCGGCCGCGACGACCGCGAGACACAACACGCGAAGGAGCGGGCCTCCATCGCAGTCGACCCTTATGAGGCAGGAAGCGTGCGGAAGATCAAACGATGGTGAGCGCATGTGTCCACATCCATGGGATGGAGAAGGCTGTTCCAAGGCCGTTGAAAAACACCGATTCCGGCAATCAGCCCAGCTATTTGCAAGATGCGCTGTTCCGATTGCCGATTGGGTCTTTTTCAACAGGCTGCTCGATTTCGACAACACATTCGGTTGTCGCCGATCGCGAGCGGCGCAAGGAGGGCGCAAGGGGGGGATGTATGTCAGTATATTTTGCCCGGTTGTGTGGGTCAAAACGAGCCCCGTGGAGCGGGCGGCAGAACATGAACAATCGACAGCACTCAGTTGCCGACCAAGTCGCTGAATTTTGCCCGCATTGGGGGACGATGGTAGGGAGCAAGGAAGGGGCAAAGGGAACTGAGGAATGGATACCGCACCATGAGCCAACACGGATCGCGCCCCCGAACAGGTCGCCGGCTAGCCGCATCGCTGGCCGTGCTGATCGCTCTCGGCGCCGCCACCGCCTCCGCGACGGACTTGTCCGGAACCTGGACGGGCGAGTGGCGAAGTTGTGTCACCGGGCATCATGGGCCACTTCGCGCCAAGTTCTGCCGCGTCGACGCCTGTCACTACCAAGTGACATTTTGCGGACGATTCGCCAAACTCGTTCCCTTTCGCTACGCCGTCACCTTGCGAATTGTCCAAGACGGCGACACGGTGGTGCTTGCCGGCTCCCAGAAGCTGGGCCGCTTGATGGGCGACTATCACTATCGGGCCACTGCCAACGGATGCGTGTTCCATTCGAACTACTGCTCCAAGAAAGACCACGGCTACTTCCACTTGGAGCGTCGGTAGGCAGACCGACAAGACTTGGCCGGATAGAGTCGCGAAATAGATGTTTGTAGGCGTTGTCAGCCAAACGAGTGGGGGTGAGGCGGCAACACAGGCGCAGAGCGGATCAACGATGACAGTGCGATGAGGCTTGGGTCCCCTCATCGACCAATTCATGCAGTCTGGGCGGGTTCGCCCATACCGGGGACTGCACGACCGTTGCCGCTCTGCGCCTTGGCGCGAGGCCCGCACACTACTGACGTTAGCGACAGCGCCACAGCAAACGATCGTCGATCTTCAGCTCCTGCTGCGTCGCGGCAATGTCGGCGCGAAACCGCTTGGCATCCACCGGATATCCCGCCGTCGGCTTGAGTCCACTGATGCGTTGGCGCCAGTAGTCGTTGAACGCCTCCATGGCGAGTTCGCGAAGATACTTGCAAGCCATCGATGCCAGCGCCGCGGGCAAGAATCGCTCGCCCTTCGCGGTGAAACGAATCTCCACACGCCGACTCGCCGGCCCCCAGCGGTAGATGCTCTGCCCGCGCCCCTCCGCCACGATCTCTACCAGGTATTCGGGAAACTGCCGCTGCAACAACGGCGAGTAGCGATTGCGACCGCCGTGCTTGTCACATTGAACCAACACCGGCTCGTCTCCCGCCAGTTCAAGTTGCTCCGCCACGAGTTGCAGCGTCGCATCTGACAGCAGCTCGCCTTTGCTCCCGCAGGCGTCCACCAGATCGTTGAACTCCTGCGGGAACACGGCCCGGCAAGCGATGCCAAGCAGCTGCACATCGGCGTCGCGCAATGTTTCGCGGAACGCGCTCGCACGATGCTCGATGTCGTCGGCGTCGGCGCTGCGAGGTATCGCCGCCATGTACTGTGAGTGCCAGGGCAAAGCGTTCAGATGATTCGCCGAGCGGGGCGCCAGGGAACTCCAGATATCGTCCCAGCAGCGAGGCAGCTCGCCCAACATTCGCAGGGCGGGCAGCAGGCCTTGCTCGAGCCGTGCGAGTCCGCCTTGCGGCTTGTACAACTCCTTGGAGTCGGCGATGGTCACCGCAGCAGCTGACTTGGGGGTGTCACTGACCGCGGCGGCGAGGCGCTCAAACAGATCGAGCTCAGGATCAGGCACGCGCCACGCAGTGGCGGCAATCAGCAATGGTCCCAAATTGGGGCCGTACCCCGCTTCGTCCGTGCCAATCACCACTGCCATCTGAGTCACCCTGTCGCAGGAATCGATCTCGACCTTCAAGTCGCGTGCGATTCTATCGGCTCCCGCAAGCTCGTGCAGGCCCGCAACGCCCAAAGTGCCCTCACCGGGTCTCACAAGGGTCGCCTGCGATGGAGACCCGACTGTTCCACCAAGTGAGCCGCCCCTGCAGCAAACCTGTTGCGCCCGTGGTCAGCCGGCCACATCGGAATTGCACCGCTTGCGCCAGGCCACTAGAATCCGTGGAAAGCTGGGTTGGGCAACGACTCCAGGCAAACCTCCTGCCGCTGGACAGGTTGTCGAAAAACGCTCCCCACCTTTTCAACTGCTTGTGGCAGGCGTTTTTCAACACCCTATCGGCGCCAGTTTGGCTCGGCACCGCTCACTCAAATTTTCGACAATTCAATTCCCGATCCAGTTAAGGAAGGCTGACATGCCGCGTGGAAAGACCTACCTGAACGCCGCTGCCGCCATCGGCGACACTCCGATGATCCAGATCCAACGACTTGGACCGGAGGGCGGAGCAACGATCTTTGCCAAATGCGAGTTCTTCCAGCCGCTCAATAGCGTCAAAGACCGCATCGGCGCGGCCATGATCGCCGACGCGGAACAACACGGCAATATCTCCGCCGACACCCATATCATCGAGCCGACCAGCGGCAACACCGGCATCGCGCTGGCCTTTGTCTGCGCGGCCAAGGGTTATCGGCTCACACTGACGATGCCCGAGTCGATGTCGATCGAGCGTCGGGCGCTATTACAAGCGCTGGGCGCCAACCTGGTGCTCACGCCAGCCGCCGAGGGCATGCCAGGCGCGATTCGCAAGGCGACGGAGATGGTCGAGGCCGACTCGTCGGCCTGGATGCCTCAGCAGTTCGAGAACCCCGCCAACCCCGCGATCCACCAGGCAACCACCGGGCCCGAGATCTGGGAGGACAGCGGACACAACATCGACGCGATCGTTGCCGGCGTCGGCACGGGCGGCACGATCACGGGCGTCACGCGCTACCTCAAGTCCGTCAATCCGAACTTCAAGGCGATCGCGGTCGAGCCCAAGCACTCGCCGGTCATTAGCGGTGGCAGCCCGGGCAAGCACCGCATACAAGGCATCGGCGCCGGATTCATTCCCAAGAACCTCGACACCACCCTGATCGACGACGTCGTTCAAGTCGACGACGAGGACGCCTTCGAGTGGGGACGCCGCCTGGCAAAAGAAGAAGGCATCATGGCCGGCATCAGCAGCGGCGCGAACATGTGGGCCGCCGCTCAAATCGCCGCCCGCCCCGAGTTCCAGGGCAAGCGGATCGTCACGATCATGTGCAGCCTCGGCGAACGCTACCTCTCGACACCCCTGTTCGCGGGCTCGACCTCGTAACGTGGCACAGGCTGCAGCGCGTCGTAGCACAGGCTGCCAGCCTGTGTTTGTTGTGCCGTTGCAGCCTGGCAGCGCGTCGTGGCACAGGCTGCCAGCCTGTGTTTGTGGTGCCGTTGCAGCCTGACAGCGCGTCGTGGCACAGGCTGCCAGCCTGTGTTTGGTGTGCCGTTGCAGCCTGGCAGCGCGTCGGGGCACAGGCTGCCAGCCTGTGTTTGTGGTGCCGTTGCAGGCTGGCAGCGTCGGGGCACAGGCTGCTAGCCTGTGTTTAGTGTGCTGTTGCAGGCTGGCAGCGTCGTGGCACAGGCTGCTAGCCTGTGTTTGTTGTGCCGTTGCAGCC
>JAGQPF010000729.1 GCA_020426845.1 Planctomycetales bacterium
CTGTCGCCCCTGCCGGGGCTTGTGCGCTTGGCTTGCGTGGTGGAGACGATGGCTGCGCGACATTCCACGGGCTCGCGCCCGTGGCTAACGTCTGTCGCCCCTGCCGGGGCTTGTGCGCTTGGCTTGCGTGGTGGAGGCGATTGCCGCGCGCCATTCCACGGGCTTGCGCCGGCATCGCCCCGGGTATGCCGCGTGACGGGTATGTCGCGTGATGATCCTTGCCGAAGGCCAAAGGCCTTCATCAAAAGCCCGGGGCATCGCCCCGCGTATGCCGCGCGACGATCCTTACCGAAGGCTGAAGGCCTTCATCAACGATAGGGGCGATGCCGGCGGTGCCCCGCCACGTTGTGGAAGGCCTTCAGCCTTCGACATGATTGCCCCGACACGCGATATGATCGCGGAAACGCCGGCACGCAGCACCCGGGGCGATGCCCCGGGCTACGATGAAGAAGGCCATTGGCCTTCGATGAACCATCGGGGCAGCCTATCCTCGGCTCAATCCGGCGCTCGCCCTGGGAACCGCCCCGGGTATGCCGCGTGACGATCTTTGCCGAAGGCCAAAGGCCTTCATCAACGTAGCCCGGGGCATCGCCCGGCTTGCGTCCTTGGCTAACGTCTGTCGCCCGCTTGAAGTCTGCCGGAACACAACAGGCTCGAATGCCGAAGGTGGCGTTCGAGTTTCGGCCGACAACGGTCTTCTAATCCGGCTCCCGTTCGTGAAGTCAATGGTTGCCAGGGGCTGTCGCAAAGTCGACTTCCGGCCGTGGGGGGTTTATCATGGCAGCCACGAGCCGCTGCCGACGCACTTCGGCCTCGCGATCAGCGTCACCACATCGATCGATGTTTTGGCATCTAACACTCACCCCGCCGCACACCCGACCGACCGCTCATGAACTCGCTCACTCGCCGCCGTTTTCTCGCCGCTACCGCTGCGGCAATGTTCACTCGGGAGACCATGGAACGGGTCCGCGCCGAGGGGACGGCTATTTCCGCGAAGCACTTGCGAGTCACGGACGTTCAGCGCACTACGGCAACGTTCGAATACCGTCCGACTCCACGGCGAAACATGGACCGCGAACTGCCGCATTGGCGCTTCGCGGAAATCTGCGAAGTGAAGCTGGAGTGCGGCGTCACCGGCATTGGCGAGACGCTGCTCTATTACACGTGGGGAGTGCCGTCGGATGAGAATGTTAAATCCGTGATCGGCAAGAATGCCATGAGCGTGATGTGGGACGACGATCTCGGCGCAGGATTGCAGATGGCCTTGTTCGACGCCGTCGCCCGAGCACTGGACGCCCCCATCCATCACCTGCTCGGACAGAAAGTTCATGATCGCACTCCCTTGTCCTGGTGGAACATCGACACGTCGGCGGCAGACATGGTCGCGGAGTGCCGTGAAGCCCACCGGCTGGGATATATGTCGTACAAGACGAAAGGTCGGCCCTGGTTCGACGTCTGGAAGCAGGTCGGCGATTCGGCGCAGGCGATGCCCGCAGCGTTCAAAATCGATATGGACTTTAACGACACGCTGCTGACGGCCAAGCAGGGAATGCAGATCATCAAGGATCTCGAGAAATTCCCGCAAGTCGACATCTACGAAACGCCCATCCCGCAGTCCGACGTCGAAGGGAATCGCCAAATCTGCGAGGCGACGCGGGTCAACGTCGCCATGCACTACGGCAAGCCGTCTCCGGCGACCTGCGTGGAGACCAAGTGTTGCGACGGCTTTGTCGTCGGTCACGGCGCCACGGAGTTGATGGCGGCGGGACGATTCTGCGAGCAGGTCGAAATGCCGTTCTGGCTCCAATTGGTCGGCACCGGCGTGACGGCTGCCTGGTCGCTGCAGTTCGGCGGCGTCCTTGAGCAAGCTGTCTGGCCCGCCGTCAATTGTCATCAGTTGTACGAAGAGAATTCATTGACCCAGCCCATCGTCGTCCAGAACGGCCACGCCGTCGTTCCCGACGGCCCCGGGCTGGGCTTTGAACTGAATCGAGACCGGCTGAACCAGAGGAAAGTACCAAGGCCACCAAGCCGGCCCGAGCCTCGCCGGCTCATCGAGACCTCCTGGCCCGATGGCTCAAGCATGTACACCGCCAGCAATGGTCAAGTCAATTTCATGTTGACTGCGGGGCAGCAAGGCCGATATCCGTACTTCCTACGCGGCGCAGACACTCGGCTCGTTCCCGACGACGGCACATCCCGCTGGCGCGAACTCTATGAGCGCGCTCGCAAGGAGGGGCCGATCCAAGCCTAACAAGCCGATCCCCACGGCCTTCAAGCCGACCGTTCGCAACCACCCAACAATAGCTTCGCCAACGCTAAACCGCTGGACCCATCAAATGGAATTGGAATCGGAACCGGAAGAACTGCGCGTCGTGATCGCTCATCGAGAGGACGACACGCGGGAACAGTTGAAGCGAGTGGTGGCGGAGCTGGGCTATTCCGTGATTGACGGCTGCTGCACCGTGGTGGATCTTCTTCAAGCCTGCCGACATGCTCAACCCGACTTGGTCTTCTCGGGAGTCGAGCTGCACGACGGCAATGCGATTGAGGCGCTGATTGAGTTCAGCGACGAGACGCCCACGCCAGCCATCATCGTCACTCCGAGCACCGCGTTGCAGGATGTCGAGGACGCTCTTCGTGACCACGTCATGGCATTTCTGGTGGAGCCCATCAGCGACGAACAGATTCGCCCCACGATCTACCTTGTCTGTGAGCGGTTCCGACAATTCGAATGTCTGAAGTCGGAGAATGAGGACCTGAAAAACGCGCTGGCCGCCCGCAAGGTCATCGAGAAGGCCAAGGGACTGCTGATGGGGCAATGCGACCTGACCGAGGCCCAGGCGTTTCGCGAGCTCCAGAAGCGCGCCCAATCCGCCCGCATCCGACTTGTCGAATTGGCTCAACGAGTGGTCGAAGATGCGAATGCCGAAAACGGCTAACGGCACATCCGCCTGGCTCCAAGCGTCCTCGTCGGTCAGCGCGAGCATATGCGGAGCAACACGGACTCGAGCATCTTGAAGTTGATCGGCTTGAGCAGCACATCCACGCAGCCGACATCCAGACATAGCTGGCGGGCTGTGCTCATCGTAGCGGCGGTCAAGGCGACCACAGGCAAGCCCGGATGCCGCTGCTTGAGGATGGACGTCGCCTCATAGCCATCCATCACCGGCATCTGCATGTCCATGATCACGAAGTCGTATCCCGCATTCGTCTCATGGATCGCTGCGACTTTTTCCAACGCTTCACGACCATCCTCGGCGAAGTCCGTCACGACACCCAGCTTCCCGAGAATCTTTTTCAACAAGTAGCGATTTGCCCTGACGTCCTCGACAACCAGCGCACGCCGAGCACGCAGTGCAGCGAGGTCCGGCAGCGTGGGTTCGGGAACTGTGGAACGGGCGTCCTGCGGACAAAGGGCCTCGGGTGCCTCGAGCTCCAGCACGAAGGTGCTGCCATGCTCCGAAGTTTGTTCAAGGTCCAATCGGCCATGCATTAACGACGCCAGGTGTCGGCTGATCGCCAACCCAAGGCCGATTCCCATGCGACGCTTTTCCGCGCCCGTCGGCCCCTGTGTGAAGGGATGGAAGATGGTGTCCACCATCTCCGGCTCAATTCCCGGCCCGGTATCGTGGACCTTCACCGTCATTCTCTGACAATCCCAATCATAGCTGACCTCGCACCGCACCAAACCGATTGGGCTTCCTGGCGACCGCTCACTGCCGTCCGTGCTCAGATTGGTCGGGCCTCCATCGCAGGCGACCCTTGTGAGGCCCGGTGGACCGGTCGGGCCTCCATCGCAGGCGACCCTTGTGAGGCCCGGCGGACCGGTCGACCCTCCGTGGCGACCGCTGGAGGCCTGATGGGTCAAGCCCTCCACTCGAGTCCGCCCCGCCGATTGCCCCGTGGACGTGTACTTGATAGCGTTGCCGATGAGATTGAGCATGATCTGGCGAAGCCGCACTGCGTCGACCTTCACACACCGTGGAAATTCGTTGTTTAACTCAAGTTGAAACCGCAAGCCGTTGTCGACGGCGCGGTACCCCGTCAGGTTCGCCACCAGTTCCAAAACTTGGCGGATGTCGCATGGCTGGGGGTCGACCTCCAATGTGCCCGCCTCGACCTTGGCGATGTCCAGCAGGTCATTCAAGACCGTCATCAGATGCTCACCGCTGCTTGAAATCATGCCCAACATTCGCTGAGCATCGTCGGCGCCCGGGTCCTGGGTCAAGATTTCCGCGAACCCGACGATTGCCGCCAACGGAGTGCGCAACTCATGGCTGATCGACGCGAGAAACTGAGTCTTGGCCCGGTTCGCTCGCTCTGCCGCAAGCATCGCGTCGGCCGCTTTTTGCTCGCTGGCAACCAAACGCGACAGCAGCTCGTATCGCTCCATTGCGTTGCGGGCGATGCGAGGCAGCATCTCGTGCGAAGTGCGCGATTTTTCGAAGAAGTCCTGCACACCGCGTCTGAGAATTCCCGTGCCGGCATCGGGCGATGTGCTGCCGGTCAACAGCACGATCGGGAGCGGCGGAATACTGGCGTCGCCCAGCAGCGTCTCGAGAAACACGCGTGCGTTCATATCCGGCAGCCGGTAGTCGAGCACCACCAAGTCAATGTGCTCCTGCTCGGTCTCGAGCAGCGACAATCCCGCTGCCCCGCTGTGAGCCTCGAGAAACTCATACCGCGCTGACTCGTCGCGTCGAAACGCCGACACAATCGCGTCTCGATCCTCCGTCGAGTCGTCCACAATTAGAATCTTTCGCTTGACCATACGACCCTCGCTAAAGAACGACTCAGACTGCCGGCCCAGCCGGCAATTCACGGCGCTCCTATGCCGGCGCCTGGTTATCACTTGCCAATTCACGGCAGTTGCTTGAGCATTCGAATCAGTTCGCAATCGGCAACCACGTTCTGGCAACGGATTCGACGGAGGCCAAGTACCGCTGCGGATTGGTGGGCTTGGTGAGAAAGTCAGCCGCGCCGGCGGCGAATGCTCGCTCGCGATCGACCGGGTTCGTTGACGTGGTGAAGACCACAAAGACCGGCAACGGCCCCTGGTCCGCCGTGGTGCTCTCCATCACCTCGCGAATCACCTCCAGGCCATTGCAGCAGGGCAAGTTGAGGTCCAAGAACACCAGCAGTGGCCGATGCTCGAGCACGGCTAAGGCGCCGTCGCGGCAAGAAGTGGCTCGCAGCACCTTGGCGTCAGGCGCGACCTCCAGCAGAGCAACACAGCCCAGCTCGAAGTCGAGGTCGCTATCTTCCACAAAGCAGACAGTTGGCAAGGTCATCTCATTCGCCCTTTGACACTACCGACAAGGTGAAGAAAAACGTCGAGCCGCCAGCGTCGTTGGGCTCTACCCAGATCTTCCCACCGTGACGCAGCACGATTCGCTGGCAGATCGAAAGGCCTGCGCCGGAGCCGCCGCCATACTCTTGCGGAAGATGAAGCCGGCGAAATATCTGAAAGACCTCTTCTCGAAATTGGGTCGCAATTCCGATGCCATTGTCGTGGACAAAAAAGTGGCGCACGCCGTCCGGCCCCGTTTCGGCGCCGATTTTGATGCGTTTTTGCCGGCTATCGTTGTATTTGATCGCATTGGAAATCAAATTTCCCAGCAGTTCACGAACACACGAATAATCCGCGTCAAAGTCAACATCCGCCGAGACGATCAGCTCGCAGTCCGGGGGCATTGGTCTGCCAAGCACCATCTCGGCCGCCTCTCGAGCAACTTCGGCCAGCGACACGCGTTCGAGCTGGAGGTCGCGTCGCCCTGCGCGGGACAGCCTTAGCAACCCCTGAATCAGCTCATCCATCCGGGTGGCGAGCGCCGAAAGGGTATCAAGCCTCCGTCGTGAGGCTTGCCTCGTTTCCGCCGGCAATTCTCCCTCCAAAAAGTACACTGCCTGACTAATGCCCCGCAGCGGCTCGCGAAGATCGTGGGAGGCCGCGTAGGCGAACGAATCCAGATCGGCGTTCAGTTTCTCCAACTCGTCGTTCAAACGGACCAACTCCGCCGCGCGCAGGCCAAGCAATTCGAGCAGTCCAAACCTCAACTCCTCGGCGACTTCCCGGTCAACCGAAGACCAGGGCCGGGACTGCCCCGAGACGACTTGCTTCCAGGTTTCGAACGATTTGCGAGGCGACAACCGCATCGGCTCCTCGTCGACCGCTTTGTTAGGGTCGCCTCCCCAACTCACCTCACGAACGACTTCATCCCGAAAGAAGAGCAGCCAGTCCACTTCGGGCGCAAACAGCGGAATGGCCAAGCAACCCGCCGTTGGCACACGTCCTTCGCCGCCCGCGTCGACCCGCATGCTGTGCGGCTTTCTCGACAAAGCGGGAACCAACTGCCCGATCTCGTGACTGGACCACACGTCGGCCTCGCCTCGCTCGCGCTCGACGGCCTCGCGAATCGCTTGCACATCGTCTCCGGTGGGTGTCAAGCCGACGAGTTTGGCGCCGCGACTTGACAGGACTGCGATCCCGCTTGCATCCAGCACCGACATCAGCTCTTCACCGACATGCTCCAGAGCGTCCCACACGCCCGGAGTCTGCGTGATCCGCTTCAAGACGTGATGGAATCTTCGCCTTCGCATGTCCCTCTCCCAGCCCGCCTGCTGCACGTCCTTGGCAGTCAGATAGTTGGCGACCACAATGCCCATGATCTCGCAAGCCGCGCGCTCTTCGAGCCTGAGCGCCTTGGGCGAGTAGTGATGGCAGGCGATCAATCCCCACAACGAATCCTCGCGCACCAACGAGATGGACATCGACGCGCAAACGCCCATGTTGCGGAGGTACTCGACGTGAATGGGAGAGACCGCGCGATGACAGCAGAGGCTGAGGTCGAGCGGTTGCCGTGTCTCCGCGTCACAAGGTGGACAGATCGGCACTGGAGTTGCGTTGACGTCGGCAATGCCGCGCACGGTGTTCAGGACGTAGAGTCGCCGGGCCTGCTGCGGAATGTCCGACGCTGGATAGTGAAGCCCCAAGAACGACTCCAATCCCTCGCGCGCCGACTCGCCGATCACCTCGCCGTGCCCGTCGTCAGAAAACCGGTACAGCATGACACGGTCAAAGCCACACAGCCGCCGCAGCTCTGCGGTGACACCTTGGTACAATTCCCGCGGGCTGCCGCAATGCTGCAGTCGCTGATTGGCGAGATTCAGCCGCAAGGTGAGACTCAAAGCGTCGGAATCGACGGACGTCTCGGCACTCGCCCGCGGCTGATCAAACTCGACGATCAAAAACTCCCGGTGCACGTGAGCGGCCGCCACAAAGGACGCATGTGCTTGCTCTTGCCACCGCAGCCTCAACGGACGGACAACATCGGCCGCATCGCACGCCACGGATCGCAGCGCAGCGGCGGAGTCCACGGCAAAAAGCTGCTCCAGCGGTTCGCCAACTTCGGGAGTTCGCGCCAGCCATTGGGAGATGTTGGCGGAGTAGTGACGCAGCTGCAGCAACTTCACGTCGAACGCCAACAATCCGCCATGTGGTTGAACGCGCCCGACAAGGTGAATCGGCTCGCGGTCACAGTTGCTCAAGTCAACCGCCGGTTGAGACCGGTCGGGCCTCCATCGCAGGCGACCCTTGTGAGGCCCGTTGGACCGGCCCCGAGCTTGGCTCATTCCAATACTCCCAGGTGTGTCTCAATCACAAGAAACGTGCGCTCTGCCGATGCGATCGCCCTTTCCAGATCGGCCCTTGCCCGCAAAGTCTGGTCAAGCCAACGCTGAACTGCTCCCCAGTGTGACGCTCGATCCATCCCCGCTGCGCGGAAGAAGGTCCGCACATCGACGCTCACCTCAGGCACCGAGTCGGTCAACATCCGCTCCAGCAGCGGGCCTCCGTTGAGCGACCCTTCCAAGACGTAAATCACACCCGCCGCGTCCGGTAGGCCATGGATGCTCGGCAGCGCGGCGCCGTCGGGCGTTCGCCACTGAAACGCCGAGTCTCGCCAAGGCATCAGCTGTCGTAATGCGGCTACATCCGCATCAATCCAGGCCGCCATCTGAAAGATGGCAAGTTCGGGGAGCGGCGTCGTCTTTGTATGGAGTTGGTTGCCCGCCGCGCCGATCAGCGATCGCAGCCGCGACAGGAATTTCTCATAGGACGACAGGTTGGAAAAGAATCGGTCCCAACAAATGGAATTCGCCACGCGCGTATGGAGGGCGCGCGTCTGTTCCCGGAGAAGGCGGGAGGCAGAATTCGTCGTCGACACGAGATGGAGTTCGCTTTCGGCACTCAACGGTCAAAGCCCATTCAATGGCTGCACGAAGACGTACAAACTGAATTGAGCCGGGCTGCCGTAGGCCGGCGAGAGCGAAGTAGTCACGCTCAAACACCGAAACTAACGAGAAACCGAATTTCCGTCAAGCAACCTGCGATCTGTCCATCGACAAGATTAACGCGCTGTAGGGCCGCAGTGGAAAACTACCGGAATGAGGGTAGTTGTCGTAGGGCTGATCCGACACCAAGACCTCGGAGATCCCGGCTCCTTCAAAGTCTCCTGCGTAGTAGCTGGAGCTGCTGTCAAATCGCACTTGCCACGCACCTTGCCCGGGAAAGCCGATCCGATAGTCGCTCCAATCGCGATGCGAGAAGTTGGCGACGACGATGGTCTCGTCTCCGGGCCCGCCATGCATCCAGCGACGAAACGCCACCACTTGGTCGAGATGATTGACGTGGCGGACCTCGATGTGCTGACCGGTCAGTCCAGTCGTTTGGCCGGTGCGGTTAAGTCGCAGGGCGATCAGGTCCCGATACAGTCGCATCACCTCGTCTTCCTCCCCTGCCGCTTGCCAGTCAATCGGATCGCTGTCCTGAAACCATCCATCCTCCAAAAACTCCTGCCCCTGAAAAATCATCGGAATTCCGGGCGCCGTGAACACCATCACGGCCGCCAGCGACGAGCGTCGACGGGCGTGCCAGCCATCGGGGTCCTGCTCATGGATCTCCGATGGAACACGCTTTTTGCCATTGGCGACTTCATCATGAGACTCGCTGTACACGACTCGCCCGAACGCATCGAGGTTGTACCGGTACTGCAAAGCACGGCTGACCGACTCCATGTCGCGCTGCCCGTCGTCCAACGCAGTGACGACCTGGCGCAGCGGGTGCACGACTTGCTCGTCCCACTGTGACGAGAAGTTGGCGCCTCCGTAGCTTTCGTCCGCGGTGATCGCCGGGTTCGTCCGCAGGTCCTCGGCAATGGTGATCTTGTTTCCGGATCGCGACCGGACGTCGCGATTGATCCACTGAGCCAAGGTCCAGCCCTCGGGAATGGACCGCTCGTCCGATCCGTCGACGGACCGGATGAAAAGTGTCATGTCGAATCGCAGGCCGTCCATGTGAAACTCATCGATCCACATCATCGCGTTGTCGCGAATGAACTGCCGGACCTCCCCACGACCGTAGTCCGGCCGAGTCTGGCCCCAAGGCGTCTCGGCTCGCCAGTCATTGTAGAAATAGATGCCGCCCTGACCGTTCTCGCTCCAGCCATCGAATTGCCAGAGATCAAGATCGCTTGGTCCAAAGTGGTTGTACACCACGTCCATGATGACGCCGATTCCAGCCTCATGCGCCGCCTTCACCAGTTGTTTCAAGCCGACGGGCCCCCCATACGCGCTCTCGACGGCGAAGATGTGTGCCGGGTTGTATCCCCAAGACAGATCCCCCGCGAACTCGGCGGAAGGCATGATCTGTATTGCATTCACCCCGAGCCACTTCAGATAGTCCAATTTTTTCCGCACGCCGTCAAACGTTCCTACCTGATCGGCCGTCTCGCGATGGAACGTGCCAACATGCATTTCGTAGATCACGAGCTCATTGTGATTCGCAAGCGTGAACGCATCCTCTCCCCAATCAAAGGCGGTGTCGGCAATCACCGAATTGCCCGCGGAGTTCGTCATTTCTCGCGCGTAGGGATCATTCCTCAGCAACGACTGCTCGCCTCGCCGGATCGCGAACTGATACTCGTCGCCCACTTTGGCCCCCGGAACGTCGGCGTACCAATACCCCTCGCCCTCTCGTTCCATGACATTCCGTTCATGCTCCCAGTTATTAAAGTCGCCGACGACTGCGACCGTCTCTGCATTCGGCGCCCAGACTCGAAAGGCGACACCCTCATCGTGCAGAATCGCGCCCATGCCTGCCAATTTCGTACGTGTGTCCATCTTTGACTCCGATGGTTCGTGAGGATTGGCCTATCGTTAGGTGTTCTTCAGCAGCCCCCTAGACCTTCCCCGGTACGATCGTGTCGGTCCGTGTCACGACCCGCACGGCGCCTGAGACCGGCACAATTCCCGCGCCTCGATGCTTCGCCCACGCCTGGGTCAATTCTGCCCCAAACAGGAAAATGATCGCCGAGTAATAGACCCACATCAGCACCACGACGAGTGACCCTGCGGCCCCGTAGGTGACGGACAAATCTTGACTGCCGACGTACAGGCCAACCGCCAACTTCCCGATCACAAACAGCATTGCCGTGGCGACAGCTCCGACCCACACATCGGACCACTTCACCTCCGCATCGGGCAACCATTTGAACATCGCCGCAAACAGACAGCACAGCACTCCCAAGGACACAGCGTGCTCACCCACCTGGACGAGCAACGAGCTTGCCGGCGTCGGCAGCCAATGCTCGATCGTGCTGTCGAACACATGCAACGCGGCGCTCGCCGTCATCGACACCAAAATCAGAAACGAAACCGTCAGCACCATTCCCAATGACATGATTCGCTTCAAAAGGAAGTTTCTGACGCCACCTCGGCGCGGGTCCGGCTGTACCTCCCAAACGTCGTTCATCGCTGATTGCAACTGCGCAAAGAGTCCCGTCGCACCCATTAGCATCACCAGCGCACCCGTCGCCGACGCGAGAAACCCCTGCTGCTGCCTCGCAGTGTCTGTCTTTAGCATCGACTTAATCTGCTCGGCGCCATCCGTTCCGACGGCATGCACAATCTCCGCCTCCACCTGTCCGCGCACATCGCTGGGTTCAAAAACTAATTGGCAAACCGCGATGACGACCATCAAGGTCGGCGCGAGTGAGAATGCCGTGTAATATGCCAGCGCCGCCGCGATTCGCGTGCACCGATCGCCAACGAAGTCAGCGGCGGCGGACTTCAGCACGTTGTACATCGTTGCTCCCCGCGGTTTGCGCTTGAGGTCGTTGCGGACGATGGCATTGGCCGTCTCCGTCTGCGTCCACTGCGTTCAACAACAACACAGGAACGCTTGCAGCGAGGCGACCCCGATTGAATGGATGGAGGCCTTGCCCCGCCCACGTCGCTCGGCCAACAGGCGGAACAAACCACCATGGACGCTTTGGACGTGTCGCACTTTTCGCACCAACCGCTCTAACAGCAGCGGAGAAAACACCGGTTCGGGCAATCGAAACCACAGTTCCCGCAAGATCACGCCGGTTCCGTTTGCCAGCGGATTTTTCTAACGCCTTGTCAACAGAATCGGCGGGCGATCCTCCGAATGGTTGCAGCGCAATCAACCTGGTGGCAAACCGGTCAGTCCTGCCGAGGACAACAACGCGGCAGCGACGTCGCACGTTACGAAGAATTCTCGGACACTGGCGAGTTGCCAAACCCATTCGGGCTACGGGAAATCTCCTCACCGCCGCATCTACGACTCCCACTCCTCGAGTGTCTTGGGCCAATCGCCCTTCAGCAGTCTCGAAAGAGAGCGATCGGCCAGCATCTTGCCGGCGTTCTGACACACCGCGCAGTAATTGCACTCGTTGGCGGCGTAGACGATCCGTTGAATGGCGGCGCCGCAGACGGGACATGGCTGCCCGAAACGGCCGTGCACCGCCATCTCCGGCCGAAACGCGGTCACTTTTTCCGGAAACCGATCGCCCGCTTGCCGAATCAGCAGAGCGGCCCAAGTGTCGAGCGTCTTGCGGGCCGCGTCGAACAGCTGCTGTCGCTCATTGTCATCCAGGCGGCTGGTCCATTTGACCGGGGAGATTCGCGCCGCGTGCAAGATCTCGTCCGAATACGCGTTGCCGATGCCATCGAAGAGAGTGGGATCCGTGAGCGCACGCTTGATGGTCCGGTTCTTGCGGTCCAAACCCTCGTCGAACGTCGCTCGGGAACAATCCCTTACATCGACACCGCCCCGAGTGAATGGCGCCAGCGCCGCGTCACCCATAACGACGTGAAGTGTTGCCCGCTTCTGCTGACTAGCCTCCGTCAGCAACAGGGTGAACCCGGGGAATTGAAACGCAGCCAGCTGTCCCTTGGATTTAGGCATGGCCCCCGCGCCCCGGCAATGGAATCGCCCCGCAATCATCAGGTGAAAGACAAAGTACAGATCCTCGCTGCTCGCCGCGTGATCACCCGCGTCAAGGAACCGCCAGAGAATACGCTTGCCGATTCGAGTCACCGAAGCGATGTTCCGTCCCTCCGCGCTCTCAACCGCGGGCTCGAAGGTCCGCAAAAGTGAAGGGCTGCGCACAACGACGCGTTCCAAAGGCTGACCCACGATCCGCGAGTTCAGCGCATGCAAATAAAGCTCAATGTCCGGCAATTCGGGCATCAGGTTGCACCCCGTGATCAGCGCGCCTTGCACTTCGGCGCACCCAAGTAGAAAATCGTTGCCCGCCCGTTCGGGACACACTATCCTCCACTAACCTCCACTTCACCATCATTATTCGCGTCCTGACTTCCCTTGCCAATGAGGCACGCCGCGCTCACCGAACTACTGGCAGGCGAGTAAAGCGATCTGCGATCATTCAATTTTGCCGACTTTTTGACATTCCTTGCGAAGCACCCAAACGATGCCGTTGACCACATCGATTCCGCTCACATTGACGACTCTCTGCCTGACGCTCTCCGGCTTCACGTCCGTTCACGCCGACGACAATCTCAAGGTCGACCGAGCGGCGCTATTGCAGCAGGTCTGGAGCCATTTGGAGAACGGAGACTCAGCCCAAGCAACTGACTACGTTGAGTCGCGTGGCGCTCCGCTACTTGTCGCGGCTGTGTACTCGAATCTGGTGCGTGATCTGTACGGCGCCAAACATGACGTGCCCCGCATGATCATCATCGGGCGTGCCGGTTGTGCTTTCTGTTTGGCCCAGTCACAGGCCGCCGCCAAGAGCGGTGACGAGAAGTTGGCGTTGAGCCTCAAGAGTTTCGCCAAGGAGATTGCTTACAACGTGTCGGCAAATTGCTGGCCAGGCTGGGAGGATAAGGGCATCGTGATCACGCTGACCGACCAGCGAATCGGACTTGATTTGGCGAAGCTCAATCTGCGGCTGGGCCGGGAGCTGAAGCGTGGCGACGACAAGATTTCCGCAGCGCACTGGCTGGTCGGCGCCCATTTGCTCGGGCTCGGACAGCACAGCGCCGCCATCGAGCAGTTCGAACAGTCCGCCAAGCTCGACAACAGTGGCGAGCGCCGCGACGCCGAGCAGATGGCTCTCGGCTACATCGCGATTGCCAAGCTCGCCAGCAATCCCGAGAACGAGGCGGCGAAGCGGCAACTGGACGAAGCAGTCACGGTACTCAAGCAACTGGGAACCGAAGATGCGAAATTCTTCGCCAGCCAGCTTGTCTCGGTCAACAAGTTCTTCGCCAAGCTGACTGCCGCAAGCAAGGAGAGCGGCCAATAGAATCCGCTGGCGGGACGAGTGAGCCAGCATTCACAACGTCCGCCGGAAAAAAAACGACGCCCCTGGCTTGCCGGAAGCCAGGGGCGCCACTACTCATCAATCGGTCACTTTCGTGACCACACCGGACCCGACCGTGCGCCCGCCTTCGCGAACCGCGAACCGGTCGCCCGTCGAGACTGCGATCGGACACTGCAGCTGCACGGCGAGATTGACGCCCTCGCCGGGCAGCGCCATGTCGACATCGCCCAGCACAGCGACGGTGCCGGTGACGTCCGTCGTGCGGAAGAAGAACTGCGGCGTGTAGCCATTGAAGAACGGCGTGTGCCGGCCGCCTTCCTCCGTCTTCAGCACGTACACCTCGGACTCAAAGCAGCGGTGAGCCGCGACGGACCCGGCGATCGCCAGGATCTGGCCGCGCTGCACCTCTTGCCGGCTCGTTCTGCGCAGGAGGCAACCCACGTTGTCGCCCGTGCGGCCCACCTCGAGCTCCTTGGCAAACGATTCGACCTGTGTCACCACGTCGGCGCGGGGAGACTCGCTGAGCCCCACAATCTCGACGTTGTCACCAGGGCGAATCTCGCCCTGCTCGATCTTGCCCGTCACGACCGTGCCGCGACCGGCGATCGTGAACACACCTTCGATCGGCATCAGGAACGGCTTCTCGATCAAACGAACCGGATCGGGAATGGCCCGATCAAGCGCCTCGAGCAGCTGACCGATGCAGGCCGTCGCCTCGGCGTCGCACGGCGCATCGTGCGCCCTCTTCGCCGAACCGCGGATCACCGGCACCTCGTCGCCCGGATAGCCGTACTGCGTGAGCAGCTCGCGGAGCTCCATTTCGACGAGATCGATCAGCTCGGGGTCGTCCACCACATCGCACTTGTTGAGAAACGCGACGACATGCGGCACTCCCACCTGCCTCGCCAGCAACACGTGCTCTCGAGTCTGCGGCATGGGACCGTCGGCGGCAGACACCAACAGCACGGCGCCATCCATTTGCGCTGCGCCGCTGATCATGTTCTTGATGTAGTCGGCGTGTCCCGGGCAATCGATGTGCGCGTACTCGCGGACATCCGACTCATAGCGGACGTGCGACGCCAGAATCGTCACCGTCTTGCTCTTGTCGCGCACGATGCCGCCCTTGGCGATCTCCTGGTAGGACTTGTATTGCGCCAGCCCTTTCTCGGCCTGGACGCGGAGAATCGCGGCCGTCAACGTGGTCTTCCCATGGTCGATGTGGCCTATCGTCCCCACATTCACGTGAATTTTCCTCGTCATTGCTCAACTCCTCCTTTCCCAATCGGAATGGTGGCCGAATTCGCTGACCAGCCGGCAAGGTGAGCAGCCTTGCTGGCCTTTTTGTGCCCATGCATCACCAGAGCAGCAAACCGGCAAAGTAAAGTTCCAAGGCGATGCGGTCGTTCGCTCGCATCCAACGAAAAAAGCCCGTCGGGCAACGTGGCCGGACGGGCTTGGGCAACTGATGGTCCCATTCGTTTCAGGCAGTCACCGCTCCCGTCTCACCGGCGACCGATGAGTCTGATGAAGATGAAGATGAGCCGTAAACGTGGACGCACATGATGTTACCGATATGGCAATTCTGGCAATTCGATTCGACGAAATAAGTTGAAATCCGACTCGCAATTCCGATCCCTCGCTTACGCTTCGGGGTTCCTTGTGAGGCGCGACGGACTCGCAATTTCAACCTGAAGTTCAAAGCGGACTTCCAACGAACTCCCTGAGACTGCAATCGTGCGGAAGTCGACACCAAGACACGTTGCCGTCCAATGAGGTTCGCGCGATCGTTGATAACGGATGCCCGTGGGCTAGTCGGGCTCCTTGTGCGGCTTTTGGCACCCTCGGCACCGGACTACGGCTTGGGATCCTCCGCCGGCCGGCGGACCAGCAGGAGCAAGCCGACGCCAACCGCGCAAGCAATGATCGCAGCGAGGAGCCAGTGGCCGGGGAGCGATTGCTGCTGCTGGACATCGATGCCCGATTGCATCAGCTCGTCCTTGTAGTACGCCATCGACAACAGCACGGCGTTGTTGCAGAAGTGCGCCAGCACACCTGGCCAGACGCTCCGGGTTCGCCAGGCAAGGAAGCCGAGAAACAAGCCAATCAGCGTGCTCGGCATGAATCGCTCAGGAGTCAGCAGGCGCCCTGACACCACGTGGAATCCGCCAAACAGCACGGCAGTGACCAGCACCGTGCTCCTGGCGCTCCACTTTCGCTCCAATGCGCGGAACAAGAAACCACGGAAAAACAGCTCCTCGAACAGTGCCGGAGCGGCGGCCAGCGTGGCAAGCAACAGTGGCAACGGCAAGGCGCGCCAGGCCGATAAATGCGCGCGAACTTGCTCCAACCGAGCGATACTCAGGTCGTACATGCCGAGCTGCTGGCCGAGCAGCACGAGCTGATGGGCAAACGGCCAAATCGACAGACCGAGCAGCACCGCGGCGGGCAAACTTACCAGCGGTGGGCGCCGCAAACGGAATCCGGGCGCAAGCCGCACTCGTTCAACGCCGCAGGCCAGCATCGGAACGCCGGCAAATAGGATCGCAGTGGCCAACGCCGAGAAGACCAACTGCGAGCTCTGCGAGCGAAACGCAATCTGGTAAACCAATCCGCCCACCCAGTAGTAAAGCGGGCTGAGCAAGACCAGCGTCAACATGGCGCCGCGGGGCGAAGGCGCGGTGGCAATCCCGCCTTTGCCGCGCAACGATGTGCTGGGCGCCTGTGAGACTGCGTCCTTGCCGAACACCTGAGCGGCGGCGGCCAAGGCCAACGTCGCGTAGACGACCGTCGACCCCAGGGCCACCAACGCCGGCCAGCGCAGCGGGGCGCCTTGAAACAAGTCGCGAGCCAGCAGAACCACATTGATCAACGGCGCCGCGGCGAGCCAAGACTGCAGCTCGATATCGGGAAGTAAGCTGATCAATCCCGGCCCCAGTGAGACAAGCATCAGCGGGATCAGGTAGGCCTGCGCCTCCTTGAACGATCGCGCCGTGCTAGTGATCATTAGCAACACTGCCGAGAAGAACGCTGCGAAGATCACCAGCAGCGCGAATACCGCCATGATGGTTTGCAGGTCCAGTCCCGACTTGCCAAACACCAGCTCCGAAAGGCCGCCGGCGTACACCGTCGCGGTCATCGCTCCCAAATTCACGGTCGCAGTCAGCAATGCGACGGTGACCACTGCCACGTACTTGGCGATCAGCACCCGGAACCGGGAGACCGGGGCGGCAAGCAGCGTCTCCATGGTGGATCGCTCGCGCTCGCCCGCCGTCAGGTCAATCGACGGGTACACGGCGCCCGTGACGGTCATCATGATTAAGATCAGCGGCACCAAAGATCCGAGCGCCGTGACGCGCGCTCCGGGCTCCCCGGCAATGGCCACACGTCGAGACTCCGTCAGCGGCGGACGTCGCAGGGGGCGTGGCGTGAGTCGGCGATAGAACTCCAGGTTCAGACGGTTCAACGCCGACTCGACCAAATCCAGCGCCTCGCGGCTGCGATCCGACTGCTCTCGATGCAGCAACTC
>JAGQPF010000730.1 GCA_020426845.1 Planctomycetales bacterium
TCAACGGTCTGGTCAGCGATCCGCGAGCGGTGCACCGCTCCTGCGTCACCGCCGACGATGCACAAGTCTCCTCCCAAGTCCGCATCGGACATGTCGAGCGACGAGCCTTCGCCGATGCCGCTCTTGTCGGCCAACAACTGAACCGTGGCCTCGCCGGCCGTGAGCCTACTCGCGGACATGGACGCTCCCACGAGCACCACATCCAGGCGTCCGTCCAAATCCATGTCGGACATTCGCACCGACGAGCGAGCATTGCCGCCGCGCGCCTCAAGTTGGATTTCGGCCGAGTCGGCAGCAACTCGCGAGAGTTGCACCGCTCCGCCTCCCGAGATGCTCAGTGCCCCGTCCGCGTCGACGTCGGACATGCGCCGACGATCCACTCCGTCTTCATTCGACAGACGAATCGCGCCGGAGACTCGCAGGGCCCCCACGGCAACCTGATCATCCCCCGCGCCGGTTTCAATCGACAATTGCGCAATCGGCTTGCCCTTGATTCCACGAACGAGAATCTCGTCGTCCCCAGCTCCCGCATCGATCACGAGTCCCGCGTCAACGCCATTGACTCGATAGGATTGTCCCGGCCGCAGCCCGTTGACAGAAGTTGTCGAATCCGGAGCAATCACGAAAGAGCTCTGGAGGGTCGCACGCCCTCCGGGCGATATCACTTGGCGTATTTCAAAGCCGTTGTCAGCCGCGTCACCACTCACGACGAGCGTGCCATCGACCACAATCGCTGAAAGAGTGCCATCAAAGACGATGCGCTGCTCCAATGTCTCTAAAAAGGCGGTTCGCGAATGACGACGCTTCATCGAGGTCTTTCCAAGAGAGGTGGAGAAGAAGGCGCCGCAGGTTGCCCGGTTGTGGCAGACAAATCACGGACGGCGGCGTTTTGCTATTCTTGTCAGTTGCGGCAAAACGAACACCCAATTCACCCTGACGACGTGGCGGGAGAAAGACGTCGCCGCCAAGGCAGGCTTATCTTAGTATGAAACGGGAACGCCGGGCAATCTGAGCCTTCGGACACGTCGAACGCGGGCATGCGGGCGGGCCGGTCGACCGTGCCTCACAAGGGTCGCCTGCGATGGAGGTTCGACCATACTTGATCCCAAAGGAGGGGGCCTTGCCCGAAAAAGTCGTATACCTGATGAGAGGGCTGCCCTCCTGCGGCAAAAGTCACCTCGCGAGGCGCCTGGCCGGTAGCGAGGGAGTGATCTTGGAGACGGACGCCTATTTCCAATGCGAAGGCGACGAACCTCGTTTCGCGGACATGACGGACGAACAAATCCTGGCGGAGGCGCGCCGGTGGAACTTGGAGCAGTTTCGCCAGGCAGTGGCTGCACAGCGGACGCCGATCGTGGTTGATCGGGGAAACGGCTTATCCACAGAGTCTTATCAATACGCCCGGCACGCGTTGGACAACGGCTACGAAGTGCAGCTCAAAGAGCCGGACTCCGACTGGTGGCAGGAAATCCGCGTTCTGTTGCGATACAAAGAGATCACGAAGCCGATTCTGGACGCTTGGGCAGACAAGCTGGCGCAGTTAAGCGACTCCCATCACGGCGTGAAGGCCGACCGGATTCGCCAACTCATGGACGCCTGGCAGGACGGCCTGACGGTCGAGGACCTTCTTCGCTTCGGAGAAGCAAACACTTCATTTTCAAGGGAGTGATGGATGCGGGTTTCGAGTAGGTGCATCTCTGTCGTCTTCATCTTGGGACTTGGCGTCTCGTCGCAATCTGCAACTGCCGCCGATTCGGTGCCGAAGTGGATTGGAGTCATCGAGTGGCACCTGTCCACCATTCAGACCAACTGTGCATTCGATCTTGCGAGAGATCGCCAGAAGTCGCATCCGGAAGACTCACTGGCCCATGTATATTGCGGCTTTCTTCAAATGCTAATGGGGTACCCGAATCTCGCCAAAGAAAATCTCGAGGCAGCATACAAACTGCGATCCGACGGCGTCGTCGAAAACTGCGCCTTGGGAATGTATCTAGCTTCCGAAAAGGATCCCGGACTTCATCGATTCTTAGAGAGATTCTTGGCGCGTGCCGGCAACAAATCAATCGACACGCTGCCTTGGCTGGAGAGGATTTGGTTTTGCCGGCTTAGCGCGGTGGGTGCCCAGCCTTTGCAAACAACGGACGTGATTTCTGTGTTGCTGACTCAGTATGCAGCGGACAGAGAGGATCAGGCTTCCCGCATGCATGGGACACAACCCATTTCCCGTGTGCGGTTCGGAGCTCTGCCATGTTCTGCCATTGTGGACACGGGCTCAACGGTTTCGTCTTTCCACACAGCCTTCGCACATCTGCTACCGGATGTCGTGGATGTCGCCAAAATCGAACTGCACGATTCGGCTGTGTCCGCTGGAAAAGTGGCAGCCCCAACGATCAAGGCTGGAGGCTTTACCATGCTCCGCTCTGAATTCGTTTACCTAATGAACTTCGACGAGTTCAGGCATCCAAACTACCCATTCAAGGGCATGCTCGGAGTGGATTGCCTGAAAAACCAGGTGTTTGAGCTGGACTACGCGGCGAATCGCTTGGCATTCATGAAAGATGCACCTGATCCGGACAAGTGGGACTACGTGATCCCGCTTTCCCTTGAGGAAAATGTCTGTTCTGCCAAGTTCCTCGTAAACGGCCGTGAGGAGTCCTTTCTCATCGACACGGGGTGCCACCTCTCTGGGGCAATCAATCGTCCGCAACAGTCCGAGTGGCGCATCCCCGTTGACATACAGGTTGGGAAAGACGTGGTGCCGAGCGTCTTATTGGAGCCAACATCCGGCAAGCAACTCATCGGCGCTGGCTTTCTCGCTCGATTTCGAGTTTGTTTCGACATGCCCAACAAGCGGATGTGCCTTTCTCGCTCGGAGAACTACAAGGCCAGCGATCCTTCCGACCTTTATGGAATGAAAGTGCAATCGGCGCAGAAGGGGCTCTTGATAACGGCGGTTCAGGGGCAAGGCAGGGCCCATCGTCAAGGCGTGTCCGCCGGAGACATCATCATTGACGTCGAAGGTCCGGAGGGAGTGATGCTTCAAGACCGGTTGACGATGTTGGGGGCGAAGCAAGTGCGAATCGTCAATTCGAAGCACGAGCGAGTGCTGCGTTTTGAATAGGCGGAACACGGCGCGACATCGTGCGCGAAACGCGGAGAATTGAGTTTGAGTTAGGCGGTAAGAGCGAGGAATGATGAGCAGAGCAGCAACGCATGCCCTGGGGCGTTTCTCGACAACGTGACCTAGCCGGTCACGCTCCAGCCCCGGCAGGGGCGGCAGATGGTAGCCACGGGCGCAAGCCGCGCAAGCCCGTGGATTCCCGAAGCCCCACGAGGTTGCCGATCGGGCGACTCTGTTGTGTGGCAATGCGACAACCCACCCGGGGCGTTGCCCCGGGCTACGTTGTTGAAGGCCTTCAGCCTTCCATGTGAGTCCTTAACGACTCACCTGGGGCGTTCGCCAGGCTACGTTGATGAAGGCCTTCAGCCTTCCATGTGAGTCCTTAACGACCCACCCGGGGCGTTGCCCCGGGCGATGATGAAGGCCTTCAGCCTTCCATGTGAGCACTTAGGTGGTTCAGCTGGCGCCCAACTCGGGAAAGATGTCTTCGGACAATCCTTGCCGCCGGACGATGGCGCGAGTGCGAGCGAGAAAGTCGAACTTGAAGTTGGCCACTTGCTGCTCGGTGATGTCGAGCTCGGTGGCGACCTCCTTGTTGGCCCAGCCGCGCACGAACAGCAGCTCGATGCACATCAGCTTGGTCCAGTCGCCACGCTCGCGCCAGCGTTCGGTCTGCTCCACCAGCGCTGTGTGGATCGCTCGCTCCTCGAGGTTTCTGCGCTCGCCGCTGCGGGCGATGCTGCTGGCCTCGCGAGCCGAGCCGGGCAGCTGCCACTCGCCGGAGTCACGGCTGGATACCAGCGGAATCGCCGGGCGACGCCCCTCGCGACGCAGGAAGTCCGTCAGCTTGTGCGCGCAAATGGAGAACAAGTAGCTCTCCAAGGACCGCCGGCCATCGTAGTTGGGCAAGCTGTTCAAGAAGCCGATGAACGACTCCTGCACGATGTCCTCGGCAGCGGACCGCGCCGAAAGGCGGCTCTCCACAAACGCCAACAACCGGCCTTCGTATTTGGCGATCAAGTCGCTCCAGGCGTCGGTGTCGCCCGACCGAATGCGGTCGATCAACAACTGCTCGGCATCGGAATTCTGAGGCATCGTGAGGCTCGACGAAATGTTGGCGGCCGGTTGCAAATTCAACGACCGCTTTGGCGGCTGGTTTGCAACAAGCTGTTAGACCCAACGAGTCAAGCTACCTCGCCCCGGTCCAATGCGTCAAGCGACTCACTCCCGCTCCATGAGCGGCCCGGCCGGCTCGTCGTCGAAGATCGTCGTGACCAACGTCTCCGCCCGCACTTTTTCCAGAAACTCGCGAATCTGCACTTCGCGTTTTTCTTTCTGGATCTTCTCCTTGATTTCGAGCTGCGCCTCGGTGAAGGGACGTTTTCCAGCGTCCTCGCGTTCGACCACTCGGATGATGTGGTAGCCCTCGTTGTCCTCAATGATCTGGCTTAGCCGATTCAGCGGCAGTGTGAACAACGCTTCATCTAGCGGCTTGGAGCTCAGGCTGCCCTGCTGCACCCAGTCGTTCAGGCCGCCTTCGCTCGCTCGATATCCCTCGCTGCCCTTCTTCGCCACGGCGGCGAACGGTGTGCCGTAGAAAACCGCGTCGCCGAGCTGCCCGATCAGGCCTCGCGCCTCGTTGCGATCGGGGTGCTTGGAAAACATGATGCTCAGCTGCTCCCAACGCGCCCGTGCCTTGAACGAAAACTCGTCTTCATGGAGCCGGAAGTACTCGATCATCTCGTCGTAGGTGACCTCCGGTCGGCGGTCGACATTTTGCAACAGAATGTACGTGCCGAGCTGACGCTCGCCGAAGATGCGGCGTTGCTTGGCCAATGAGTGGCCGTAGACCCGCAGTTTCGCGTCGAGCTCCTGCGGGGTCTTGACCTTCGCCTGCTCCATGAGCTTCGGCAGCTCCTCCTGAGTGAACTGCTTGCCGATCTGCTCCCAAGCCGTGCTAAGCGCTTGCTCGCGTTTGTCCTTGGGCACGGTCTGCAAAAATCGCTCGTAGAGCATTTTCATTTCGATGGCGTTGCGCAGAAACTTCTGCGTCAGCATCAACTTGCCTTTTTCCAACTCGTCGGGCGGCAACTCGTCCTTCTTCGGCAGCAGGATCTGATTGACCATCCCGATGATGTCTCCCTCGAGAATCGGCGCGCCGTTCACGCGGGCCAGAATCCGAGCGGGCTCAAATTCCTCAAGCGGTGGCCGCCCCATCACTTGAGTCCGCGGAGCGCTGTCCAACGGTGGCGCCGCCGGCTGGCTGCGCGCCACACGGGGATCAAGCTGTGCCGGAGCGCCGGGAAGCGTGGATTGAGTTGTGTACGGCGATGGATAATCCTGGGGATTGGGCGACGGACCGAACTGCATCGGTGCGGGCGCCGGAGCGTTTGGGTAGGGCCCATTCAAGGATGGCTGAGGAACCGTTTGCTGCGTTTGCAGTGTTTGCTGCGCGTAGGGCGGCGAGTAGGGCTGCACATAGGGTGCACCGCCCGGCTGCGGCGCAACCTTGGGTGGCGCGCCCATCGGCGCATCGACGTTGAACGCTTCCTGACTAGTCGCCGCGTAGGGGTTCACGTTGTTGGGCAGTGGCGCAGCAGGCCCGCCTCCCCCGACGTCCAGCGGCAGAGTGCCTCCCGTCGTGCCTGGCTGAAATGGACCCGGAGAAGCCGGCAACAGTGGGGCAACTTGCGACGTGTATTGCGGTGCAGTGTATTGCGGTGCAGTGTATTGCGGCGGTGCCGTGTATTGCGGCGGTGCAGCGTATTGCGGCGGTGCAGCGTATTGCGGAGCCGTGTATTGCGGAGCCGTGTATTGCGGTGAAGTGTATTGCGGTGCAGTGTATTGCGGAGCAGGAGAGGCCGGCAGCGGCGACTCGTAAGGGTTGCGGGGCGCAGCCGAGGCCTGAGCGGGAAACGACACCGGCACGGGCATCGATGCGGTCGGGCCGTTTGTGTAGGGCGATACGGCGGCGCCGGCCCCGCCGGGATATTGAAGATCCAACCGAGGTGGCGCGGACGCGGGCTGCGCCGATGCCGGCGGAGCAACCGCCCAGCAGGCAGCCAGGCAAATCCATGCCCGGACCCATTTCCTGCCCTGTTGTTGATACGAGCTTTCCACTCGCCAGTCTCCCGACAGAATCCATTCGATATCGTCGTATAACTACGCAACAACCCTGCGCTGGTTCGCGCTGGTTGCGGACGCAGTCATTCGCGGCGGACTATAGGCAGCCAGCTAAGCGAGCCGCAAGACCGATTTTGCCACCCGGAGCACTTCCCGGGGCGCCATTTGATTCTCGTCCAGCGGATAGCAGGCGTTCGCCTCGTCGACGATGCGGAACTTTCCGCGGTGCTTGCGAACCAGTTGCTCCAGACGATGGCGGTCCCGATACCGAAACACCAGAAAATCATTTTCGAGCGTGATTTTGCTCAGCTGCCACAAGGCCGCCTCCAAACGCAGCTCGGCCTTTTCGAGCATCCGCATGGCCGCCGGGGGCGGCGGGCCGAATCGATCGGTCAATTCCCGCAAGAACTCGTCCAATTGCGGAAACGCGTTGATTCGGGACAAACGGCGATAGAGGTCAATTTTGAGTCGCATGTCGTCGACGTAGTCGTCGGGCAGATGCGCCTCGCCGGGCAGCTCGATTTCCGTATCCAAGGCGATATCAAGCGGCTTGTTCTTGAGCTTTCGCACGGCGGTCTCGAGCAGCTGGCAATACAGCTCGTAGCCAACTGCGGCGATGTGGCCGCTTTGCTGAGTCCCCAGTAGATTGCCGGCCCCGCGGATCTCCAGGTCCCGCATCGAAATCGCGAAGCCCGCCCCCATTTCGCTAAACTCCTCAATCGCCCTCAATCGCCGCGCCGCGTTGGGGGTCAGCGTTTTCCGCGGATCGATCAGCAGATAGCAGTACGCCTTGTTCTTATAGCGTCCGACGCGTCCTCGTAGCTGATGCAAATCGGCAAGGCCGTAGTTGTCGGATTGATCAATGAAGATCGTGTTCGCGTTTGGGATGTCCAGCCCGCTTTCGACGATCGTCGTCGCCAGCAGCAGATCGAAGTCGTGATGGATGAAGCCCATCATCACGTGCTCGAGATCGTCCTCGTGCATCTGCCCGTGAGCGATGCCGATTCGCGCCTCGGGGGCGATGCGGGCCAGCTTGGCGGCGGTGACCTGAATGTCGTGCACTCGGTTGTGGACGAAGTAGATTTGTCCGTCGCGCTGTAGCTCGCGCATGATCGCGTCGCGGATCAATTGGTCGCTGAACCGGGAGACCTTCGTTTCCACGGCGATTCGCTCTTCCGGCGCGGTCTCCAAGTTCGAGATGTCGCGGACGCCGACCAGCGACATGTGCAGGGTTCGCGGAATCGGCGTGGCCGACAGCGTCAGCACGTCGACCTGGCTGCGGAACGACTTTAGTCGCTCCTTTACGTCGACGCCGAATCGCTGTTCCTCGTCGATCACCACCAGCCCCAGGTTTTGGAACTGCACATCCTTGGAGGCGACGCGGTGCGTGCCAATGACGATGTCGACTTGGCCTTCCTTCAGCCCCTTGATGACCTCGCGTTGTTGTTTCGCGCCGCCGAACCGGCTGAGCCGTGCGATGCGAAACGGGAACGCCGCCATACGTTCGGTAAAGGTGCGATAGTGTTGCTCGGCCAGGATAGTGGTGGGCACCAGCACCGCGACCTGGTAGCCGTTGTCGACGGCCTTGAACGCGGCCCGCATCGCCACCTCGGTCTTGCCGAAGCCCACGTCGCCGCAGAGCAGCCGGTCCATCGGCTCGGCCTTCTGCATGTCGCCGCGAATCGCCTCCAGTGCGCCGAGCTGGTCCGGAGTCTCGTCGTAGGGAAACGAAGCCTCAAACTCCTGCTGCCAGATCGAGTCGAGCTGAAAGGCGATGCCCGGCTTGGCGCTGCGATTGGCCTGCAGCTCGAGCATATCGGCTGCCATATCCAGGACAGCGGACTCGGCGGCCTTCTTCTGCCGCACCCACTGTTTGCCGCCGATCTTGGACAGCCGCGGCCGAGTCTTCGAGCCGCCAATGTACTTTTGCACGAGCCCGATGCGGTCGACCGGCACATACACTTTGGCGCGACCATCGAACTCCAGCTGCATATGCTCCTCGAGCCGCCCGTCGCGATCGAGCAGCTCCAGGCCGCGATAGCGTGCGATCCCATGTGCGAGATGCACGACCAAGTCGCCCTCGCGCAGGTCCATGAACGAGTCGATCGCCTTGCCGAGATGGCGCCGCGCTTTGCCACGCAGCAGTCTCGCGCGAAGAAACAGCTCGCGGCTGGAGAGCAGAATCATCCGGCGATCGCCGAGCCGCAGCCGAAATCCGGCGCTCAAGTTGCCTCGCGCCAGCTGCAGGCCGCCGCGCTGCATGAGCTGGCTGTCGGCAAGCAGCTCGCGAAGCCGCACTGTCTCGGCGTCGGTGTCGGATAGCAGAATCACTTCATCTTGGCTGGCGAGCGCGTCCAGCTCTTCGCGAACGCGTTGCACATCGCCGCTGAACTGTTCGACGCTGTCAAACGGCATCCGCACTCCGGCGGCCTCCGAGACCGCCGAGGCTGTCGCCACGGCAAAGCGACCCATGGCCTGCATCGCTTGATGGTGCCGGCGAATGCCGTCATCCTGTTCGGCAGCCAACTCGCGGGCCGCCCCGTCGGGCAGATCCGCGATCGACTCATCCGCCGGCAACACGGCTGTTGTGGCCAGCGAGGCGGCGGCGAGCGAGGCAGCTTCCAACGCGTCGGCGGGCAGGTCGTGTCGATGCGGCTCCAGCCACAGCACCCAGCTCGACTCGGGCAGGTAATCCAACACCAGTCCGCCGGGATCTTGCCCATGCCGGAGCACGCTGAACTCCGCCTCTTCCACCGACTCGATGCTGCGTTGCGTCTCCGGGTCAAATCGGCGCATCGACTCGATCTGGGTGTCCCAGAAATCGATGCGCACGGGGTAGTTCCATTCGGGCGCAAAAATGTCGAGGATGCCGCCGCGGTGCGAGAACTCGCCCGGCATCGCCACTGCGCTGGTGCGATGGAACCGGTGCTCGACGAGCCACACGGCCAGCTCGTCCACATCCAGCGTTTCGCCCGTCCGCAGTCGTCGTGTGCCGCCGGCCAGCATTTCGCGAGACGGCGTGGGCTGACGCAAGGCGCGGAGACTGGTGAAGAGTGTCTGGGGAGGGCTCGGCGCCAACAGCCGCTTCAGTCCCCGCAGCCGCTCTCCATAGATGTCATCGTGTAGTTCGGGCACCCGCTCGGTTTGCCAGGCCGGGAACAGGACGGCGGCATCGGATCCGAATAGTCGCCAGTCCTCGTGCACATCGGCGGCCACGGCGTCCTGAGGACAGAGCACCACCAGCACGCCGGGGCACAATGGCGCGAGAGCGGCTGCCAACAGCGCACGCGCGCCCCCGCTGACTCCATCGAAGTCTGCCTGACGTTCGGTCGTCAAACGTCGCAGCGCCTCGATGAACTCAGGGGCTCCCTGCAGCTCGGCCGGAAACTCCCGCAGAGCTTCCAAGCCGCGATTCCCCTCCACACTGGTGCTCATTCCCGGAAATTCTAGGCAAACCGACAGAATCGGCAAACCCAATCCCGGAGCGAACTTTCTGCGGACACCTCCTTCGAAAACCGCACAAGCGGCATTTCCGTCTCGTGCGTGGGCGAAGCTGACGGGCCGGCGCCCCCTAGCGTTGCTTTTCTGCCCCTGCGGCATCAGGATGAAAAGAGCATCCTGCACGCGAAATCACCCCTCCGCCCAACCGCTACGTTCACTTGCTGCCTCCATGAGAGTTCAAAAAGCCGTCATTACCGCCGCTTCGCCCGGTCAGCGTTCGCTTCCACTGCAGAACATTGTGGATCGCGACGGACAGCCCAAAACCGCCTTGCAGCTGATCCTGGACGAAGCCGTTGCGGCGGGCATCCGAGAAATCTGCATCGTCATCTGCCCCGGTGATGCCCCTCGGTATCGCCAGGCGGCCTGCGAGCACTCGGGCCACCTGACGTTCGTCGAACAAGACAGCCCGCGCGGATACGGCGACGCCCTGCTCCGGGCGGCCGGATTTGTGGAGGACGAGCCGTTTCTGCACCTCGTCGGCGACCACCTGTACATCAGCGGCAACGAGCTTGGCTGCGCTCAGCAGCTCATCCAGCTTGCCCAAGCCGAGGACTGCGCGGTGTCGGCGGTGCAGTCGACTCGGGAGCACCAGCTGCACCTGTTCGGAACCGTCGGCGGTGTGCGAGTTGCTCACAGCCCCGGCCTTTATGAAATCACCAAAGTCATCGAAAAGCCGACGCCCACGTTCGCCGAGCAGGAGTTGGTTGTCGCCGGACTGCGATCCAGCCACTACCTTTGCCTGTTCGGCTTGCATGTGCTGACGCCTACGGTCATGGAGCTGTTGCGAGAACAACTCGGCCAAGCGGAGCAGACTGGCCAGAACATCTCTCTCTCACCCGCGCTGAACCGGCTCGCCGAGCGAGAACGATATCTGGCGGCCGAGATCGAAGGCAAACGCTTCAACATCGGCGTCAAGTACGGCCTGCTGATGTCGCAGCTCGCTCTGGCGCTGTCGGGCAAGGACCGTGACGACATTCTGACACAGCTGTTGGAGCTGGTGGCCTCTCATCGCGAGGTGGCGACGTCATGAGCACGGATAACCAGGACTCGCCACGGCTGGGCGGATCGCGCTGGGACGATGCGGGGCAGGACCCGCTGGTGCAAATCATCGTTGCCGACGACGATGCGACTCGCAATCGGTCGCTCGACGAAGTGTGCGCGGCCAAGTCGCTTGCGCAGCTGGAGCAGCATCTGACGGCGCTTGACGCATTTTGGCGCCGGACCGACAACCTCTACCATCGCGTCCGAGCGTTGTTCTTTCTCTCGGCCATCCATCGCTTTCACATTCCCAAGGCGCTGGGGCAACAGCGGCCCGGAAAAATTCCGTTCGGCAGCTACGAGCATCTGCTGGACCGCCGATTCATCGAGGCGCTCGACTCACTGTTGCTCGAACAACAGTCGTGCGGCTTCAGCGACGGGCTGTCCAGCGCGCTGGCGCACGCCTATCGCGACTTGGCGTTTCAAACGCTGGCCAATCAGGTCCGCAAGAGCGTCCGCACCGTGCGTGGAAACCAGTGGATGTTTCGCACGGGACACCCGGCCGATCATCCCTTGCGAATTCGCGGCGAGCTGCTTGAGCGAGACGAACACGGGCTCGCCCCGACGATGGTCGAGCGGACGGCCGTGCGAATGGACTTTTCCCATAGCGGCTGGAGTGACATCTTTTTTCTCGGCATGGACTTTCCCGCCGGCGCCAAGGTAATCAACGCGTCCATCAATCTCGGCGTCCGCGGTCGCGACGACCAACCGCGACCGCCGATCGAATGCTATTTTCGTGTGATTGACGAGCCGGTGCTGCGACTGGTGAGCGTCGATCTGCAGGCCGCCGCCGATGTGCGGACGATCGGCGAGGTGTTCGACTTCGCACGCGACTACCTGGGATTGCTCAAGGCGGCCGTGATCGCCTCGGGCCTGGTGCCTCCCGGCATGGAAGGCTGCGGGCTGGGAATCGAATCTTTGTTGCAGCAGCTCGTCGGGCAAGGGCGGGGCCTCGAGCTGGTCAGCAAGGTCAATGATATTCCGAAGGGCTCGCGACTCGCCGTCTCCACGAACTTGCTTGGCTCGCTCATCTCGGTCTGCATGCGCGCCACGGGGCAGGTCGCTTCGCTAATCGGCGACCAATCCGAGGCCGATCGCCGCTTGATCGCGGCGCGAGCCATCTTGGGCGAGTGGATCGGCGGCTCGGGCGGCGGCTGGCAGGACTCCGGCGGCGTCTGGCCGGGCATCAAGTTGATCGAGGGCAAAGCGGCCGAGCAGGGCGACCCCGAGTTGGGCGTCAGCCGTGGCCGGCTGTTGCCGCGTCATACCGTGTTCGGCCACGACGAAGTCAGTCCAGCGACCCGCAAGGCGCTGCAGGACAGTCTGGTGCTGGTGCATGGCGGCATGGCTCAAAACGTCGGACCGATCCTGGAGATGGTCACCGAGAAGTACTTGCTCCGCTCGCCCGTCGAATGGGAGGCGCGACGGGAGGCGATCGAGATTCTCGGCGGCATCGCCGACGCGCTGCGGGCGGGCGACATTCGCGAGATCGGCCGGCTCACGCATCGCAACTTCTACGGGCCGCTGCAAAAGATCATTCCGTGGTGCACGAATCTGTTCACCAATCGCTTGGTCGAGGCGGCCGAACAACGTTTCGGCGAGCAATTTTGGGGCTTTTGGATGCTCGGCGGCATGTCGGGCGGCGGCATGGGGTTCATCTTCGATCCCGCCGTCAAGCCCGAGGCACAGGATTGGCTGCAACAAGAGCTGCTACGCACGAAACAACAGATGGAGTCGCGGCTGCCGTTCGCCATGGACCCGGTCGTCTACGACTTTGAGATCAACGACCGCGGCACCTGGGCCGAGTTGCGCCGCGAGCGCACGCCCATGCCGCAAGAGTATTACGCGCTGCTGGCGCCGCAATGGCTCAAGCGTCCGACGCACGAGCTGTCGTCGACGACTCGCGCCGAGTTGCGAGAGCTGGGCGCAGCGCTGCAGTCAGCGGAGCGGATGAGCGAGTATCGCCGACTGATCGAAAGCATCCTGCCCGCTGGCGCCGGCGCTGGCGGAGAGGAGCAGTCGTTGGACCAGTTGCTGGATCGAAGTCTCGATCGCGAGCAACACGAGCAAATTCGCGCCGACCTGCGATCGGGGCGATACAGTCTCGCGCAAAATCGCCTGCCGCGAAACACGACCATTGAAGACGTGCGTCCGGAGGATGTGATCGATGCCAGAAGCGAGCTCGATGCGCGCTATCGGCTGGCGGGGCAAGAGGCGTTGGTGGAGGGCAGGGTGGCGGTCGTGACCTTGGCGGCCGGCGTCGGCAGCCGCTGGACCGAAGGCGCCGGCGTGGTCAAAGGATTGCATCCATTCTGCGAGTTTGCCGGCCGCCATCGCAGCTTCCTCGAGACGCATTTGGCGAAGAGCCGTCGCATCGGTGACGAAGCGGGCGCGTATTTCCCGCACGTCATCACCACCGGCTACATGACCCACGAGCCGATTCGAGCGCATCTGGAGCAAGCAGGCAACTACGGCTATCCGGGGCAGGTGTTGCTGTCGCCGGGACGCTATGTCGGACTGCGGATGATCCCGATGGTCCGCGACCTGCGATTCGCCTGGGAGGAGCTCGCACAACAGCAACTGGATGAGCAACAGGAGAAGGTCCGCGCCAGCGTGCGGGCGGCGCTCATCCAATGGGCTCGACAGTCGGGCGAGGGCAGCGACTACCGTGACAACCATCCGTCACAATGCCTGCACCCGGTGGGCCACTGGTACGAGGTGCCCAACCTGCTGCGCAACGGCACACTGGCTCGGCTGCTGGAGGACCAGCCGCAGCTCGAGCACCTGATGCTGCACAACATCGACACCCTGGGCGCCGACGTCGACCCCGCGCTGCTGGGCTTGCACATGGCCGAGGAGAACGGTCTCACGTTCGAGGTGATCACGCGGCGCCTGGAGGATCGCGGCGGCGGCCTGGCCCGCGTCAACGGACGCCCTCGGCTGCTGGAAGGCCTGGCGATGCCGAGCGAGCGGGATGAGTTCCAATTGTCCTACTACAACTCGATGACCACTTGGATCCACATCGACCGGCTATTGTCGGCCTTTGGCCTGACTCGCGGCGATCTGTCCCACCAGGGCGCCATCGAAAAGGCCGTCCGGGAGATGAGCTACCGGATGCCGACCTACATCACGCTCAAGGATGTCAAGAAGCGCTGGGGCAACGGGCAAGAGGACATCTATCCCGTCTCGCAGTTCGAAAAACTTTGGGGCGACATGTCGGCGTTGGCGGATATTCGCTCGGGGTTTGTCGTCGTTGACCAGCGCCGCGGCCAGCAACTCAAAGAGCAAGCTCAGCTCGACGGCTGGCTTCGCGATGGCTCGGCACGCTACGTCGACGAGCTCTGCGCGTGGAGTTGACGCGCTGGAGAAACCCGCATCCAACCAGCATCTATGGTGACAGTGCATCGTCACTCCACTGCCTTACCAGCCCTGCGCGCGAACGTAGCTGTCGTCCCAGCGTGACAGGACGCACTTCTGCCGTGTGTAGAACTGGACGCCCTCGATGCCTTGCACGTGCAAGTCGCCGAAGAAGCTGTCGTTCCACCCGGAGAAGCTGAATTGCGAGATGGGCGCCGGGACGCCGACGTTGACACCGATCATGCCGGCCTGCATCTCCTGGACGAACTGCCGAGCTGCGGCGCCGCTGGAGGTGAAAATCGTCGCGCCGTTGCCAAACGACAGCTCATTCATGGTGGCAATCGCCTCGGCCAGCGAACCGGGGCGGACCAGCGACAACACCGGCCCGAAGATTTCGTCGCGAAACAACCGCATGGTGGGGGCGACGTGGTCGACCAGCGCAGGGCCGACAAAGAAGCCCTCGGCCGGCCCGCGAGCGCTCTCGTCGCAGGCGACCTCGGCGCCCTCCTCGGCCGCCTGACTGAGATACGACCGCACGCGCCGCTGCGCCTCGCGGTCAATCACCGGCCCCATCTCCGCGTCGTCACACGCGTGCGAGTTGGCGATCCGATAGCGGCCCGCCGCGTTTGTGACACGCTCACGCCACTCGTCGGCCGTCTGGCGGCCCACTGCCATCAGCACCGAGCCCGCCATGCAACGCTGCCCGGCGCACCCGTAAGCCGAGCCCAGGATCGCGCGCAGCGTCGAATCGGGCTCGGCGTCGGGCATCACCAGCAACACGTTCTTGGCGCCGCCGGCGGCCTGGACTCGTTTCCCATGTCGCGTTCCCAGCTGATACACATGCGAGGCGACCCGCGAGGAGCCGACGAAGCTGATCGCCTTGACCAGCGGATGACTGCAGAGCGCGTCGACCACCTCGGCCCCGCCGTGCACCAGATTGAACACGCCGTCGGGCAAACCTGCTTCGGCCAGCAACTCCGCGAGCCGCATGGCCGTCTGTGGCACCTTCTCGCTGGGCTTGAGCACAAACGTGTTGCCGCAGGCGATGGCAATCGGGAACATCCACATCGGCACCATCGCCGGAAAATTAAACGGCGTGATTCCGGCGCAGACGCCCAGCGGCTCGCGGTGGGTGACCGCGTCGATCTGCTCGGCGATCTGCGGCAAGCTCTCCCCCTTTTGCAGATGGCCGACGCCGCAGGCGAACTCCACCACTTCGATGCCCCGTCGGACATCGCCTCGCGCTTCTTCCAGCGTCTTGCCGTTTTCGAGCGTGATGAGTCGAGCCAGTTCGTCAAAGTGCTGCTCGAGCAGCTCGCGATAGCGGAACATCACCGTCGCTCGGCGCGGAGCCGGCGTGCGGCCCCACGTCGCAAAGGCTCGGTGTGCCGCGCGGGCCGCCTCGTCCACCGCCTCGGCGCCACAGAAGGGCGTCTCGGCGATCACCTCCCCTGTCGACGGATTGTGCACGGGCCCAGCCGAGTCGAAGCGTGCATCGAGCCAGCGCCCACCAATGAAGTTCTGCAATGCCATGAAATAGTCCGCATGCGTGGTAACGTACATGATGAATGTAACCACTTAGGAACGACACAAGGTAACCCGAAGCGTGAGCGAGGGATCGGCACCGAGAATCACCCCCGCCCACCGAGCAAGGAAACCCGAAGCGTGAGCGAGGGATCGAACTGCCGGACCACGTCGGCCCTCGGGACCCGACGGCAACGGCAGATCGCAGTGCGAAACGAGCATCGCATCCCGTTTCAGCCAAATCACTTACAGCCACACCACATCCCCGCCGGTTTGCCAGAACCCCCTTCCCGGGGCAAAATAAAAAGTCCCGGCACGGTCAACCACACGCTCGGGCCTCCATCGCAGGCGACCTTGTGAGGCCCGGTGGACCCGCCAGCCACTTCCACCAACGACATTCCATGATCCACACTCGAATTCCCGCTCTCGCACTTTGTCTGGCGTCGGTGCTTGCGACAATGGCGAGCGCCCAAAATCAAAATCAGAATCCGAACCGCGAGACGCTGAAGGCCACCGGCAGCATTAAGGCGATGGGCGCGGGCATGATTCACCTGGTCACCGATGATGGGGAGGAATGGCTGGTCAAATTGGAGGCTCGCCCCGACAGTGTCTGGTATTACGCCGAGGCCGAGCCAAGCTGGCTTCAGGCCGGGATGTTGGTGCAATTCTCGGGGCGTTTTGACGCCAAGGGTCAGCCCCAAGAGACGATCGGGGCGGTCAAGGTGGTCAACGCGCGCCCCAATCTCGCAATGGGCGTGAAAGTCGATCAGGGCGTCAGTGCGGGCGCCAATTTGTTCAGCCGTGAAGAAGCGCCCGTCAAGCAGCAGACAATCAGCGCCGATGTCGTCGGCAAAATTGCCGGCATCAAGGGCCAGGCGATCTCCGTCGCGACACCCAACGCCCGCATCCAGGCCGAACTGGCCGAGAAGGCGATCGTCTCGGTTGAATTGACCACACTGCAAATGGCCAAGATCGGCGACTCGGTTGAAGTCAACGGCTGGTATCCCAAAGGCATGAAGGGACGAGCGATTGCCAGCCGGGTCACGGTTCGCGCCAAGGAGCCGCTCAAAGGATGGTCCAAGCCCGTTGCGACCAAGCAAGACGCGACGGCCGGCAAGTCGAAAGATGGCAAGTCCGCAGATGGCAAGTCCGCAGACAAGAGCGGAGCGAAACCCGATCCGTTTGATGCCCTGAACGGCCCTAAGTAGAGGGTCTTCGACGTGAGTCTGTCTCCGGAAGCGATTGAAGAAGGCGTTGCCATTCTGCGGCGAGGCCGTGGCGCTGCGGCGGTGGCGATCGGCGAGCTCCCTACGCATTGCGCGCCGAGTGACCTGGCCGACGCGATGCGGTTGCAGCGCGCCTTGAATCGGCGACTCACGCAGGAGGGGCTGGGCGCTGTTGTCGGCTCGAAGATCGGCTGCACCACGCGTGTGATGCAAGAGTACTTGGGCATGACCCATCCGTGCTCCGGCGCCATTTTCCAATCCACGGTGCGCGAGCTGGAGGGCCGGTTCGACTTTGGCACTTTTCTGCACGTTGGCGTCGAGTGCGAGATCGCGGCCGTCTTGAACGCCAAGCTGAGCGCCGCCGACGCGCCGCACAGCATGGCGTCGGTGAGTCGCGCGGTCGAGTCCGTGCATGCCGCGATTGAAATCGTCGACGATCGCTATGAGGACTTTGTTCGGCGAATTCCCGGCTGGAAGACCTGGGTCGCGGACAACTTTTTCGGCGCCGGCGTTGTGCTGGGGCCTCCTCAAACCCGGTGGCAGTCGCTCGACCTGGCCGATGTGCGCGGCGTGATGCGGATCAACGGCAGAGAGGTCGGCGCCGGCTATGGCCGAGACATCATCAACGGCCACCCGCTCGAGGCGCTCGCTTGGATCGCCAACGACTTCTCCAGTCGCGGCGAAGACCTGCCCGCCGGCTGGCTCGTCATGCTCGGCAGCGTCGTGCAGACGAAGTGGGTCGCTGCCGGGGACACGGTCGAAGTTGAGCTGGAAGGACTTGGCGCCGCCCGCGCGACGTTCTGAGATCGTAGTGCCGCCCACGCTTGAGATCGCTTCGGCAAGGCCCATGCGCGCGATGCTGCTCAAGAGTGCAAACGGCACCGCGCTTCATGATCTCTCTCACAGAGACACAGTGACACGGAGTGTTGGAGTCACAAGGCATGGTGAATACGGAAGATGTCCAAACGAAGCTCGAATCCCAAGTCCTCCGTGTCTCCGTGCCTCCGTGAGAAATCCTGCCCGGGAGATAACGTCTAGAAGCTACGTCACGGGTCACGCCAAGGCGCGAAGACGCAAAGAATGAACGTTGATAAAGAGGACCTCCCGCCGGA